>NZ_JBEYXN010000036.1:0-46977 GCF_040704625.1 Streptomyces sp. NPDC046866
GTGCCGATCGACGACCTGCTCGCCGCCCTGGCCGGCCCACGGGCCGAGGAGCGGCACGACGCCGGGGCCGTGCGGCATCTGATGGGCTGGAAGACCCGCCCGCGCCAGAAGCGGGACGTCGCCGGCCTGCCCGAGCCACTGCGCGCCCGACTCCTGGCGCACGCCCGCCGCTCTGGAGACTCCGACAAACAGGGCCGCGCCGAACGGTGGTTGGCATCCCTGCGGGCCTGAGAAGCCGGGTGGCCCTGGCTCCCCGACGTGCGCACGGCCACCTTCAGGGTGGGGACGTACCGCTGTACCTCACTGGCCACGTTCGGGTATATGCCGACACCGGGCCGCTCGCGATCACACGGCCCTGAGGCAGCTGCCCCAGACCCCCTATGTCGTTGCCCAGCGGTATCTGCGGCACGTCGGCAAGGACTGCCTGGTCGCTTTCGACGCGAACCTCTACTCGGTGCCTGCCCGAAAGGTTCACCCTCGCCAGCTGGTTGAGGTCCGTGTCACGAAATCGCAGGTCAGCCTGCGCTCGACCGTCCCCGATGCTGGCGGGCTGACGCTGCTGGCCATCCATCCGCGGGCGGTCGGCCGCGGAACCCGCGTCGTGGACGAGAAGCACTGGGACGGTCTGCCCACCGGCGCCGGCCGCCGCGTCACCAGGGGTGACGATTTGCCCTCCCCCGCCGCAACCAGCAGACAGGACCGCTGCAGGCTCTTCTCAGCCGGGCTGCCGCCGCCCACGCCGAGGTCGGCCGCCGGCCGCCGTCGGTCTATGACGAGCTGACCGGCACCCGGCCCTTCAACCCGTCCGCCCGGACCAAGGACGCCCGTTGAGCGAGCTGACCAGCACCCGCATCCGCACCACCGCCGCCCGCCTCGGGCTGTCGCACCTGGGCGAGTCCCTGAGTCACTACGTCCAGCGGGCCGACGAGGCGAAGATGGGCCACCTCGACCTGCTCGACCTGGTTCTTTCCGAGGAACTCGCGGTGACGGAAGGTCAAAGACCTGGCCACCCTGTCCTTCGTCGAGGACAAAGCCAACGTCGCCCTGCTGGGACCGCCCGGAGTCGGCAAGACCCACATTGCCGTCGCCCTCACGGTCGCGGCCTGCCGAGCCGGCTACTCGATCTACTTCACCAGCCTCGACGACATGGTCCGCCACCTCAAAGCCGCCGAGGACCAAGGCCGACTGATGAGCAAGCTCACCAGCTATCTCCGACCCGGCCGTCCTCGTGGTCGACGAGGTGGGATACCAGCCGCTCGAGCGGGCCGAGGCGAACCTGGTCTTCCGAGTCATCTCCAAGCACGACGAGCGGGGCTCGATCATCCTGACCTCGAACAAGGCCTTCGGAGAATGGGGCCAGGTCTTCAGTGACGAAGTCCTCGCCACCGCGATCCTCGACCGACTCCTGCACCACTGCGAGGTCGTCTCCATCAACGCAACAGCCACCGCCTCAAGAACCGGCTGGCCGCCATCGAACGAGACCGTCACGAGGCAGCCTGAAGGACGGGCCTCGACCTGCGGAGACGCTGGCCTGGTGTCGCAGACTCTCTCGTCGGAGGATCGCCTCGCCTGGCCCTCACAGCCTCCCTATCGGCCGGACACCGCGAGGGCCGATCCACCTTGCTCTTCATCTGCCCTCTTCAGAGCGCTGATTTCACGGCGGCGCCAACGTGTGACGGCCGCAACGGCGATCACCCCACCCAGCAAGGTGGCCAGGGGAATGCCCCAAGCCGCGGCCATGAACAGGTTCCCGAGTGATTCCATGACGCCCCCCTTTCGACGGGACCCTACTCGCTCCGTGAAGCGCGGCTTCGGTGACAAAGACTGGTGCACAGGTCTCCGTACTGGGTGGAGCACTCTCATGAGTACGCCGAGACAGCCCGCTGGCTCTGGTGCGGGGTGCCGGTGCGCGGTGCCGGGCAAGGCTCTGCTGCGGTATCGACGGCCGTCCCTAGGCTTCCAGGCGTTCAGGCGCTTGGGGTCGAGCTGGGCCGGGTGGTCATGGTGCGGGCGTCGGGGAGGAAGTCGCTCCAGGATTCCTCGGGGATCGCTTCCACCGCCGTCGTCAGCAGGCGGTGGGGCTGGGTGTTCAAGCCGGTCACCGTCAGGGTGCGGTGTGACTCGCGGCAGGAGGTGCGCTGGTGGTGCAGCAGGTGCAGGCCGGCGACGGCCATGAACGACACGTGTTGGAAGTCCCACTCGACGCGGGTGATGAAGGCGGGCAGGTGTCGGCCTGCGGCCAGCAGATCGGGCAGCGCGTAGAAGTCGATGTCTCCGGTGGGTGTGATAACAGCCGTCTCGCCGTCGAAGCGGGTAGTGGCGGTGGTCATGGTGGGCGCCCCCAATCGAGGGGGTCATGAGCCCAAAGGCAATCGCACACCCGTCACAAGAGGGTGCCCGACAGCAATGGCGGGGACCGAATGCCCGTGATGGGGGCGATGCCCGGAACCCGTAAACCGGCGCCCGCGGGCAGCAGGTACCGGCCGTCTCTTCGTCCTTCGAGCGTCCCACACCTACAGTCACCCCGGTCAAGCCCCGGCCCCGTGTGATCCCCCACGCGAGGCATATGTCACCTCCCAGGCCACATGAGACACCCCACGTGTGAGATGCATTGCCTCTCCATTTAACCGAACCGGCTGAAGGGGCCGTGGCGCCACCGCTGTCCGGGAGGGCGCTGCACAACCGGACATGGAGGCCCCCATCGTGAGTGTGCCGGGGGGCGGTGCGGCGGCCGTCGCCAGGGACCTTGGTGGTGGGGGTGGCGAGAGCGCGTGTCGGTGAGGGGCGGGTTCCCGCATCGGTGCGCAGCTTGTGTAGGGGGATGGATGGGGCCGTGCCGCCCCTCAGCGGGCTCGTGCCGAGAGCTGACCGTCCGACCAGTGTGTGTCTGTCAGGCCGGCTGCATCCTCCTCAGCAGGGGCCGAAGCCAGGCTGCTGCGGGTGACTCGCTCGACGACGACACACGACGGCGCCCGCCGCGAACGGCGGGCGCCAGCGCGAGGTCGCCGGGGACGGCGTCCACCCGGGGGTGTTCACCGAGGTGTTCTGGGCGACCCTGCACGGACTGGCAACCCTGACCCGGGCGGGACGGCTGCCGCCCGGGGGCGCCGAACTCAGGGTGGAGCTGGTGGTGGACCGGCTCGCCATCGTCTGACACGCCATGCCGGCGGGCACACAGCCGGAGCCCTCCAGCCCCACCACTGCTTGCCCGCCCGCGACAAAGAGGCGGGGCTGGACGTCGGTGGCAATGGCGGCCGCCTGGTCCATGTGGACCTGGGCGTTGTTGTGCACGACCTCGCCAGGACGTGGCCGCCCGACGCGTCAAAGTCCCGGCAGCGGGGACAGCGAGAGCGCCGGCCGCCGACGGCGCAGCCACCACGACTGACTGAAGAAGGCTGACTATGCCATCGCCGATCCTTGGTGTGCACCTAGATGATCAAGTCCGATGTGTTCGGCCGCACGCGGGGCAGCCGAACTGATCATGCTCGTGGCTGGGCGTTGTCACACCTCGCCCCTATCTTGTTGTCATGCCATCGATCGCCGTTCCCCAAGTAGGCCTTGAATACTGGTCTGAGGGCGACCTGGACCTGCTCCGCAAGAGCAACATGCCCGAGATGACCGAACACCTCGGCGGCCCGGAGACCGAGGAACAGCTCGTCGAGCGGCACCGGCGCTATCTCGACCCCGATGCGAACGGGACCATGTTTCGGGTTGTGCTGCTGCCGGAAGGGCAGGTGGTGGGGTCGACTGGCTTCTGGGACCACGAGTGGGGCGGCGAGCCAGCCTATGAGACGGGCTATGGGATCCTGCCGGAGTTCCAAGGGCGCGGCCTGGCGGTAGCGGCGACCGTCGCGGTCGTCGGCAAGGCCAAGGCGGATGGCAGGCATCGTTTTCTGCATGCTTTTCCCTCTGTCCACCATGTCGCGTCGAATGCGGTATGCCGGAAGGCGGGGCTCGAACTCGTTGAGGAGTGTGATTTCGAGTACCCCAAGGGGCACTTCATCCGCTCGAACGTGTGGCGGATGGACCTTTCAGCGGCTGGCGAGTAGCCGCCCGGCTACCGGCGGGAGCGAAGTTGTGTGGCCCAGGCACCTCGCGTGGGCTGAGCAGCATCGCCGCTTGACGGCGCGTCGGGGAATGCACAGAGGGTGTTCAAGATCGCTGGGTGACGGACGACCTGGACACCCCTGCTGACCGCACTGCACGTGAAGATCGATGACGAGCTGGAGATCGGTCGGTGGATGGGTAGGCCGCCGCGGCTGACCGACGCCGAGTGGGTTGCCCTCACGGTCGCGCAGGCGCTGCTCGGCTTCCATTCTGAGACGCGCTGGCTGCGGTACGCGAACGCGCACCTGGCATCGATGTTGCCGTACCTGCCGCAGCAGTCCGGGTACAACAAGCGCCTCAGGCCCTCGTTGCCGCTGGTGAGGAAGGCGATACGCATGCTCGCCGTCGATACGGACTTCTGGTTCGACACCCACTGGATGGGTGGCGTACGCGGCCCCGGCGGTTCACCGGCACCCGCCGCGGCCGGCCCGGCTTCTGCCGTCGCTGGGCCGACCCGGCGCCCCGCGCGTTGTACTGGTTCAGCCGAAGACGACCGATCGGACCTTGAGCCGCTCCGAGGCACCGCCGGTGTGGGGGCGCAGGCGGAAGGAGTCACCTTCGCAGTCGGTGCCGGTGAACACTGTTGCCCAGGTGTCGGTGCGGTTGCGCGGCGTGTGGCCGGGCTCGGGGTTCTCCTGGCCGACGCCGGGCAGGTTGATGCACTCGTTGTCGGCAGGATCGATAAGGAAGCCGGTGGTGTCGTAGCCCTCGACGGTGACGTAGTCGTAAAGGAACCGTCCTGACGCTGCGGAAGCGGGTGTGGAGACGGAGACGGCGAGCAGGGCAGCACCGAGGACGGTGGTGAGAACGGAACGCAGACGCATGACGAGGCCTTCCTGCTGACGGGATCGTTGCCGCTGCGATCATGCCTGCCGGGCACGCGGATACGGCCCCCGTCACCCGCACGCATGATGGCGAATCGACCCTGCACCCGCCAAACGGACGCACATCCCGACCCCGCCATCGCCCACTTACCCTCTGAGCGTTCGTTCCAGCCCCGGCCGCAGAGCTGGGACGGGCGCCAGGGTGCAGGCCGGGGAGGAAGTCGCCCTACTCCTCGTCGGTGGAAGGCCGGACGACGGTGTCCGGGCCCGGCGACATCAGGGTTTCGTGTCCGTCTTCGAGTCGCACCCGGTAGGGCGGCGTACCCTCGCGCCCCAGCACCTCGATGACCTCGGCCCACCGATCGTGCTGGCCTGCAACCCTGCCGTGGACAAGGAGCCTGTCGCCTACGCTGGCCCGCATCCTGTCGCCTCTCTCCAGACGCCGTGAGCTGGACTCATACCCAGCAGGCCGTCCTCGCCAGCGCGAACACCGAGATGTTCCTGCCAACTGGTGAACCCGTGACGGTGAAACCGGCTGTGCGAAGTCGGGCCACAGGTGTCCGGATGAGATCGATCTTGCTGGGCTCGGCTACTTCGAGGGGGCTTCGAGCTGGGCGGGAATGCGGCCGGCGCGCAGCTCGCGCAGGTGGAGGATGTGGCGCTGTAGAGCGTGCCCTGAGGGCTTGGCCACCTGCCCGGCTCCAGCCCCACCGACCCGGCACAACACAGGTCCCACGTTTGACCGGCGCGGATGCGAGCAGGAGAGCGGTCACGACCGATCCGGTACAACACGAGGAGGTCCCCATGTCGGGCACCGAGAAGACCAAGGCCACCGCCGAGCAGGCCAAGGGCAAGACGAAGGAAGCCCTCGGACGTGTGTCGGGCAACGAGCGGATGACCGCCGAAGGCCGCGCCGAACAGGCCAAGGGCGATGCCCGCCAGGCCAAGGAAAAGACCAAGGACACCTTCCGCCACTGACCGCGGACGCGCGTCCTGTCCACGGTGCGGCCCCCGACCCACTCCCCCAGGGTCGGGGGCCGCACTACACCCCCCAACCCAGCCGTCGAGGGCCGGTAACCGGCCCGGCCACCGCGGATCGACGAGAACTCCCTACGGGCCCAGCCGACCGGTCACCCGTCGGCCACCAGGCAGTGATGAGCGGAGCCTCGACAGGACGCCGATGGGCTTGAGATGACGGCCGCGATGGGGGTCGTGTCTCGTTTGGTGACCGAGCACCATGGGCTTCAGGGCCTGGCTGTCGTGTGTATCGGCGGCCGAGACGCCGACGAGGAGGGGCAGTCCGGCCGCATCCGACGGGACGTGCATCTTGGAGCCAGGCTTGCCCCGGTCCACGGGGCTCGGACCTGTGAGTTCGCCCCCTTTTTGGCCAGCACGTGCGCGGAGTCGAGGACTGCTCGGGAGAGATCGAGGACCCGGCGTCGTCGAGCCGGTACAGGATCTCTTCGTGCAAACAGCCCCAGCCCCCGCCCTCGACCAGATCAGGAACCGGCGGTGGGCCGTGGACTTCGATATCCCGAAGCAGGGTGGCAGGGCCCGCCGGGCACACCGCTGACCAGCACGTAAACGATCGCGGCGAACAACGTCTCATCAGGCGTGTCCTGCGTCAGCCGCCCTGCGGCCGCACCCTCGAAGGTGGGATCAGCGGCTTCGCGATCTCCCACAGCCCGTCCGGAACAATCCAACTCCACGTAAACCTACGCGTACGCAAGGGCCGGATTCACCCCTGCGGAGGACACAAAACGGGGCTGGCCACCTGTCGGCGCCGGCCCCCGGGAGAACACTTGGCAGCGGGCGGCGGGTGGATCAGCGGATGGTCAACCGACGGCCGCGGCCGGCCCCTGGCCGAACCGCGTGACGTCGTCCACGCCCACGTCCTCGCTCTCCGAGGGGCGTGGCAGCAGACCTACGCAGACCTCGCGCACACCCCCGCCGGGGAGGGCACGACCGTTCTGCGGCGCCGGCTGATCGTCCTCTCCGGGAACCGGTGCACCCACCCCTACTGGGCGGCCTCCGCCGTGGCGGGCCGGCGGCGTCGAACTGCGCCGCGCCGCCCGCACCCACCCGCCGGACCCGACGGAACGACAGGCAGCAGCATGAGCGAACAGACCATCAAGCCCCGCCCGCAGGCCCCACCCGTCGCCTGGGCCGGCAGCCAGAACCGCCCTGCGCGCGGCCCTGTACGCCGCGTGAGTGATCGGCGTGGCTGGCCCGAGTGAATCTAGGCATGTCAGCTTCCGTCACCAAGCCGCGCGGTTCGGCATTGGCCTAGGTTTCCAGGACTGTCTCGGCCTATAGCCGCTACCACTGGCGGTTCGGGTGTTGCTGCGATGCGGAGG
The DNA here is from genome assembly GCF_040704625.1 of Streptomyces sp. NPDC046866. Lineage (NCBI taxonomy): Bacteria > Bacillati > Actinomycetota > Actinomycetes > Kitasatosporales > Streptomycetaceae > Streptomyces > Streptomyces sp. NPDC046866. The sequence continues at coordinate 7,289 of NZ_JBEYXN010000036.1, forward strand.
AGGAACCGTGCTGTACACGGAGATCGTGCGGTTCCGGTTGAAGGACGGGGTCGACACCAAAGACTTCCTGAAAGCGGCCTTCCGGATGGACCGGGAGTTCCAGCCGACCCAACCCGGTTACGTGGCCGGCAGCCGCCGCACCGTGGTCTCCGATGAGGGCGAGTGGAGCATCTCGGTGGACTGGATCACCAGGGAAGACTCGGAGCGGTCCCAGGCGGCGTTCCGTGAGGCGGGTGAGGTGACCCGCGATTACCTCGCTGCCATGGATGAGGGTTCGATCCGCATCGAGGTCTGCACGCTGTACCAGCTCGGTGACGAGGAATAGGTGCTGCCCCTTCTCATGAGCGGATAGTCGTTCCGGACCGCTGCGGTTGTCCGCGCACCTCTTCGTCTCTGAGCGGCGCATTCGGGTGCCCTATCCCTGGCGGCGGATGCTTCTATCCGCGAGCCACGCGGCATCGGTGCCCGAGCGCCACCTACTGGGTCGTGGTCAGCCAGCGGGTGACGACGGTCTCGATGTAGGCGTCGGTCAGGGGCTCGCGGTCGAGGAAGCGGCGGAACATCACCGGTCCGATGAGCAGCGTGAACTCGTCGGCCGTCATCTGGACTCCGGAGGGGGCCAGGAGTTCGTTGAGCGCCTGGTGGCGGTCCTGGCTGATCCGGGTCAGGGCCTGGGCGGCGTCGGGGTCCCGGTCTGCCTGGGCGGCCAGTGCCATCAGCGCGCTGGCGGTGGCTGTGTCGCTCAGGCCCTGGCGCAGGCTGTGCAGGTAGGCGGTGAGCACCTTGCGCGCATCTGTTCCGGGCGTCGGGTAGCTGGCGGCGTCGCCTGATTCCAGCATGACGTCCGCCAGCATCGCCTCTCTCGTGGGCCAGTGTCGGTAGAGGGTCTGGCGGGTCACTTGGGCTCGTTCGGCCAGCAGCGAGTAGGTCAGCGCGGTGGGGCCGACCTCGGCGAGGAGTTCCCGGGCGACCGTGAGGATGCGGGCGCGGGTGCGCTGGACCCGGGGATTGGACGGGTTGGGTCGGTCGAAGGCGGCAGGCGTCACATCGCAATCATACGGGTCGTATGCTTTCCTGGAATCATCCAATGTGTTCGCTTGTTCGTGGGTCAGGCAGACCCCGGCAACCACCGAAGAGGCACGACATGGCCGTCACCATCGACGCTCACTCCGACACCTTCACCGTCATCGTCACTTTCACCCCCGACCCCTCCCGACGGGAGGAGCTGGTCGAGGCCATCCGCGCCTTCGTCGTGACCGTGGTGCGCCACCAGCCCGGCTTCCTCTCCTCCACCGTCCACGTCAGCGCGGACGGCACGCGGGTCATCAACTACGCCCAGTGGGCCGACCGCGAGGCATACGAAGCCTTCGGAGCCAACGGCGCGGTGATGGACCAGCGCGGCGCGATCACCAACTTCCCCCATGAAGGCCAGCCCTACGAGATCGCCTTCCAGGTCACCGCAACCGCCTGACCCTGCCGGGCCCCACTCCCTCCCCCTCACACGAAAGCAGACCTGCTCATGCCGTTCACCATCAGCTACGACCGTTTCGGCGGCCCGGACGTCCTCACCGTCACCGAGACCGACCTCCCCGAGCCCGCGCCCCAGGAGGTGCGGGTGAAGGTCAAGGCCGCGGGCGTCAACCCGCTCGACAACAAGATCCGCCGCGGCGACCTCGCCGGCGTCTTCCCCGCCCAGTTCCCGATCGTCCCGGGCCTGGACGCCGCTGGCGTCATCGACGCCATGGGTGAAGCCGTCGCCGGCTTCACCGTCGGCGACGAGGTGTTCGGCGTGGCACCGGGCGGCTCGTACGCCGAGTACGTGTTGATGCCCGCCCCGGTGGCAAAGCCCGCCGCCCTGCCCTGGGAGATCGCGGCCGCGCTGCCCACCGTCGGCGAGACGGCCTTCCGCGCCCTGAAGCACCTGGACCTGGCCCCCGGCCGGACCCTGCTCATCCATGGAGCGGCCGGCAGCGTCGGCGCCATCGCCGTCCAGCTGGCCACGGCGCGCGGCATCACCGTCGTCGGCACCGCCGGCGCAGGCGACGTGGAACGGGTCACCGCCTTGGGCGCGACCGTCGTCCCCTACGGACCCGGCTGGCGCGAACGGGTCCGCGCCGCCGCCCCGCAGGGTGTGGATGCGGTGTTCGACACCTCCGGAGCCGGCGTCCTTGCCGACTCCGTCGACCTGGCGGGCGGTCCCGACCGCGTGATCACGATCGCCGACATGAACGCCGCCCAGCACGGCGTGCGCCTGACCGGCATGGACCCCGCCGACCGCGCCCCAGAAGCCCTCCCCGAGCTCGCCGCCCTCGCCGCCGCCGACAAGCTGACGGTGGAGATCTGGCGGACCTACCCCCTCAAGGAAGCCGCAAAGGCCCAGGACGACCTCGACAACCGCCGCAACCGCGGCAAGGTCATCCTCTTGCCCTGACCGCCCTCACGGGACGCCCTGAGGCCCGCCACACAGGCGGCCGGCCATACGGCCTGCGGCCGACGGTACTGCCGACCGCAAGCATGTAAGGCGTCGAGGTACCGGTGGCGAGACCGTCATCGCCATGCTGTGCCCGAAGGCGAACCTGGACGTGCTCACACAGGAGCCGGCCGAAGCCCAGGCAGCCGCCCGGGCCGCTGCCGAGGCACCCGACGGGGTCGGCACCCTCGCGTCGTACTGGACCGAGGGTCCGCTGCCCGCGACGGGGACGTGGAACGCGCCTGGCAAGGGCGGCGGGCGGCGGCTCGTTCCCGGATCCCGGCCTGGAGCCGGGCGGCCATCTCGAACGGCGGCGGCCTCCAGCGCCCGGCTGGGCAGCTCCACCGCGGCGACGTCCGTCATCGGCTCCGGGTCCCGGCCGGCCCTCCGCCCGGGGCGCAAGCTCGGGCGCGGGCTCGGGGTGGCCGGCACGGTGTGGTGCGCGGGCGGGGCCGGGGAGTTCAGGCGGTCCGCGCGGCGGAGCGCGTGGACGTGGGCGGTCAGCGTCACGGCGGCGAGACGAGCCCGCTCGTACGGGGAGGCGGACCGCTTCCGGGTCAGCACGCGCAGCACCGCCTGGTCCGCGATGCCGTGCGGATACAGGGCGCGCAGGTCAGCGGTCAGCATCCGTCGGCTGGCGGGGCGGGTGTGGCATCTCGCACTTGGTTGACCCGCTGCCTCTTGGCCTGGCTGCACGCGGGCACCCGCGACACTGCACGCCTGCCGTCGCCGGGCGGGGCAAAGACGTCTCTGCTGCCAGCGCGAACATGGATTGGGGCCGCGCGGCAAGAGCTGCGCGGCCCCGATCTCGTTCCTCCTACCTCCGGCCGCCGCCCGCGTCATGTGTGCTCGTTCGCTGCCTGAGGCGCTTCGCTTCGAGCGAGCGCGTAGGCGCGGATCTGCGGGCGGGGGTGGGGATGGTCAGGCCGGGTTGATGTTCTCCGCCTGCGGGCCCTTCTGGCCCTGGGTGACGTCAAACGTCACGGCCTGGCCCTCCTGGAGCTCACGGAAGCCGGAGGAGTTGATCGCCGAGTAGTGGGCGAAGACGTCCGGGCCGCCACCGTCCTGCGCGATGAAGCCGAAGCCCTTCTCCGCGTTGAACCACTTCACAGTGCCCGTAGCCATATCCATGCCTTCCAGTCGATGGACGCCTCCCGCACCATGCGGGAGGCGGAGGTGATCGCCCTGGTTCCTGCGGCACAGCACAGCAAAAGACCCACGCCGAAGGCGTGGGCGTAACGGCAACGTCCGAACCACGACAGCTGACCCAGACGGTACACGCACACACCCGCTGTCACCAGACCAGAGAGGCCGCGTCACAGAAGCGCCCCCGCGCCGTCCTCTGACGGCAGGTCGTGTCAGGGTGCGGCCGGATGGTCTTCGGCGGCGCGGCGGTATTCGGCGTTGAGTCGCTGAGCTTCTTCGAGCTGGTCCTCGAGGATGACGATCCGGCAGGCGGCCTCGATCGGGGTGCCCTGGTCGACGAGCTGGCGGGCTCGGGCGGCGATCCTGAGCTGGTAGCGGGAGTAGCGGCGGTGTCCGCCGGCGGAGCGGAGCGGGGTGATGAGGCGGGCTTCGCCGATGGCGCGGAGGAAGCCCGGGGTGGTGCCGAGCATTTCCGCGGCTCGGCCCATGGTGTAGGCGGGGTAGTCGTCGTCGTCCAAATGGTCGTCGAGCGGGCCTGTCGGATCGGGTGCTGTCATGGAACCTCTCTTGTGGAACGCGTGGAGGGGCCCTGGCGCCTATGGCACCAGGGCCCCGAAGGAACTGCTACACCATCTGCCGACCCTGATCGTGCGTCGGCCTTCTGTGTCCGCTGCCTCGACCGGAATGCTGTCGGGGCTGCGGGGATCGCGGTTGCTTGACCGGAGACCACCTCACTATCGATGTCCTGCGGTACCCGGGATCCAACTTCCTCCCGGGCGATCCTGATGGCGTCTCGTTCCTCCGTTCTTCCCTCGGTGATCAACTGCCTTACCAACGGGTACTGCGTACTGCTCGTGGCCTCACCTAGCGCCACGTTCCGGCAGCCAGCCCCGTCGCCCATCCTGCGTCTGCTCGGGCTCAGGAACCCCACTGCCGGACTCCCCGGTGCGCGCGCCCGCAGCCGACGCCTTCACCGAGGTACCGCTGACTGACTTCACTGCTGGGTACTGCCGACTGCACTTACTGCCGCTGCGTTAACTGCGGTACTGCTTGCGGCGGCCCCTGATCACTGCGGGCCACCCGGTCCGGTCACCAGTCCCGTCGCCGTCCTGCAACCAACCTGGCTTCGAAACTCCGTCACCGCACCGTTGTGCGCACTGCAACTGCGGGTGTTGCGGTCTTGCTGCCCGGCAGTTCGTCTCTGCCGAGCCCTTCGATCTCTTCGGGATACGAGAGAAACCATACTGGCACCGCCCGGCAATGTCTACCTCGGCCAACATAGATTTTCGTAGGTTCGAGGACGAGGTAATCGACCTCGAACAGCGGCACCGAAGAACGCAGAGGCGACCGCCGCGGGGTCGTGCCCCCCTGGACGGGGCACAAGCACTGGGTGACAGGCCCCGGGCGGGGCGCTTCAGGGGACCGAGGTGTAGTTGATGCGCATGATGAGCGTCCACGTCGCGGCCGCCTGCTCCGCTGCCATCGCCGGCGCTCGCGAGCGAGCCCGAGACTTCCTCGAGGTCCTGTTTGCCCCCGCTCGGAGCCGAGTCCGCCGACACCGTGGTCCTGGTCGTGTCGGAACTGGTCACCAACGCCCTGCTCCACGCCAGCGGCACCTGCACCCTGGAACTGACCGCCCACCCGGACAGCTCGAGGTGGCCGTCCACGACCCGAGCCCGCAGGCACGCGCATGCGCACCCCCGACCTGAACCGCGGCACCGGCGGCTTCGGCTGGCCCATGGTCAACCGTCTCGCCCGCACCAGCCATGTGGTCGGGGCCCCCAAAGGCGGCAAGACCGTACGTGCCTTCCTGCCCGGTAGAGCCGTTGCAGCACGTCGCCCGCACGGCGGCGTTCCCGCGATGAGCCGACCTCGTTGAAGCCCAGGAGACCGTCCCCGGGCCGGTCCCGGCTCCGGTGGTCCCGGCCTACCCCAACGCCAGGACCACCACCGCCTCCACCTACCCGCCCCAGCAGGCCCTGCGGCCGATGCCTGCCCCAGAGGCACGGAAGGAATACCTGCGGATATCTGGACGACCAGCGACACCGGCGAGCCGAAGGCCAGACGCGGGTCGACAGGAGGGCTCCGAAGACTGGTCTGCCGCCCCTTGAGTGGTCGAGGCGGCGCACTGCAGCGGGGGCCGCTGCTTTGGCCTCCGGCCTTGCCCAGGGAGTAGGCAAAGCAAAGATCGTCTGGACGCCCCGCACGGCGGGTGTCCGAGCTCTGCGCCCTCTTCTGCCGCTGGAAGGGACAGCCGCTCACATTCAGGAACTGTCCCACGCCGACCACGTCCTGAAGCGACCGGCCGGACACGGTCGGGCCCGGCCACGTGCGCGGGTCACGCGACACCCGCACCGCCGACCGCACCGTGACCGCCTGGGCCCGCGACAACGCAGCTGACCTGCGCCGCCGCGCCGGACAGATCACCGCCCTCACCGACTTCCCCGCCGACCCCGACCACGCGGTCGGCAAGCTGAACCTGGCCCTCGTCGCCAACAACGACGCCGCCCGCTGCGTGGGAGGCGACGGGGCTCGAGGCATCGGTGACGGTCCAGGTGCCGGCTGCTCACCGGTGATCGTGCCCATGGCCGCTCCCGTCGTGCGGGGCCCGGCCGTTCCAGGCCGTCGCCTTTCGACGCTACGGGCCGGGACTGACCGCGCGGCGTGAAAGGGGGGACCCCAGCGCGGCGGGCCGGATGGCTTGGAGCCGGCCGGGCGGGGGCCGTGGGCAACCGGCGGTCAGGGGGCCGGTTCGTAGACGACGGTGGTGGTGGGGCAGTCCTCGGCGAGTCCGAGGAGGGCCTGGCGTTCAGCCTCGTCTGCTGCCAGGTTCCAGCGCAGCTCGGTACCCACCCAGGTCGCGGCGTAGGTGGAGTGGTAGGAGCTGTCTGTGGGGAGCCATTCCGCCGGGTCCTTGTCGGCCTTGCTGCGGTTGGAGGCGGCGGAGACGGCGATCAGGGTGTCGGGGCTGTTCTGGTCGTTGGCGTAGGCCTCGCGGCGGGCCGCGTCCCAGGCGTAGCCGCCGGAGTCGTGGACTTCTGCCAGCGGGACGAAATGGTCTACGCCGAGGCGGGCGGGGTCGGACACGAGGACGTCGTCGTATGCCGAGCGCCACAGCCCGCCGGTCAGCTTGCATCCGCGGCGACCTGAGGCGCCTCAAGGGCCTCGGACAGGATGACCTGACCCCCGCGGGGCGGAGCCTGGCCCATGCCTCCGGCCGCAGGCCGTCCACCCGCAAGAACGCCGACGCGCTGGCCGCCAACGTGGTCAAGGCCGCCCGGACGGTCAACGCTGATCCCGCTGCGACGCTGTGGTGGGTCAAGGAGATTCGCGCGGTGGGCGCCTACGCCGATCCCGGCCGGGAGTCGCTGTTGCACGTCGATCTCGCGGTGGAATTCCGGCCGCGCCTGGACGACCCGCTCGAGCAGCGCAAGGCCGAACAGCGTCTGCGTGATGCCGCCCGCGACCGCGGGGAGCGGCAGCGGGTATGGGACATGGTCGGGTACGGCCACTGGCGTACCCGGCTCGCGCTCGCCGGACGCAGCAAGGTCGTCCGGCTGTTCGCCTCAACCCGGGGAGTCGAGGGGAGGCTGCTGTTCGAGGAGGAGCGGGAGCTGACCGTCTCCGCGATGGCGACTGTGCCCTATCAGCGGCCGGCGGATGTGCCGCTAATAGGGCACAGTTCGTGGTGCGGGCGGCAGGGTGAGGCGGCGCGCGTTGCCCAGCGTGGTGCCCCGCTGGCCTCGTCCCCGGTCGGGCTGTGCCCAGTGGCCCGACGAGCACCTAGGCAACTGCTGGCCCATCAGCAGAGGCGGGACACGGCCAACCGGATCCGAGAGGGCCTACTCGGCAGTCGGTGAACTCGGCCGTGGCCGTGGCTGCCGCTGCCGCAAACGCGGCGCCCGCGCAGGGGGCGAGGAGGGCGCCGACGAAGACGGCGGTGGCGATGGCGGAACGAAGGGCGTTACGCGTGGCGACTCCTAGAAACAGGATCAGATAAAGGAAGGAGAGCCGCACACCGCGTTGTCCCTGTCGGGTTCATCCGAGTGAGCTCCGGCGGTCTGCCGGGAAGAAATTCATGGCTCCCGTACGGTCGGACGATCCGATGGGAATTCTCCTGGCGCGTCAGTTGACGAGGTCGGCGTACAGGATGATGTTGTCCGGTCGGTGGCCCTCGGTGATTTCGCCGCCGCAGGTGATGACGCGCAGCTCGGGGCGGGTGGTGTCGCCGTAGACCTTGGCGGTCGGAAAGTTCTTCTTGTCCACCTGTTCCAATGCCCGGACGCGGAACAGGGCGGTGCTGCCGTCCGCGCGGGAGACGGTGATCTCGTCACCGGTGTGAACCTTGGAGACGTCCTTGAGCACGGCGGGGCCGCGCGCGGTGTCGAAGTGTCCGATCAGTACGGCGGGACCGGTTTCCCCGGGCGTGACGCCCTGCGTGTACCAACCGATCTTGTCCCCGTCCGCCACGGAGGGCACCTCGACCGTGCCGTCGCCGGCCAGTCCCAGCCCCAGGACCGGGGAGGCGTCCACCCCTGCCGAGGGGATCCGCACCCGGACGGGCTCCGAGGCGGGCAGCGGGGAGGCTGTCGCGGCAGGGGCCGGGATCGCCGCAGCGGCGGAGGAGGCCTGGGAGACGTACGGCGCCGGGGTCGCGGGCTTCCCAGCGGCCGGGGCCCCGCAGCCGGTGGCGCCGGCCACGGCGGAGAGGGCGACGGCGACGGCGAGGACCGGGCCGCGGGCGGCAAGAAGGGCGGGACGGACGGCGGTACGGGCCATGGGGAACTCCTGAAACGGGTACGGCGGGCCGCCGATGGGCGACCCGCCGTGTGGGCAGGGGGAAGCGGTTCGGTCAGCCGTGGTTGCGGCGGCGACGCAGCAGGGTCGCGCCCAAGGCGGCGCAGATCGCGACCAGTCCGGCACCGGCGGCGAGCGTGGTGGTGTCGTCGGAGTCCGCCACGCTCTGGACGGGGAGCTCCGCGCCGGCGGCCACCGGGCCCTGCGGGACGACCCTGGTCTGACCGGCGGTCTGGGCCTTCGGGGTGGCCGGGGTGGCGGTCGGGGTGGTGGCCGGCGTGGTGGACGGCTTCGGCGCGGGCGCCGGCGACTGGTCCTCGACGACCTCGTAGCCGAGCTCGCAGCCCTTGGGGAGCGCGGGGAAGGAGGCCTTGCCGACCGGGACCCCCTCGCCGCCCTGGGTCTTCCACTCGAAGACCGGCTTGGCGCCGCTCGGGTTCACGATGCGCAGGTAGAAGGCGTCCCCACCCTTGGGGTGCGTACGGTCCAGGGTCTCCGACCAGGTGTCACCCGGGGCGGAGCCGTGCACGACCGCCTTCGGGCCCTTCGAGGACATGGTCAGGTCGGCGATCATGCCGGCGCCCACCTGGACCTCCTTGACGTCCGAGACGCACGTGGGGGTGGGAACGGCCTCACCCTTGGGCAGCGGGTAGGACCGGGAGGTGCCGGCGTGGGTGACCTTCAGGACCGGGTTGGCCGTCGTGGCGCCGAGCAGTTCCAGCCGGTGGCCGTCGACCGTGGTGGTGGTCTGCTTGCGGTTCAACAGGGACAGCACCCGGGTCAGGTACTCGTCGCCCTGCTTCCAGTCCTTCGGGACGGCGCGGATCCAGGCCTCGGGGCCCTCGGCCTTGTTGCGCAGCACCGCGACCAGGCCCTCGCCTATGTACACCGGCTGCCCCTCGTACCGGCTGTTGTCACCGGTGGCGGCGAACGTCGTGGTCGGCGCTTGGCTCGTGACGGCGAACGCCGCGGTGGCAGCGGGGGCGAGGAGCATGCCGGCGGCGACGGCCGTGACGAGCGAAGTGCGGAGGGCGAGGGCGGAACGCATAACGACTCCTGAAGCGTGGGTGAGGAGGTGGAGGAGAGTCGCATGCCGCGTTGAGTCTGTTCGGTCGAGTTCACCGGGTCAGGTGTGGCGGGGCTGCTGAAGAGAAATTTACAGATCTTGTTTGACCGGACGATCGGGTTCCTGTCCGTGCCGTGTAACAGCAAAAGCGGAGGTACCAGAGGGATCTGCTATGGACGCCGACCACTCAATGCGTCGGGCGATCTCAGCAGCACTCATCTCCGGATCCTTCTTGAGCAAACCGAGAATGCGTCCTTCGAACGGCGCAGCCAGCGACGGCCGGACAGGACGCCGATAGAGAGGGGCCCAGCGGAGGGAATAGCGCGACGCACCGTGTTGGGCGCCAGGCGCATGCTGCGAGCGATCTGCTTGATCGGAGTACCCCCGGCCTGCTGTCGGCGCACCTCCGCCCACACGTCAGCCGAGAGCACGCGGGCCCTCCTCCCGATCAGCGGCGAGAGGGGCAACCTCGCGGGTCTGCCGCCAGGCACTGCGGACCCGGCCCAAAGCACGGATGACCGGTAGCAGCTCCAGCAGCAGAACCTCCGTCCCCTTCAGCACCTTCCGCCCAAGGAAGAACACGGCACCCATCACTGCTGCCACAGCCATCACCACCGTGACGACGACATCAAGATTCATGCGGCACCACCCCGACGCCGCCATCTCCCGAGCCGCCGGTCACGAACCTGCGCGGGTCCCACCCTCAGTCTCCTTTTCTCGACCTGTGGGGCCCTCATCACGAGGGCCCGCCCTGCCAGCGCGCATGGATGCCCATTGGCGCTGGCAAGACGGGCCCTCAAACCTCTTCAACTAGTGTCCCGGCACCCACCGACAACCGGGCGCACGTGTGCCATGTGAATCTTGAACCCCTGCCACGCCGACCGAGGATTCCTGCAGTCGAGCTGCTACCCGATCCAGGCGACGTCCAGGACGGACAGGTGCCGGGTGAGGCGGTTGACCACGTAGACGACGGACAACTGCCCCACGGCCGCGGCGCGCACGTCCTCGCCCTCCGCATCGCCGGTATTCCACTGCGGCCAGCCCCACGGCGAGCGCACGGCGATGTCGAGGACGTCGCGGACCATCTCCCGGGCAGGCTCAGGCAGGTCGGTGACTACCTTCGCGGCCGGGGGGGCAGGCGTGAGCAGCGGCACGCGGTCGAGCGCGGCATCAACCGCCTCAAGCGCCACCGTGCCGTCGCCACCATGTACGACAAATTCACCGTCCGCTACGAAGCGCACGTGCAGGTCGCAGCCATCAACGAATGGCTGCGATCAGCACTTTTACGACAGGCCCTAGCGCGCCTGAGGCAGCTGTCGTTTTGCGGCGCGGTTGGTCGGACTCGGCTGTGGCCTGTTGCTGGTCGTCATTCGGCACTGGCGTGCAGTGCCGGGTCTGTGCCGTGCAGTTCGGCCCAGCAAGCGCGCGGGAGCCAGATCTCGTGGTCGAAGTTGCCGATGTGCAGGTCGTTGACGTGAATGAGTAGCTTGGTCGACCGCCAGAGAGGTAGGCGTACGCGACTGGGCGCAGCGCCGGCCCGGCGGGCTGGGGGAGGACTTGGTGCGCGCCGCACGTCGGGCGAAGGCGCTCGCCGCAATCCACCGGACAGGAATCCGGGCGCGCTCGGGTGGACGGTGGACTGGCAACGCTACTACGCCTACCTCGCCCATCTCCTGGACGAAGCGTGCGCCTGAAGTCCATCACGCCCGGAGTGACCCGGCACGGCGAGGGCATCGGCCGCTGGCTGGCCACCCAACGACGCAACTGGAAGCGGCTGAACGCCGAGCGGCAGACCCGGTTCCGTGCGCTCGGCGACACCCCGCACCGGTCGTACGCGGCCGCCGGTCGGCCCCCAAGACGAGCGCACGTCGGCCCGGGGCGCGGAAGCCTTCCACAACGGCGTCCCCTCACGTATACCTCGCGCGGGAAGGCGGCGGCGTGCCCGGCAGGTCCCACGTCGAGCACCTCCCCGACGGGACCGCCCACCGCCCAGGGGTGTGGCTCGCCAACCAGCGCCAGCGGCGCGACCGGCTCGACGCCGCCCAGCTCGAAGCGCTCGACGGGCTCGGGATGGAGTGGCTGCCACGTGAGGCCTGGCCGTCCCCGTCCGTCGGGCGCCGTCTCGACGACCTTGATCTCGAACGACGTCCGGTTGTCGCTCGTGTGCGTGCCAGTCGTCGGGGCTGGACACCGAGTACCAGCCCCCGAGCGTCTGTCCCACCTCTGGGTCCGTGCTCGTGCGGGCCGGAACGAGGGCCGTGGTACTGCGGTTACTCCTGAGCCGGGGCCCGAACTCGCGATGCACCTGGCGATGGTTCGGGGCACCTCGCCTCGCAGTCGTCGGGGAAGTAGGGCTCCTCAGCCCGCGTCATGCGCGGGAGGCTGACCGTGACGGTCATCCGGGGAGGCGGTCCTGCCGGGTGGCTGTCAGGCCGCCAGCTCGGCCGGGGTGGGGGTTTGGTTCTGCTTGGTTTCCAGCAGTTGCCGGCGCGTGCTGCCCCCTCCCATGCGGTGCAAGCGGTAGCCGCCGGGCTTGTCCGCCTCGTCGGCCAGGTGCTTGATGATGCCCTTGCAGACGGTCTCCTTCATCTTCGCGCCCAGGCGGCCGTCGATGCTGAACCACACCGCTACGTCGGACCGGTTGGCGAACTGGAAGATGCCGTCGGCCCGGCCCAGGCTGATGCACTGGGCGGCGAAGGACTGGTTGAGGGTTTCGGGCTGTTCGCCTGCGATGCGGCTGAGGACCGTATCGGCGGCCCGCGCGCCCATGGGTATCGCGGCCTGGCAGCTCATGCGCAAGGGCAGGTCCGACGGAGCCGCCGAGTCCCCGGCGGCGATGATGCGGGCGTCGTCCACGCTGGTCAGCGTCTCGTCGGTGAGGAGGCGGCCGAGGGCGTCGGTGCTCAGTCCGCTGCGCAGGGCGAGGTCCGGCACCCCGAACCCGACGGTCCAGATGGTCACGTCGCTTGGCAGGACGCGGCCGCCGCCGAGGCGGACGGCCTCGGAGGTCACGGCCGTCACCTTCGTGTCGGGGCCGTCGAGGACGGTCACGCCGAGGCCGGCCAGGCGCTTGGCGACCGAGCGCCGGCCCCGGGGGTGTAGGTAGGGGCCGAGGACCCCGCCGCACACGAGGGTCACGCTCCGGCCCTGTTCGGCCAGCTCGGCGGCGGTTTCGATGCCGGTGGGACCGGCTCCGACGACGGTCACCACGGCCGTGGCGGGTGCGGCGTCCAGGGCGGGGCGCAGTCGCTCGGCCTCCTCGAAGGTGCCGAGGGGGTGGGCGAACTCGGCCGCTCCGGGCACTCCCGGGTCCGCGCTGCCGCTGCCGACGGCGTAGATCAGGTAGTCGTAGCCGACGGTGGCGCCCGAGGCCAGTTCCACACCGCGTCCGGCGGCGTCGATGCGGGTCACGGTGTCGGTGAGCAGCCGGACGCCGTCGCCCAGGACCTCCTGGTAGGCGACGACAGCGGCGTCCGTTCCGCCGACGAGCTGGTGCAGGCGGACCCGGTGGACGAAGTCCGGGCGCGGGTTGATCAGCGTCACTCTCACGTCGTCGCGCTGTGTCAGGCGGTTGGCCGCCATGACTCCGGCGTACCCGCCGCCGATCACGACCACATCGGTGTGCTCGTTCACTGGTGTCTCCTCCGCTACAGGTGGCTCGACCTCAAGACACCGATGTCCCGGCCCCTGTGACGGGTAGGGGTGCGTGACCCGCACAACAGACCTCACATCGATGCAATCGCTGCACTCCTGTGCAGCGATTGCATGAGGATATACTTGGCTCCTGAGGGGGCGTCAAGCCAGGCCGACCCGCCCGACTCCGGGAGCGACGAGCAACGATGACCAGTGCCAATGCAGGGCCAGTGCGCCGCGGGGGCCGCGAAGCGCAACGCCGCCGTACCCGTAAGGCGATCGTCGACGCGGCAGTCCGGCTGAGCGCCGGCGGGGCGGCGCCGTCCGTCGACGAGATCGCGGCTGCCGCCGACGTGTCACGGCGCACCGTGTACGCGTACTTCCCGAGCCTCGACCACCTGCTGATCGACGCCACCGCGGGCGCGCTCAACGAGCCTCCGGTCGAGGAGGCGTTCAACGACCCCGCACTGGGCGACGACGCCGCCGACCGGGTGGACGCCCTCATAAGGACGCTGTTGAAGCACTCACCGCAGTCGCTCCCCCTCGGCCGCCGGCTGATCCGGCTGACCGTCGATCCACCGGTGAGCGACGCCGAGGAGACGCCCGGGCCGCGCAGGGGCCCCCGCCGGATCCAATGGCTGGAGCAGGCCTGTGAACCCCTGCGCGACACCCTTGATGAGCGGTCCTACCAGCGCCTGATCTCGGCGCTGACCATCGTGGTCGGCTGGGAGGCGCAGATCGCCCTGCGTGACGTGCGGGGCCTCGACCCGCAGGCCGAGGAGGAGGCCATCACGTGGGCCGCACGCGCCCTGGTGGAGGCAGCGATCAAGGAGCAGCCGGGGGACAGCACGTAGGACCCGGGCATCCACGTCCCTGGCTCGCCGTGCGTGAGCGTCGTGCCGTGCGGCTGGAAATGTCCGGATTTGTGGGGGCGGCAGCCTGAGCGGGTGCCCCCGGCCAGTCCACCCAGGGCCGGATGCCGGAGAGCAGGGCGACATCCTCGGCGGAGCACAACGGGACCGCCGTGACGCCGCCCTGCCGCTTGTAGTCGATCTCCACCGAACCGACCGGAAACAGCCACCCGAGACGGCCGGCGATCGGGTCGAAGTCGAGGCGGCCACACGCCGAGCCGGCGGGCGGCCAGGTCCGGCCAAGGGAACATGCCGGTCGAGCAGGGCGGGCAGGTCCCGGCGGCGGACCAAGGCAGCCGCCTGGTCTGGGTGGATATCTGGGAACTGCGGCTCCCCGCCGGGGTAGACCAGGAGGCCAGCTTTCACCAGGTGGCGGACCGCCGAGGCGGTCACCCACGGCCGGAGGATCGGCAGCGGCAGCCCAAGAGCCTCCGTCAGCCGGTCCCGCGCCACCCCCGCACCGATCGGGCCCCGCAGCGCCGCACGCACGGCCTCGGCGGCCTCCAACCACCCGCCCGCGACCACCGCCCCGGGCCGGCGTCCGCCCGCGGGAACCAGACCCGACCCTGCCGCCCCCGCCAGCCCGCAACAGCCCCCGCAGCCCGCGGCCTGTGTCGTACCCGGTGTCCGCCGGATGGCGTGGCGCCCGCGTGGTCACGGGCCAGCGGCTGAGCTGGCCGCCCACGGAGGGCCACCTGTTGGGATGCGGCCCAACGGAGCGTCATGCGGCGATGAGCAGCGCCGTGAGCTGCGAAAGCGCGCTTGTTGCTCCAAAGGGAGATCTTGCGTGGTCAACACCGGGATCAGAAGTTGGGCACGACATCGACCCGCCTGCTGAAAACGGAGCCCATTAGGTGAGACACGCACTCGTACGAGGCCGGCTGGCCGCCGCGGCGGCCGGCGCCGCCCTGGCTGCGGGAGCCGTTCTGCTGGGTGCCCCGGCGGCCCACGCCCAGCCCACCCCGCCGACTCCGGTCATCTTCTTCCCGCCGGGCCCGATCCGGCCCATCATCTTCTACCCGCCGGGGCCAATCCTGCCCATCATCCGGGAAGCCCTCCCCTTCTGGCCGCCGGGCCCGGTCCGGCCGCCGGGCGGCATTGAGAACCCGGACTGATCCGACCTCCTCACCAGCCCCCCATCCGCCCCCGGGCCGCGCCAGGAAACCACGTCCCCGGTGCCGTCCGGCGCGCACGCACCCGCACCACGGGATCGCTGTCCGCGCCGGGCGGTGCCAGAGTCGGCGGGGGCCGGGGGGCTGGCGAAGGCCCCGGCAGCCACCCGCCCCGAGCCAGGACAGCACCCGCCGCGTAGCGCGCGGCCGCTCAGTCTGTCGGCCCGGACTCGAAGGTCGGGATGGTCGGCGGGAGACAGGTCCGGAGGCGCACGGTGCCACCGGGCGGGGTGCCCCCACCGCCCTGAACGGTCCCAAGCGACGTTACCCTCGCCCACTGGCGGCCGGCGGGTTTGCGTGGACGGGCAGATGCTCCGACTGGCGCACAGGCTGAGCGCATCCTCGGCCTGCTGCGACGGACAGGCCGGGAGTTGTCGCCGCACGAAGCGGCGCAGTCCACCTTGATCGAATGGAGGGGCGGCGGGGCGTGGGTCAGGCCACCCCCATAACAGGCTCGAGCAGATCAGGCGCGGGGCCGATCCGGCTGTAGTCGTCCAGAGCCGTATGGAGGTGGGCGTATCCGGTGCCGCTGAGGGCGGTCCTTGTTCGGGCAGCCAGCAGCCCGGCGACGGGGCGTTACGGCCGCCGCCGACGGGGATCCGGCCCACCTTCTTGCGTCGATGTGGACCAGCTCGCCCGACGGGCGCGTTCCTAGCGGCGGACGGGTTCGCCGGTGACCCGGTCCCAGAGGGGCCAGGGGCGGCAGGCCATGTCTGCTGACGACACGCCTAGGGAAGACCGCCTTCGTCGTCGCGCGGGCCGCGACCGACCCGCATCCTCGACACCGCCGCCGGGCGTTGACGGCCCGGTGCCGGCGAAGCGGTGGAGCCGGCAGGTCTCCGGCTCCCGGCGCAGCACGTAGCGAGGTTCACCGACTGCGGTGAGTACTCGCGGGCGAAGACGGCAGCGGATAGCTGTTCACGGGTCTTTCAGCGCAGGTAGACGGTGCCCTTGCCGATTCCGGCGCTGGCGGGCACGTCATCGATGAAGACCCGGCGGTATCCGTGCCGGAGCAGGAGCTACCCCCTGCCGCACGGCTTCTTGCTGACCGACCCCCAGCTCCTCGGCACGCTTGCCGACGCGCCGGCACCGCCCGGGTATCCCGGCATGCGCAGGTGGGCCGCGACCACATGGCACTCCTCGCCCGCCACGGCCTGGTCCGCAACGACCTGCCCCCTCACGAGATCGGCTTCGCTCGACGCTACCGAGCCTTGGCGTTGTCGAGTTCGACAGCCAGCGCAGCCATGTCCCGCAGGTGCTTGTAGTACTCGGACGCGCCGTCGTCATCATCGATCGACCGCAGGGCCTTCTCAACGGCCGCAAGGCAGACGAGCAGGATCTTGCGACGCTTCTCGTCAAGAGGCCCTGACAGCGACGAGACGACACAGCCGGCGATGTCCGCGTCGAGCAACACCATGTCCTCGCCTTCGATCTCTCGACCGCGCATGTGTGGTGGGAACGGCGCGCGCAGGTGCTCTTCCCACATCCGTGAGAGCCGTTCCAGTTCCGATTCACCCATGTTCGCGATCATGCCCTACAGGCCAGACTCTGCGGGACAGAGCTCCCGCAGAGCCGACTCGAAGACCGCTACAGCCGCGTGGCCGCCACATCCGTGGACATGGTGCCGGCGGGGGGCAGGGCGTGCGGGCCGTGTGGGGGTCGCACCACCGTCCGGGCCAGCCGGCTACCGCGCCGCGCACCCGGACGCTACGCCTTCGGACCTGCTCGAAGAGTCACCTCCGACGCACTGTTCCGCATACCCGCCCTCCACCCGGCCGAGGCCAACACGACGGCCGCGGAGCCTCGTACTTCTGCGAACTTGCGCTCACCGCCCTGGCGATGAACGGCGTCCTCGGCGCCTGCCGCGGGGTTCCGCTGGCCGGGGAGGTTGCCTGGCGGCCTCTTCAACGCACTCGGCGGCCTCGCCCGCTGGAGGGGCAGCCGACTTCGAGTAGGACCGAAGCCCCATTGCTCCCACGGTCACACAGCCGAACATCCCACGCCTGCCCTCGTCCTGGTCATCTACGGAGGCTCGACGGTTGATGGCTCGTGGCTCTGCCTCGTCGGGCGACGGGACCAGCTTCCGGGGCGGCGCGTGTCATGCCGCCCCGGGGCCGGGTATGTGTGTCGGCGCAGGTCACTTATCGAGCGGTCGGAGTGGTCAGGGCCGGTAGAACGTCTCGCAATCGAGTGGGGACGCGGTGGCGTCGTCAAGGCAGACGACGACGTACGCGGCCCCGCCGGGCACGTCTGCGGGGACTGCCGGGAAGTCGTCGAGTGAATACGTCACGTCGCACTTGGTACTGGTGCTCTTGGCGCCGAGGCGGATACCCGAGGCGTCGTACGCGCCGACCCACGCCCTGCGGCAGCCGACGGCCCGGAGTGCTCCGTCGACCCCGACCGAACGGTTGTACCAGGTCAGAGTGCCGCTGATGTAGCTGGCGCCATACGAGACGCCTGTGATGGGCGTGGTCGGGTACGCCGCAGTCTGCGCGCCCGCGGCCGGCGCTCCCAGTACGGTGGCGGCGGTCAGAACGGCGGAGCCGACAACGGCGGCGAGTTGGGGCTTCAAGTGGTCCTCCAGACGGGACGAGTCTGTTGTCGCCTCACATCCTGGGCAGGTCGACCATCCGTTGCCCATCCTTTAAGCCACCGCTTAAAGGGGCTGCCAGGGTGGTGGGTGCGGCAGTACCTCACACACCTCGGTGCGCTTGTTCGGTGGTGTGTGACAGGAGAGGCGACGTTCGTTCGCGGCGTCCTCGCGCCGTCACGGTTGCGTCAGGGCGCCCGTCCACAGCAGGGCCAGCCCGAGCGGGGTGATGAGGTGGAGTACGGAGCCGCCGCGGCGGCTGGTGGTGATCAGGCCCGTGTCGCGCAGCACGGTCGCGTGCTGGCTGGCCGCGGCGGCCGTGACGTTGAGGCGGCGGGCCAGTTCGCTCGTCGTGCAGCCTTCCGCCGTCACTCGCAGGGCGGCGGCTCGGGTGCGGCCGAGCAGGGACTCCAGGTTCCGGACGGTCGCGCCGTCCCACTCCGCCGCTCCGGTGCCGGTCAGTGGCCGGCGGAGGGCCGGTACGGTCAGGCGGGGTGGCTGAGCGGTGTCGAGCGGGTCCCACAGGAAACTCACCGGGTGCTTCGAGAAGACCGTGGGCGTGATGATGAGTCCCCGCCCCTGGAGGTGCACATCGACTCGGCGTGGATAGGGGGCTTCGAGCACCGGCGGACGCCAGCGGACCAGTGGTGCACAGATCGAGCGCAGCAGGAGATCGACGCCTCCCTCCAGCATCAGGCTCGCGCTACGGGTGGTCAGCGCGACCAGTTCGGAGCGTCCTCTCTCCCAGTAGGGCTCGACGGTCAGTCGGTGGCAGGCGCGCAGGGCCTTTGCCAGCTCCCGCAGCGCGTCACGGTCGCCCTCCGCCACCCGTCTGGCCCACGGCAGTTGTCCGGGACGAAAGTCGAGACACTCGATCTCGCGGCGCAGCCGGGACACCGGGGCGTGCAGCAGATTGTCCACGGCGTGGTCCAGAGAGGGCACATCGCCCGTCAGGGCCAGCAGATCAAGCCCGGGACCGCGCGTCGGGACCAGGGACGTCAAGGGGAGTGTGTCGGCCCCCGTCCTGCCCGCGATCGCCGAGCGCCAGGTGTGGAGGTGCGTAGGCACCCGGTTGCCTCTCAGTAGCTCCAGGCTGTAGTAGACCTCGGCCGCGACGCCGATGGTCGCGGCCACCCGGGTCCTGGCGCGGTCTTCCGCCGTGAAGTGAACACGTAACACCTGCCGGTCTCCTGCCGCCGAAGGGGAGTGCGTGAACGCCCCTCAGCCTGCCCCACCTCGTACCGCCCAATCGGGCGTCGAGGCGCAGGACCCGTTCGTCGGCCACGCGTTCGAGCCGGTGAACGCCAGCGGCCGTACCGGCTGACGGGATCGCCGCATCACCCGATCAGGGGCCACGCTGAAAAGGCTCACTGCCTCGGGCCCAGGGGGAAGGAGTACGCCAAGGTCTACGCGCTGCTGGAGCAGGCGCTGGAGGAGTCCAACCGGGCCGGGATAGCGACCTTGGTGATGTGCGGGCGCGAGTACCTTGTCGCTCTCAAGGTCGGAGAAGAAGCTGCTGACCGTCCACACGCTGCACTGGTCGGACGAGATCCGCGACCCCCAACAGGAGATCCCCGACCTGCCGAAGGCCGGCGAGGCGAGCGCGGGCGAGCTGAAGATGGCCCACCAGCTGATCGACGCCCTCCATGGCCCAGCCCGCACCGAAAGCCACCGGCGCGGTGGATCTCATGGAAGCCCTGCGCGCCTCCGTCGAACGGGTCCGCTCCCCCAAGGACACCCGAGAGAAGGCCACCACCAGGTCGAGGTGGTCTCAGGCCGCGTGGGACCACCTCGGCATGCGCCTGGTTGCTGACAGAGCCACGCCGACCTCGCGGTTGGTGCTGGTGAAGGACCTCGAGACTGACGACGGGTATGCCTTCGAGCTGGCGAGCCCGATCTTCCTGACTGTCGGTGATCGAATCGCTTTCGACCAGGTCGTCGGCAGCCCTGCCCGTTAGGACACTCCAGCCACCGGTCGGCGGAACCGGGCGCCGGCCCGCCGGCAGGCCGAGCGAGAGTGGCCCGGCGTCGGTCACCCGGCAGCCGCGGCCCGGCCCTGGCCGAACCGCGGCACGTCGTCCACGCCCACATCCAGGCGGATCCGCTGGAAGCGGAGCGGGTGCCGGAAAACACCCAGGTCAGCGGTCCGATCCGTGCTGACTTCCGCCACCAGGTCCGGGCGGACCAGCACCACGTCCAGGAGGGCTCCCCCACGACGCCGCGAAGCGACCCGCGATGCCCGGGCAGATAGCGGCTGGCCAGGGGCTTCACGACGGGGTGACGCACTTTCCGGGATTCTCTCTGCCCTTGTTCACCGCTCGATTTCCCAACAGAGGTAAGCGGGAAAGTGCGTCACCGAGTGCGTCACCTTGTTGTACAGTGTGTCACAGCCCCGTCCCGCTCTCCCTGTGCCAGTGGTCTGCGGGCCACGAGCTATGCGGGCTTCCTGGACGGGCAAGATCGTCAGGCATCTGGTGGAGTCGGAGGGTGCGGGTGGGGTGGCTACCCTCGCTCCGCGACGCGGGCCATCCATCGGGCGCGCCACATCGGCTTGTCCTTGCCGTCGGTGTCCTTGACGCGCCACCACACAGAGTGCACGCCTTGGGGTCCACTCAGTGGCCGGTTTCCAGGCCGCGGTACGGTCCAGGCTCCTGCGGGCGGTGCGCCTGCTGATCGTCCCGGCGCAGCGGGTGCACGCACTGCGTCGGCATGGTCCTTCTTGGCGTGGCGGTTCGCGCGGGCGCGGGAGTCTTCGGCGGCCCTGGTGAACGCGTCCTGAAGGTGATGCAGCCGATCCGCCGTGAGATCAAGGGCCTCTGCGTCCGTACGCGACTCCCGCAAGGCCCGCAGCGCTGTCGTGTCAATCGCCCCCCCCGGGATCCGGCCTCCGGCTCCTGGCCGTCGTGCTCAAGGTCGGCGGCCGTGGGCCCGAGCAGCTGCTCGGGCATCGCCGCCTGCTGGTGCCGGACGACGTCGTACGCCCGGCCCCGCACGGCGGTGGTGATGCGCAGCTTCTCCCGAACCACCGCCCCGGCGAGGACGGCACGCTCGTAATGCAGCGGGATGCGGGGGATCTCCCACTCCCCCGCATCCTGGCCCGGGTCCCGGAGTTCGGCCGGCTCGCCGGGATCGGCCGGGGGCCGCTGGTCGGGATCGGGCTGATTCAGCGCAGCGGAGAAATGGCTGTGCGAATGCCGAGCCGGACGCGCCCTACGGCACCGATCACGATGGGAACGGCCAGGACGATGCACGCGACAACGACTACCAGGGCGGCCGGCATGGCATTGCCGCCGGCCGCAGCGAGGTCTGTGGCGTTGTCCAGGACGCCATAGCCGACGATGTGTGCCGCCCAGCTCCCGCACGCCAGTATCCAGTAGATCCCCACCCCGATCTGCCAGTTGAACACCACGGCAGGTCTGCGGTGGTGCAGCAGGCGGCGCGTGACCAGCAATGCAGCCAGCAGACCCCCCAGGAGAACGACCGACAGGATGCGCCACCAGTCGTCCAGCGCCCAGTGGTAGTCCGCTCCTCTGTCATCCCATCTGTTGGGGTATGCGAGCGATCGTCTCTTGGCTTTGAGTGCGCCCTGCCACAGCAGGCCCACGGGAAGGAGGGCGAGGAGCATCACGAGCGGATGGCCGAGGCCCCTCTTGAGCTTGCCGATCCAGTGCTCCTCCCAGGCTGCACCCGCCGTGACGGAAGCGGTGGACTGCGTGGCGGCACGGGCCCGCTGCCCGTCGCCGACTCGGTCGGCGGCCGGGCGGGGGGACGCCGTGCCGCCGGAGGCGAACCGAGCGGGCTCGGGCCGGCCAGGGGCAGTGCCGTCGGGGACTGTGAGGACGGCCGTCTGCGTCCGCGGCTCCCCGGCAGACGGCTCGGGGTCGTCGGGTGCCTCCAGGTGGAGCAGGAACTCGGCGGTGCGGGCGATCGACGCGGTGATCGGGGCGGGCAACCAGTCACCGTACGCCGGGTACCGCTTCTCGGCCGCGGCGCGGAGTGTGGCGGCCGTGGGCCGTTGGTCTGGTTCCTTGGCGAGGCAGGAGCGCAGCACATCGGCGAACTGGGGCGGGACGTCGACGATGTCCGGTTCGTGGTGGACCACCCGGTAGAACACCTGGGCGGCGGAACCGGTGCCGAACGGGCTGCGCCCGGTGGCGGCGAAGGCCAGTGAAGCGCCCAGCGAGAACACATCGGATGCCGCCCCGACCCGCTGCCCCTCCGCCTGCTCGGGCGACATGTATCCGGGGGAACCGACCACCATCCCGGTGCCGGTGAGAACCGTCTCGTCGGCGGAGCGGGCGATCCCGAAGTCGATGAGCAGCGGTCCTTCCTGAGCCAGGAGCACGTTCGACGGTTTCACATCGCGATGCACGACCTCGGCGGCGTGCACCCCCTCCAGTACCTGGGCGAGGCCCACCAGCAGCCGCCACAGCGTCGGCTCGGGGAGAGGACCGTGGACGTTGACGGCCTCCAGCAATGTTGGGCCGGGGACGTAGGCGGACGCCAGCCACGGGATGGCGGCCTCGGTGTCCGAGTCCAACACCGGCACCGTCCCCGGGCCGGTCAGCGCTCGTGAGGCCCGCACCTCCCGGGCGAAGCGTGCCCGGAGGCCGGGGTCGGCGGCGAGATCAGCCCGCACCACCTTGACCGCCACGGTCCGGCCGCCGGGCGACCGCCCCAGGTAGACGGCGCCCATCCCGCCTGCTCCCAGCCGGCACAGCAACCGGTGGTCCCCGAGTCGGCGCGGATCGTCATCAGTCAGCGGCTGCACGTACGCCCACTCTCCCCGAACTCTTCGTAGAACAGCGGCACTTCAGTCGGTGCTGCCACAGGATCGCACAGGCACCGGCGACGCAGGGCCGTAGTCGTACGTCCTACGTCCGGCTGCAGTGGCCGCAGACTGGTCGGCGGGCGTTCCCGGAGCCAAACTCGCCGCACTCCGGTCCTACCGGCGGGCCGCAGGGCACCTCGCGCCATGGCAGGACGCCATGTGGGGTGAGGACGACGAGATGGTGCCCATCGGACAGCACCTGGCCAACCTCCGGGGCAAGGGTGCGAAGAACGGCCTGGGCAAGGACCCGGACCGCGCCGCGGAACGCGCGGCGCAGCTGACCGCGGTCGACGAGGACTGGGACTGCCCGTGGCCGCTGGACTGGCAGCGGAACTACCGCGTCTTGGCCGACCTGGTCGAGGCCGACGGCGCCCTGCCACACATCGCGCCGGGCGTCGTCTTCGACGGCGACGACATCGGCAAGTGGCTCCAGCAGCAGAGGCAGCCGGCCATCCGGGCGCGGCTGCTGCCCGAGCAGCAGGAGAGGCTGACCGCGCTGGGCGTGCAGCCCAAAGGACAACTACTTCGGCCGGCACGTGTGCGTCGGGCCGACGGCGGCGCCATCGGAGACCCGCGTTCCTACCAGCTCAACGACACCACTCACTCGCTGAAGAACAACACCACACCCTGCGGCGCGTAAGGAGGCGTGGGAGACCAAGCACGCCGCGCTCCGGTGCTGTCGGGAATCCACGGGCGTCGGCGGCACCCGCCGGGGGCGCCGCGCGCCCGCGCGGGGGCAGCTCGGCCGGGCCCGGGAGTTAGTTCTCCCGGGAGTGCTTGCCGGGCTCGATGATCTCGTCGAGGACTGCCCGGATGCTGTTGTAGATCCGCGATGCCATGGCATCCGTAAGCCGTTGGTCGTCGGATCCACCGGCCGTGCTGGCGGCATGCAGCCGTTCGTCCTCCGCAGCAGCCCAGTCCCGCGCTGCACGGATTCGCCTCAGCAGCTCATCTGCGTCGATCTCAGCCATGTGCGGGACCTTACCGAGCCTTCGCCGCCCCGAACAGGGCGCGTCCAGCGACTTCGGGCCGCGAGGTGCGGTCCGGGAACCCCCGCGCCCGCCAGGAGCGGGCCACCTACGCGGCATGGCCGCTCAAGCGGCCCCGCGACTGCCAGGAGCGGCGCCAGCCCCACCCGGGCCGCGGCCCCCTGCCAGGAGCTGACGGCCCGCACGCCCCGGAGGGTGCACGTCTCCGGCGTCGGAGGGGCGAGGTCAGGGAACTCGCCGTCCCGTCCCCGTCCCGCTCCCCCGTCCCGCCGAGCCGGCGCCCACAGACGGGGTGCCGTAACGCATGTGGAAAGTCGCTTCCCAGGTGAACTGCCGTATGCAGTCGGGTGAACCCACCACCCGCAGGGTTCTGCCAGTCGCTCCTGAGCCGCTACACCGGCCCTGTGATGATCAGGCTAATGCGGGCCGCGACCGCGGCCGCCGCCCCCTCGCCCTCACCCTGCCCACGCCCGCCCTCGCCCACGCCGCCGACACCCCGGCCCGCCAAGTGCCCCAGACCCTGCCGCTCGGCCTGGCGGCGACACCCTCCCCCTCGCCGCCGAGGACCGCACGGGCTACCAGCGCACCAGCTTCAAGCACTGGAACGCCGACGACATCCCCACCGACGGCTGCAACACCCGCAACGAAGTCCTCCTCGCCGAAGCCACTCGAACAGGAAGAACGTGCTGAGTGAACGTCACCACGGCGACTGGCCGTACCGTGGGGGATCGGCTTCGAACAAGGGAACGCGAGTGCGGTACAAGGTGACTGTGGATGTCGCGGCAGCGCCGGAGCGGGTGTGGGAAGTGCTGGCCGACATCGAGGGCTGGCCTCGCTGGACGGTGTCGAAGACGAGCGTACGGCTGCTGTCCGGCGGCCCGGTGGCGGTCGGGAGCGAGGCGGAGGTCCGGCAGCTCAAGCTGGCGACCGAGGTGTGGCAGGTCACCGAGATGGAGGCCGGGCGCAGCTTCGAGTGGCGCTCCCAGAACCCGGTGTTCACCACGATCAGTACGCACCGGATCGAGCCGCTCGGCGCGGGCCGGTCCCGCGTCGTGCTCGGCCTGCAGCAGAAGGGTTTCATGGCACCGCTGCTCGCGCTGGCGTACGGCAAGCTGACTCGCCGGTACGTCGACATGGAGGCGGCCGGGCTGAAGCGGTACTGCGAGGCGATGGGCGGCTGAGCGCACGGGGCCGGAGCCCCGCACCGCCCGGCTCAGGCGCGCCACTTGCGGAAAGACGCGCCGTACTGCGGTGCCGCGCCTGGGCATGCCGCGGCACCGGAGCACGGGCCTGACCTGTGGCTTCGTTCATGTGAAGTGGCTCTGGCACAACTTGTGTGACCCAGTGACGCTGAGCGACCGTCTAGTCCTTTCGTGCCATACGCGAAGTCGCCCGAAAACGGTTGGTGGGCAAGGCGCCTGGGCCGAGAGTTCGGGGTCATGGAAGAGGTCGTGCTCCGGCTGAAGGAGCTGTTGTTCCCCGTCGGTGGCGGACGTCGAGGCGCTGTCGATGGACGTGAATATCGCGATAGTCCGTGTCGACGCCCGCTGCACCGCGGACGGCGCCGCGTGTCCGGGTTGCGAAGTATGGTCGCGCCGGGTTCACGGGTCCTCCCTGCGGTTTCCCTGCCGATGTTCCGAGCGCGGGCCGAAAAGTCGTACTCCGTTTACGGGTCCGCCGGTTCGCCTGCCGGAACACCCTGTGCTCGCGCCGGACCTTCGTCGAGCAGATAGCCGGACTGACACGTCGACACGGCCAGCGCACCGAGAGACTGCGCTCGGACCTGGCCGTGGTCGGTCTCGCCCTGGCGGGGCGGGCCGGGTCCCGCCTGGCCTCTGTCCTCGGCATGCCGGTCAGCCGGAGCACCGTCTTGCGCTTGGTCGGCGCCTTGTCCGATCCGGAGACCGCCACACCGCGGGTGGTCGGTGTCGACGAGTACGCCACCCGCAAGGGCCGCCACTACGGCACCGTCCTCATCGACATTGAAACCCGCCGTCCCGTCGACCTGCGGCCGGACCGGGAAGCGTCCAGCCTGGCGGTCTGGCTCGCCGACCGGCCTGGCGTCGAGGGCCGTCCAGGTCGCGGACCGGTGGCACCTCTGGCACAACCTGAGCGAGGCCGCCGAGCGGGCTGTCGCCCAGCACCATCCCTGCCTGCGCGTCCATGTCCCGGCCGCCGCTGAACCCGGGCCGGAACCGGGGCCGGAGCAGGAAATGTCCGGCACGCCCTGGCCGACCGGGCACCGGTTCGCCGACCGCACCCGGGCCCGGCACGCCACTGTCCACGCACTCCTGGAGGCCGGACACAGCCTGCGTTCCGTCCAGCGTCAGCTCGGCATGGCCTGGCACACCGTCAAACGATTCTGCGACGCCGAGAAGCCGGAAGACCTGTTCACCGGCCAGTGGCAGAACCGGACCTCGGTCCTCGACGAGTACAAACCCTACCTGGACGACCGCTGGAGCGAGGGCTGCACCAACGCCAGGAAGCTGTGGGGAGACGCTGGCTGCGACGGGTCGTCCTGCCAGGCATGGGTGAACGCCTGCTCGAACGGCAACAGCTCGCTGAAGTGGGGCAGTGCGGCCAGCAGCAGCCATCTCCGGCGCCCGCCGCCGCGGGCTCGTACGCCACCGAGATGACCTTGTGCCACTCGGTTACAAAGGCAGCTACCAGCGCGTCCACCTCTACCTGTGAGAAAAGCGCACTTCACCAAAGCCGGTAAGCGTCCGGCCGCCCTCACCCCGCACTGTCGCCGGATGGATCAAGACGGTCCGGACCATGTGTCCGGAACTCGACTCCCTGACCCGCCATGTCCGCTCCTTCGCGACCATGCTCACCGAACGCCAAGGCCAGCAGCTCCCCGACTGGCTCGACGCCGTTCGGCAGGACAACCTCCCAGCCTCCGCACCCTCGCAGCCGGCATCGACCGCGATCGGGACGCCGTCGTCGCCGGACTCACCCTGCCCTGGAGCTCGGGCGCGGTTGAAGGCCATGTCAACCGGATCAAGATGCTCAAGCGCCAATGTTCGGCCGCGCGGGATTCCAGCTCCTTCGCAAGCGCGTCCTATTGGCGTGCCTGAGCGTCGCTCTACCGCGAACGTCGAGGTCAGCAGCGATCAAGGCTCACGGGGTTTCAGCGCACCGCGTCAAGTGACGCAGCGTCGTGTATGCGAGGCATCCGTGCCATGTGTCCACCGTCGGAACCTGGTGGGCGAACTGCACGTAGGAAGTACTCCCATCCAACACTCCCATCAGCACTTCGCCATCCTCGCCTCCGGCTCGCTGTGCGGCGCGGGCACAAGCCATCAGGGCGGCGCCGACCGCCGGGTGGGACGGGCCGTGGGAGTCGGCAGGCCAGTCGATGGGCCGTATCACCTCCGGTCCCAGCCAGGTGGCTAGGACGTCCGCCACAACGCTCCACAGCTTGAACGGGCGCAGTAGGTGCGGGGTCTGGGAAATTCCATCCGGTCTGGGACCGTTCAGTCCCAGGAGGTCGACGAGACGGCGGTCCAAGAGGGCCCGGGCGTCCCGGTCGAGGTTGTCGGTGCTGTTGGTTGCGTGAACCAGGTTGAAGACGGGGTTCAGGGCCCCGAAATCACCGCGCAGAGTGCCGGGTCGGGCATGGTGCTCCGGGCTCAGGATCAGCCGAAACCGCGCAGCTTGTAGCCCCGGTCGCGTGTCCAGAGGGAGATGAGCCGAGTGAGGTGCTGGGCCACTCCGTCTGGCTTGACTATGAGGAGTGCGAAGCGGTCCGGTTCGAGCAAGGAAGACTCCTGTGCGAGCACGATCTCACGGGGCGCTCTGACTGTACCGGGAGCCCAGACCAAGCCAATTCGTACTCTGCGTGACCATTTCACAGAAGTTGTGCCAGCACCCAATCTCGGGCTCTGGCCCAACTTCTGTGGACCTGGCGCGGGCGGCAGGTTCGTGCGCAGTGCCACGTCTTGGTCGGCTGCGGTGCCGACGGGATTTGAACCCGCGAGACAGATGGGAGCAGGTCCGCCCCGTCCCCGTCAGTCGCCGTGGGAGGGACCTCGCCCACGGCGATCGCAATAGACCGCTCTGCCACGGCACCGCAACCTGCGGAAATGCGCGCACTCCCGCTATGACCAAGCGTAGGGACACCGTTCTCTGCGGACGAATCTTTATCTGGTCGCTGGCAACCGCTGCCACGGGGCCACAGAAGTTGGGCCAGCCACGACTCGTGAACGAAGCCAGCCGGATCAGCCAGCGCGCCCGACCGCCCGCCACGGCGCAACGGTGTCCTCAGGCCAGCGCGGAACAGCGGATGCCGCCGCCGGGATGCCACTCCATCACCGGATCGGCCGCATTCCCGTGCTCCGTGCACCAGGACACCGGAACCACACCGCCGCACTCCTGCCGCACGCAGACGCAGACCTGGCCCGGGCGGGCGTACGGGACCCCATGACGCACCACCTGCCCGTCCGCCCCTCCGCAGCGGCGCCTCGCAGGCCGGCCGGCCAGGTCAGCGTCACTCGCAGACCGCCCAACCCGAGCGGAACCGCTCCACCAGCCTCACGTCACCCGTGACCGCCAACGGGCCGGTACCGGGCGCGCTCAGCCGGCGCAGCGACGCCCCGGACTCCCCGGCCGGCAGCTCGGCCAGCGCATCGGCGTCCTCGTCGGTGGACCAGCCGGACAACGTGGCCTCGCCGGCCGCGTCGTCGGGCAAATCCAGCCACGGGCCATCGAGACGGAACCGGTGCGTCGCTCCGCCGGCCTCGGCCAGCACCAGCGAAGCGACCGTCGGCCCCATGGGAACTTCGATCTTGTCGTGGGCCAGCAGCCAGGCCACGACCGCGTGGCGCTCGAACAGCGGGGACACGTCCGTCCCGGCCACCGGGTCCGGGAAGTCAGAGCGCCTGCGGCGCCAGTTCACCACCGCAGCCCGGCCCACCCGAGCCATCCGCCGCCACCTCCCCCACGAACACCCGGTCACCGACCGGGGCGGACGGGGTCGAGGGCGGCCAGCAGGGAGCGGCTGCCCGCGCGGGCGGTGCGCACCGCCCGCCAGTCCACCGAGGGGCGGACCACCTCCAGAAGTGCAACGTCCTGGGCGTCGTACAGAGGGACCGTGGTCACCCCGCCCTACCGCTTGTAGCCGGCGTCCACCGTCCTCGCGGCCGGCCAGGACCCGGTCGGCCCAGAAGTGCAAGCAGTCAGCCATGTGCCACGCAGCCATCCCCGGTGACAGTGATGGACTGCCGGCGGCTGGTCCACTCGTTGCCGGCCCGGATCCTTGTGTCGCCGGTAGGCGAGGAGAGCTCGTGGCGACGTCCCGCACGAGCGGACATCCGGCCACGACCTTGTCCTCGCTGCAATGAAAGAGGTCGTGGGCAGCCCTGATCCTCGGGTGTGCCATCTCATGACATCGGTGCCTCGCGGCCAGGCTCGGCGGCGTAGGACCTGAGGCGATCGGCGAACGCGATGACGAGGTCGCGGAGTCCGTCGGGGCGCTCGATGACGAACGGCCGGTCGAGTGAGGCGAGTACCGGGGGCAACCAGTCGAGCCGCTCCGCCCGCAACTCGACGCGCAGCCAGCGCTCGGTCACGCGGTCCTCACCGGCCGCGGACTCGTGCTCCTCCAAGCTCGCGACGCTGGCCGGAAGCTGGGCACGGATCTGCTCAACTGTCCCGTGGATCCGCAAGGTCACCTCATGCCGGTACTCGGCCCTGGCCAATCCTGACAACACGCGCTGTGCCGGACCGGGACCCGCTGGCGCTTCGAATGAGCCGGGCAGGGTCCGCGCGTCTGCGATGCGGTCGAGCCGGAAGGTTCGGTCCTCGCCGATCTGGGCGTCTTTGCCCGTGACGTACCACCGGCCCGCATGGGCGACGATCCCGTACGCGTGCAGCGTGCGTTCGCTGCGCCGTCCGTCACGGTCGGTGTAGCGGATCGAGACCGGTCGGTGGTGGCGCACCGCATCGGCGATCGTGAGCAGGACCCCGGCGTGCGGGGTGTCGAACTCGCCGGGCTGATCCGTGAAGGCGAGGGCTTCCAGGAGTGTGTCGAGCCGACGAGCGATGCGCTTGGGCAGCACCCGCCGGATTTTCGCCGACGCCGTCTCGCTTGCCGTGCGCTCCGTCGTCGCCAATCCTGCTCGGCGGCCCGCGACCAGGCCGAGAAGCACGGCCAGCGCCTCGTCGTCGTTGAACATGAGCGGAGGCAAGTGGCCACCGGGAGCCAGCCGGTAACCGCCGTAGCGGCCGCGCACCGATTCCACGGGCACGTCGAGGTCGATCAGCTGGTCCACATACCGACGGACGGTGCGCCCTTCGACGCCGAGCCGGTCGGCGAGTTCGGCCACCGTCCGGGTGCCGCCCGACTGCAGCAGCTCCAGGAGTGTCAGTACGCGGCCGGTTGGGCGAGACATGTTGGCAGCCTAACGCGAATACAGGACCGTTTCTGTCCACTATTTCTCCTAGCGTGCGACGTGCACCCCTCCAGCAGAACCAAGGAGATTCCCATGGACTTCGTCTCGATCCGCATCATCACCAGCGACGTCGCACGCCTCGTCGACTTCTACGAGCGAGCCACAGGGGCGCGGGCGGCGTGGGCCACCGAGGACTTCGCCGAACTCCGGACCGCGGGCGCCACCCTCGCGATCGCCGGCACCCGCACCGTCCCGCTGTTCGCCCCGGGCTCTGCCCGGCCGGCGGACAACCACAGCGTGATCACCGAGTTCCTCGTCGACGACGTGGACCGCGTTCACCAGAACCTGACCGGCTTCGTCACCGACTTCGTCAAGGAGCCCACCACGATGCCCTGGGGCAACCGGTCGTTGCTGTTCCGCGACCCCGACGGCAACCTCGTCAACTTCTTCACCCCCGTCACCCCGGCGGCCATAGAAAAGTTCGCACACTGACGCCACCCACACAGCCGCTCCCTCGGGACCCCTGAGATCCCAGGCTCCCGGTGAACGCGGCCGCCGACTCCAGGAGCGCCACCGGCAAGGGACATCGGAACGCACCGCTGACCCCCGAAGGACGTCTGCGCTTGTGTCTGCGGGTCGACGCCGGACGTCCGATCGCCCATGTCACTGCTCCCGCCGCCGCCTGGCCAAGTGGTACGCCCGCTGGCGCACGCACGGCGAGAACGGCCTGGCTCGACCACTCCTCCCGCCCCGCCACCAGTCCCGCCCGCACCTCCGAGGGCATCGCCGACCCTGGTGGAGGCGCTGCGGCGGCAGACCAAGCAGGACCATCCCGGCACGCCGCCTACCCACGCGGCTTGCACGGCGTCACACTCGGGCCGGCGACCGTGCACCGCATCCTGGTTCGTTTGCCGACACCGGCCTTCAGGGGACGGACGCAACACACGTCGGGGCCCACGTCACCGTGAGGGCGCGCGATCTTGGGACGACTGCGGAGGGTTCTGCGCCCGCTCCCAGCCTGCGGTCCGTGATCAGGGGCGGCCTGGCAGGCCGAACAGGCCGTATGGCGGGGGACAGCAGGCCGGAGCGCGTGCTGGCCGCCGCCAGTTTCGTCAACCGGCTCGGCAACGGTCTGTTCAACGCGGCGTCAGCGCTGTACTTCACCTTGGTCGGGGTCTGCCCGCAGTGCAGGTCGGTGCCGCTTTCACCATTGCCGGAAGCGTGATGCGGCCGACGGGATCGCAGTCGCGGGCTGCCTCCAGCCGGTGGCCGCGCCGACGAGCCGGAGCTGAACCTGGACCGTGTCGAAGCCGCTCTCAGCCCATCGGCGGGGCGGGTCGGCGGGGTAGACCGGCAGATCGAACCGGATCAGCAACGCCGGATCGTCATCGGCCTGCCACATGACCTCCCCCAATACAACAGCGTCCAGCTCGGGAACGGCCTGCGCTCGGTACACCGCCCTGACCGTTTCGGGGTTGTCGACGAAATCGAGCCAGCTCGGCACCCGCCCGCTCGCCTCCTGCTCTGGAGCCGGGACTTCTTCGGCACGCGGCGGCCTGACCCGGTCGGCACGCCGCCGCTCACCGGTTGTTCATTCCAGCAGCGCTCGGCATTGTCGTTCGTCGATGACCCGTCCCTGTGAATGGAACTGTCAAAATAGGATGATCTTACCCGTGTTGGGAGTCAGGTCCCGGCCGTTAGACGCCGCCGCGCCCAGTGGTCTCCGCCCAGCGCTCGTCGGTGAACTTCAGTCCGCGCTGCCGGCACACGGGCCGCTGCGCCTCCCGCTCGGCGGCGCGGCGTCGTTCCTCCTGGGCGTCGGCGCGAGCAGCCTGTTTGCGGTCGAGGGCGTCGCCGTCGGGGTTGTCAAGCGCGGCCGTCAGCGTCTGTTCGCCTGTCGGTCCCAGGCGCCGCCACATCGCCGTGTCGGCGCCGTGCTCGGCGTGAGAGGCCTCCTCGCGCCACACGCACCGGCCGACGTCCCCGCAGTCCCCTGCGGCCGGCTCGTAGCCGGAGTGGTCGACCGGCCTGAACGCGCCGTGCTCCGACATCAGCACCGCACCGTCCACGACCTCCCGCGGATCCGACCCCGTCAGATCGAGCAGCAGCCCGTCCAACGGACCCACCAGGTCCACATACCTGTGGCCGCGCTTCCGCCTCGAGTCCGGCTCGTACGGGTCCGGGCCGTAACAGCGGCCCATCCACGAAGGGTCCACCCGCCAGCTCCCAAGGTGCTGCCGAGCGCAGAGCTGGAAGGACGTCGGCACGGGCATCCCAGCTACCGGTTGCTCGGGACCTGGCCCTGCGTACTGGAGATCTGGACCTGGCCTGCAACCGGCTGCGGCGGCCATCAAGGACGGCCACCCGGTGCCGCTTTCCGGCTGGCAGTTGCACTGTGGCGAGCGTCGGGGACGGACGCGTCCGAAGACGCGGTGGCGGTTCTGATCAGCGCCGCTCGCTAGGGCCACGCGGCGCCGGCGCGCCAGAGCCGGAGGTGGAAGATGCCGCGCACATCCACGCCGCTGGTCGCGGGAGGCCGCTGCGCCTGGCGCAGGACTCGGACCCGGTAGGTTCCGGGCCCCCAGGCGCAGCGGCTGGGGCTACAGATGGTCGAACTCGATCGCTGCTCGGCATCCCCCTCGTGACCTGGCCGCCCTGACCGGCATCGGACCGCCGGGCCGGACCCCGCCACAGAACGCGGCGGCAGCCGACGTGGCCGAGCTGATCGGGGCCATCCGGCACCTGACCGACACCAGCAAAAACGCCTCGCACCACCCAGAGCAAACAACTGACGCCACCCCCCGAAAACACACCCCGCCCATCAACAACGACACCAGTGTTCACGTCACCAGGCGCAGCGTTGTTCCAGCAATGCCCACTCGTACGCTCTGGCCCCAGGTCAGTTCCAGGGCGTCGGCCTCCATTCCGTCTCCGAAGACCACGATCCGGTCCGACTCCACGGTCAGGCGCAGTTTCTGCCCCCGCCCGAGCTCACCGGCGACCCTCGTCGTTCCGGTCGCGGGCGAGGGCCAGGCTTCGCGCACGAACCACAGGAGCCGCGGGTCGCACGGTGTCGGCAGCTCCGTGGTGCTGCTGCGCTCCAGCCACAGGGAGCGCAGCCAGCCGGTGGCGCCCGTGCCTGTGCCCACCAGCACTCCGGAGGATGCCTGCGCCTCGCCCGGGCCGTTCTCCGTGTCCGAGCCCAGGCGGTAGCGGGCCGTCTGGTGGCCGGGCGGGCCCAGGTAGATCTCGTTCAGCGCCAGAATGCGCTGGGTGTCGTCGGCGACGGCCTCGACCATGGTCAGCTCATCCGCCCGGCCCCCGGCGGCGATCGCGGCGCGCAGCAGGGCGGCCGTGTCGTGGCAGCGGTGGCGGACCAGGATTCCCGCGTTGCGCCCCGGATCGGTGTCGATGCCCACGACGGGCTGTCCAGACAGGTACTTCGCGGTGTTGGCGACCAACCCGTCCTGGCCGACCACGACCACCACGTCCTGCGGGGCGAACAGGAAGCGGTCCAGGTCCGCCCGCTCCACCCGGGAGCTGCGCCAGGTGAGGGGCACCGCCGCCGCCACCTCCTGCAGCGCCTGTTGCACGCGGTCGTGGCGGCGGAGCAACTCGTCGATCGAGCGGCCCCGGCTGGAGAGGAAGAAGGCAGCCTGCCCGTGCGTCCCGTGCCGGGTGAGGAGTTCCTCGTACTCGGTCCTGCGGTGGACGAGCACAGCCCGCGGGGCCAGGCTCACGCGCCGGCTCCGCCCTCGGGACGCCCGAGCCGGGTCAGGAGCCCGGTGAGGACGTCCGGAGAGAGCGTGATGCTCTCGATCCGCGGCAGGTTCTCCGCCAGCCGGGCCGCCGCCATGGCGCGCAGCGTGCCCGGGTCGGCTTCGCCGTGTACCCGCAGCCAGGCGGCTTGGGCCTGTGCGCGTGCCGCGCCCGTCTCGCGCGCAGCTTCGGCGTCGGCGCGGGCCAGGGAGACCTTGCGGGCCGCTTCGGCCTCGGTCCGAACGGCGTCCGCGGCCGCGTTCTCCTCCGCCTCGCGGCGGGCGTTGATACCGCGCTGGTCGACCAACTGCTCCTCTCTACGCGCCAGTTCGATCTGACTGGCCAGCTCGTTCTCTGCGATGGCACGCTCGCGTTCGACGGCAACGGCACGCCGTTCGTATGTGGCCCGGTCCGCTTCCTGCTGGATCTGCTCGCGGGCCGGCGTGCGCAGGGCGCGCTCCACCTCGGCCTCGGGGCGGATCGCCACGACGCGCACGGCCACCACGTCGATGCCTGTGGCCGGGAGCCTGGGCTCGGTGGCGAGACCGTCGGTGACCCGCTGCCGTACGGAGGTGACGCCATCCACCAGTGCGACGGCCAGCGGGGTCCGGGCCAGTACGTCCAGTGTGTGCTGCTGTGCCGTCTCGGTGAGGAGAGTGGCGATCTGCTCCAGCGGGGCGCCGCGCCAGCTCCCGGTGTCCGGGTCGACGGAGAAGTCGAGCCGGTCCGCCGCCTCGGCCGGGTCGCTGATCCGGTAGGTGACGGTGGCCTGCACGGTGACGTCCTGGAAGTCGGCCGTACGGGCGTGGAAGGCCATGGCCAGCTCCCGGTCGTCGACCGGAACTTCGGACAGCGCCGCCGACAGTGACCGGTACCAGAAGCTGAGGCCCCGGCCGTCGTGGACGAGCCGG
Source organism: Streptomyces sp. NPDC046866 (assembly GCF_040704625.1). Lineage (NCBI taxonomy): Bacteria > Bacillati > Actinomycetota > Actinomycetes > Kitasatosporales > Streptomycetaceae > Streptomyces > Streptomyces sp. NPDC046866. Next base: position 41,956 of record NZ_JBEYXN010000036.1, read on the forward strand.
CCGCGTTTGTGGTGGCGGATGTGAGCGGTGGGCGCGGAGCGCAGATGACGCCAGCCGAAGCGTCGGGTGATGTCGGCCATGTCGGACCCCCCTTTATTTCGTCGATGTGACGATAACGGGCGCAGGTTATATCGTCAAGAGGACGAAAAGAGGCAGCCCCTCCTGTCCCCTTCGAACCTCGCAACCAGGCGGAAGCGCCCCGGCCGGACAGGCCGGCTGCGCGCGTCGGCCGGACCGGACTGAAGACCTGGCGGACCTGATCCCCACCGACACCCGCTCGGACCCAAACAGGCCGCCGCCCGCCTCCGGGCCGTCGGGGCGATATCGAGTGGATCCGCCGGCTGATCGCTCCGGTCTTCTGGAGCCGCGTCCCGTTCGACGCGAGCAAAACCGGCGCCGCCGACGTCTCTGCCGCTGCTCCTCGCCGCGCTGCTCGCGGCCTCCGGATGCGTCTCCGTCGACTCCGCGCCCACCCGGCCCGCCGAGGGCTCCCGGGCCGCGGTAGCACCCAGCGCCTCGGCCCCCACCGCCGGCGGCAGGGGCGGCCCTGCCTTCTTCCGCCGGAGTGGGGGGGTGTGGGCTCCCGCCGGATGCCTCGCGCGCGTGCGGCGCGGGGCGGGCCGGACGCCCGCGATGCGGCCTTGTGGCGCGGGTCTCGGGCAGGCGAATGACGATCCATGACCTGCCGCCCGGTCGGACTCAGGCCGACCGTCGTGTCCGAACAGCGGCTGCGCGGAGAGCGCCCCCGCCACGTTCTATAGGCGTGCTACGGTCCTTCTATGGCGAATACGACGATTCAGGTGACCAAGCAGACCCGAGACCACCTCGCCCAGCTCGCCGAAGAGCGCGGGCTGAGCATCGGGCAGCTCGTCGACGCCCTCGCGGCCGCCGAGCCCACCGCCGCGCAGCGGGCCGAGCAGGTCGCGACCGCCCGGGCGCACGCCCGGGAGGTGATCGGGGTGGAGATCAGCGACGAGGAGTTCGCCTCGCTGGACGTGCTGGGGAATCTGCGGCGGATCGCCGCGGAGAAGGTCCTCGCGCTGCCCGGCCGGGACGCCGCGTGATCATCCTCGACACCAGCGCCGTGACCGCCCTCGCCTCGGGGCACAAGGCGCTCAACGCGCTTGCGGTGAATGTGACCGCCAGCGGCGACCGGCTCCTGGTCCCGGCCCTGTGCCTGGCCCAGGCCGAAGCCGACCTGGCCGCCGCCGCACGAGCCGTGCTCGGGTATCCGTGCACCGACGTCGAAACGCTGGGGCAGATCGACGCGCCCGCGGTCGGCACCATGTTCCGCGACGGCTACGGCGGCATGGACACCTGCCACGCCCTCTATACCGCCCTGCGCCGCACCCACGCCGGCGGCATGCCCATCCTCCTCACCGACGACGAACACCGGTACCCGCCCGGCGTCCTCGCCATCGGCATCGACACCCCCGGCATGCTCGGCTTCCACTGAACCCCCGGGTGCGCCGAGCCGTGCCGGGCTGAGCCGGCGCCTCGGCACGGCCCCGGCCCGGCATGAGGGGGTGTGAGGCAGACCTGGCTGCGCCACTGGCGTCCAGGCCCGGAGGCGGGGCGGTGGCGGTGGATGCCCACTCGCCGTCCGTCCCGGCGGCGCACGTGCCGGCCGACGACGGCCGCGGGGACTAGAGTTTCAGCGGTCTGATCCCTTGTCGAACTCGCGCAGCACGTCCTTCTCCTCTTGGGTGGCGCCTGACGCCTCGGGCTTTCCAGTTCCCATGACTTCTTGCGCAGCGTCCTTGACCTTGTGCGCCATGTCCTGAATGCGGCTCTTGCCGCCGGGCCGGGCCGCTTCGCGCTGCCGCTCCTCCTCGGGTGTCACATCGTTCTCGCCGGTCACGCGTTCCAGCGGTGATTTGTCTGCCTTCGGGTCAGACATGACGGCGCTCCCTCGCTTCATATCGGTGATGGGCTTTGCGCCTGTCCATTCCGCTTCTCTTCAATCGTCGGACGCCGGGAACAACGGAGCCGCAACGGCCCTGCGGCGGCGTCGGCAGGTCCGTGCCCCGGCCCGCAGACACAGCAGGATGCGCTGACCCCCGGCGCCGCCGCCCACTGATGGACTTGCGGCATAGGCAGCCGCTGCTGCCGACTGCGGACGGGCTGCCCTGGTTGTCGTAGACGCACGGCTGGAAAAGGGCCGGGATCTGCTCGTCCTCCACGAGGAACGTGTGCAACGCGATGGGCTTACAGCCCCGAAGCCGGTCGATCCAGGCGTCGGCGTAGCGGCTGTCCCCCTGCAGGTAGATATGGCCCGCGTGGTGGAGAGTGGTGACGGGCTGGTGGCTGGTTTTGACTGAGGGTGGCCGGAAGGCACACACGCTCAGTGGGCGAGCGTGACGTGCTCTGGGTCAGTCCGAGTCAGGTACCAGCGTGTTCGACCGTGGAGACCACGCGCACCAGTGCAGGCGTCCTGGGGGCCGATCCGAAACCGAAGCAGACGGGTGGAACGACGGGTGAGAGGGGACCGAGGTCGGCGCCGTCGAAGGACGCGTCGGCGGCGATGATCGGCCACAGGCCGCCGGCCGCGTACCACTGACGGTACCCGGGGCGCGAGCTGCCCCGGGTCCGTGCACCGGTCACCAAGCGCGCGGGCACGTCGGTCAGAGCCGCCCACAGCGGTCGCCGGGCGAGGGGGCGGGGCACGGCGCGCAGCGCCAGCCCGAGGGGTCCCGGGCGGCCGAGGCGGAAGCGGAGCTCCAGGGGTCCCGCTGCGATGTCCCACACGCTGTCGCGTCGGTGCTGCACGCGCATGGGAGTCGTCCGGACCTCGTCGAAGTGGTAGACGCCGGCGATGTACTGCGTGGTGCGGGCGGTGGGCGCCAGCAGCAGACGCCGGCCGTCGGCGCCTTCCAGCATCACGTCGCTGAACGGCCCGAAGGGCGAGCGCGGCCAGTGGCCCAGGACCACGCGCGTGCCCGAGCCCGTCCCGACGGCCGCGATCCAGCCGTCGAACGTCAGCCGTTCCCGTCCCACCTCCCACGGGTACCCCGTGACGCGGCCACCCATACCGTCGTGCCTGTCGCGGTGTGATCTGCACCGGACAGCGCGGTCAGGGTCATTTGCAGACATCGGGCTTCCACCGGCGTTCCGGGTAGCTGGTGGACAGGTGCGGGCGGCACACCGGTGCGGAATACCGAAGTCTGACTTGATCAGGACACCGATGACGTCGCCGCGGTGGGTGACCGGCGCGAGTGCCGCTGTCCGGCTGCGCGGTGCGGTGCCAGAAGCGGGTGCTGGCCGCGCCGGACCCCGTCGTAGACGCTGTTACCGGGGAATGGCACCTGTTCGGTGCGGTGCTGCGGGCCCCGGGCGTCACGCCCGGGTGACGTCGGCGAGGAGCACCCCGACACTGCCCCCATGCGAACGCCCTTCCCTCGGCGGTCCATGTCTCGTCCCTCTTCACAGCCGCCTCCACCTGCCTGGCCGCCAGGCGCGGCCCCCCTCGACAACGAGCGTGCCGTACGGGTCGACGGGGCCGGGTGGGAATCGGCGAAACCCGGCCTGGCTCTATTCACGCGTAACGAAGCCCGTTCTTCATGACTTCGGGAGGCACCCGCCGAGGCGGGATGTCGATTCAAGAGAACGGGTTCTGGCTCACTTTCCGTGGAGCATGCACGCCGAGTGACGGTTGTCGGGTGAGTGGCCCTGGGAAAGTTGCACGGAATTGGCCCGTAGCGGGTGCGGTGTGGCTGACAGTTCGGCCCGTGGGAGAAGGGGGGCTCCGGCTGGAGGAGTTACTGTTCCCGTCGATCGCCGACGTGACGGTGCTGTCCGAAGCCGTGAATGACGAGGCGGTACACATAGAGGCCCGAAGCACGATGCCCGAGGCCGCCTGTCCCGGATGCGGATCTCGTCACGGCGTTCACAGCTCTTACCTGCGATTTCCCGCAGATGTGCCCAGGGGAGGCAGGCAGGTCGCTCTCTGTTTGCGCGTCCGCAGGTTCCTCTCAGACGTTCGGCCGGGCCGGCTTTCATCTACTCCGCAAGCGCGTCCTGCGCTACTCGTGAAGCACAGGTCAGACCGCATCATCAAGGAGGCCGAAGCCTTCCGGGAACCCTTCCAGGAACTCCCGCCGACCGGGGTCGGCCTCGGCTTCGGCCATCGTCCCGAGCAGGTCGGTCAATTCGCTCCGCTGGTCGCTCGACAGCTTGCCGGCCAGGTGGGCGACACCCTCCAGGACCTTGACGGCGTCGTCCTGATCCAGCTGCTCGTCTTCACTGCCCTCGATGAACCACAGGACGTCGACCAAGGCCTCGGCCAGGGCGTGGGTCAGAGACGAGTACACGGGCTTCAAAGCGGACTCGTAGCAGGTCACGGCAGCAGAGTCCGGCCATCCCACCGCACACCACTGACATCACCCCCAGTCAGCCCTCCACTGAAAGTGAGCCAGAACCCGAGAACGGAAGGCAGCGGGCGACAGAGGCAGCGAGAGGGAGTTGAGGCCGCACCCCCGGCGGCCCTCGATACAGCCAGGCTCACGGGCAGCGGCCAGGCGGGCTGCCGGGGGGCGGTGGTCTCCAGGCGCTCGTGCAATCAGGTGAAGCCGATTCTGTTCGCGCGGTCCGCTGTTCTCGCGGGCCAGCCGCTCCGCGCCAGCCCCCCGGGCCTGCCGCTCAGCGAACGGGCGGCCGGGGGGTGGATCGGCCCGGCGTCAGCCGGGCGCGGCGTGCGACTCGATGGTGCGGGGCCGTGGCCCGCCTCAGTTGCCGATGCCGGAGCTACCGAGGCCGGAGTTTCCGATGCCGTGGCTGCCGATGCCCGTGTTGGCAAGGCCCGCGTTGCCCAGACCCCCGTTGGCGACGCCCGCGTTGCCCAGACCCCAGTTGGCGACGCCCGCGTTGCCGACGCCGTCGTTGAGTGCGCCCGCGTTGCCGACGCCCGAGTTCCCGAAGCCTGAGCTGCCCACGGAATGGCCCGGCCCGGTGTCGTCGGCGCCGGCCGCGCCGGCGCCCCCCCCACGCCCGCCCCCCCCGGCGCCCCCCCCGGGGGGGGGAGCA
>NZ_JBEYXN010000037.1:0-45825 GCF_040704625.1 Streptomyces sp. NPDC046866
GCGCTTACCCGTTTCCCCTGTCTTCCTTTTCTGTTTCCCTCCCGCGTCTTGTGGGCGGCGGGTTGTGCGGGGGCCCCGGCCGCGGGGGGGGGGCGCGCCCCCGCCGGCGTGGGGTCAGCGGGCCACCGGGGTGACGTAACCGCTGATCGTCTGGGTGCCGTTGACCTTCGTGCCGACCTTGTAGGACGTCCAGGTGTGGGAGCTCACGCTGCCGGGGATGCCCTGGTTGCCGCCGACCACGGTGATCTTCTGGCCGGAGATGGCCACCACGATGGCCACGTGGTCGTTCTCGTAGCCGTCGGGGCCCAGGTTGTAGAGGATCGCGTCGCCGACCTTCGGGGTGGAGTGCAGGGAGCCGTACTTGGTGAAGCTGGAGGCGAGGTTGTCGAGCTGGTTCATCTTGCCGCCGACGCCGTTCTTCCACCACACCCAGCCGACGAAGTCGGCGCACCAGGCGTGTGCTTCGGTGTGGTGGGGGCCGCAGCTGCCCGTCTGCTTGGTGCCCCGGCCCCAGTAGCTGCCCTTGTTGTTGAGGCCGCAGGGGCCGGCGCCTATCTGCCCCTTGGCGGTGGCTGCGATGTTCGCCCCCAGTGAGGCGGCCTGGGCGCTGCCGACGCCCGTGACCGATAACGCGGTTCCGGCGAGCAGGGTGACTACGGCGCCCCTGGCCGCGAGGGAGGTGAGCTTGCGCATGGCTGACTCCATGGTCGAGAGCCGTGGTTCGCACGGCAGTTCGCTGGGATGGCAGAACTCTCGACGGGGCAGCGGGCCCTGGCCAAGCGAAACCGCTGTCCGGGACTGTCCGACCCTGTCCCGGCCGCTGTCCGTGCAGGTCAGCAGGTGTGTACCGGACGTTCGTCAGCAGTGCGCCGGACGGCCGCCCGGTTGTGTGGTCGCACTGCCGACGCATTCCTCTCCGCCGGCACCCCGCGGAGGAGCCGCCGAGCAGCGGGCTCGTACGGGGGCTCTTTCGAAGGTCCCGACTTCGATGCCGGGAGTCGGCGTCACGACCGGAGCCCGGATTCAGAGCGGTTTGCCCGACCGCCGCCCAATCTCCCGCAAGAGGCCCCCGACCCAACGCAGCCCTGTTTCCCTTGACCAAAGAGATAGGGCGCCCCCCCCGCGGTCCGGGCACGGGGCTCTGGCCGGCGTCTGGCTCAGCGGCCACCGGCCGGGTGACGACCCGAGACCGGGCGGGCGTGTGCAGCAGCCGACCCGAACGACTGCAGCACACGAAGCGCTCGCCGTCCTCGCCGTCATCCTGGCCCAAGACCCATGGCCCCCTCGGAGCGGGGCGCTGCCCGTGGGCCGCCAAGGCGCTCCGAGACGCCATCCGCACGCCTGTGTGAGACCGCGGAAGTCGAGAGGTACGGACCCGGCGCGGGTCGCTCCATCCAACGTGCGGGGGTGGCGCGCCGGACCGGTACGCGGTCGCCGAGGCTGGCCACTCGGCCGGGCTCTTCAGGGCGCCCCGACGGCGGTCCACCGGTCATCGGGTGGCCTAGCGGGTCAACTCCTGGGCAGCACAGCGCCAACCTGCGGCAGTCGGTTCCAGAAAAGCACGAGCAAGGTCATGTGCTTTGGCGCGCCACAGATGGGGCCCGGCGAGCCGAAAGCCCAGGCCCCGCGTAGGCCTCCGGCAATCTGGCAGGTGTGCGGTGTGAGTGGACCTGCTCAAGCGGGCGTCTTCATGGCCTTGGTGCCCTGTGACGCGTCAACCGCGCAGGCAGTGCTCGCCCAAGCCGCCCGGGCCGCGGGAGGGAGCCGTACCGCTCGGGGCCGATACGGCTCCCCGGCCCGGGGAAGGCCACAGCCCCGCCCACCCAGCGGCGCTGCGCTTCCTGTCTACGGCCTGGACACCCTCTGTGCGAGCGGCGCCGGGCAAGCCGGTGAACCAGGCGCCCATTCGGCGGCTTGCTGGACACACCTCCGCCCCGCGAGTGGGGGGAGCGGTGGGCGGTGAGCGCCATGGAAGGCGTCCGGGTCACGGCACCGGAGAGTCTCCGTGGCAGGCTCGAGCTTCACGGGAGTGCTGAGGAGGGTGGTGTAGGCCGGACCTGCTCACCCTGATTCCGCACGCGGGGCGTGGAACGCCGCCCTCCCGCACTTGCGGTCGGGTGCTACGCCTTGGGGGCCACGGCGTTGGTTCGGCGGACGCGGGTGGTCGTGTGCTTGTAGAGGCGGATGCCGAGTGTGCGCCACAGGAGGCGGGCGGGAGCGGGCATGTGCGAGAGGAAGAGCTGCCGTTCCTGTGCGGTCGCGTCCTCGAGGATCGCTCCCAGGAAGATCAGGAGCTTGGGCTTGGGGACGCTGCGGCGTCCGCGTTCGCCGACCTCGGACCACTCCCGGGCGGTGATGTGATCGGCCATCAAGGGCAGGAGGTGTTCTTCCTCGTCGTCCATGTGGGCGACAGCGTGCCGGTCGAGCGCGCGCAGGGCCTCGGCGAGCCGCAGGGCGGTGTCGCGCTCGGGGCGGGTGCGCCAGCGGTGCGACAGGTCAGTGGCCGCGGCGAGCGCGCCGGCAATGGCCTCGTGCTGGTCGGCCATCCGTGAGACGACGCTGACGCCCGGGGTGGCGCGCTCGCGCAGCTTGGGCCACAGCAGGACGTCCTCGCCCTCGTGATGTTCGCCCAGGGCGCCGAGGACCAGGTCGAGGTGATCGGCGAGCACGGTGGTACGCCGCCGGTCGCCCGGGACGGCGGCTTCGACCAGGTCGGCCAGGAGTGGTATCTCGCGGCGGAAGACGCGGTGTAGGACGACCATCTCCTGCGGGTCGAGACGCTCCTCGGCGGTGAACGGACCGGAGGTGGTGGGCATGGGGGCCACTTCTGCGAGGGAACGGGGATCATTCCGGGAACCGCAGCCTAGTGGCCCCTCCTCTGCCGTCGGCAATGAGGTCAAGCCGTTGCACGCCGCCGCGGCCCCGACAGAGCGACCCGCAGCCTCGCTCGCTGGACTCCCCGCTTGCTTCAACGAGCAACGAGCCGGGGAGTCGGGGCCCCGGCACTCCGGTGGCACGGTTCTGGGCAACGAGGCGGTTCTCAGGAGCGGGCGGCCGCCCACGCGGTCCCCCAGCGCCGTTCGAGACACCGAGCGTTGCCTTGCGGTACCGCACGGGTTGCAGGTGGCCCGACCCTACCGTCGAGGGTGGAGCAGCGATGTCCAACCAGGAGCGGACGACGTGGTGACGGGTCCCCCCGTACGTTTCTGCACGAGCACCAGCACCCGTTCGGGACCGGGCGCCGGAACTGAAGGGCTGGCTGGGACTTCCGCTCGGCCGATGAAAACGAGCGGACCCATGGTCGTCGGATGCGAAGGGCACGCAGTGAACGCACGCAATCTGGACACGCGCAGGACGAACAAGCACGGCGCGCAGGGGCGCACGAGGCGCTCTGGCAGCCGCATAGCGCTGGGAGCGGCGGCACTCGCCGCGGCGGCCACCGCCGCTCTGGTCCCCTCGGCTGCCTCCGCCGCCCCGGCGAGTGCTACGGAGGGGGCGTGCACGGAGTGGCGGATCATCCAGGTCGACCACAACGCCGCCGGGGTCAAGTACCGCGAGTGCGACCGGTACAGCGGCGCGAACACGCAGACGAAGGCGCAGCTGTACATCTGGGACAACCGCCACGACGGCAAGGTCGCCCAGGTGTACACGGCCACGGGCTCCAACCTGAACGGCCAGTGGTACCAGTCGTGGGAGAGGTACTACGCCTGGGGCGACGAGAGCCACCACAGCCCGCTCGTGGACACGGGCTGGCACCAGGGCCACGATGTGAAGGTCCTGCTCAAGGCCGTACGCGGCTGAGTGGGGGTGTCGCGGGGCGCGGCCGGTGACGGTGGCTGCGCCTTGCGGCCCGGCCGCGCGCAGCTCCCCGCGAGATCGCCAGCCTGCCCGCCCCGGACCGGCTGTGCCCGGCAGGACAGAACGCGGGCGGCCCGGTCCGGCCCGCCGTCCCCCCAGCGCCCCGCCGTTCTCGGCTCTCGCCTCAAGCAGACAGTGCCGCGTGGGTGGTGCGGTCGAGGTCGTCGAAAGCGGTGTCCGGGTCGGGTCGCGCATGAACCGCGGCGAGCCCGAGGGCGTCCTGCCCGCGCCGCGCAGGGATGGCGGGCCGGCCCCGGCGGCGTCGCGGTTGCCGGGGATCACAGCAGCGCCTACGGCCGCTGGGGGTGGGCGAGCTCCTGGCGGGATCCGGACACCTTCGATTTCCCTCCGGTATGCGGCCGGTACGGCTGTTGTCGGTGACTCCGGTGTGGCGGATGCTGGCCCGAGCCGGAGAATCGGGGGAGTCAATGGCCGCGGTACGCGGGAGCGGGGTGCTCGACGCCTCGCAGGTACGGATCAGGGGCGCTGACGGGGAGGTCGTGGGCGCCGGGTTCCTCGTCGCTCCGGACCTGGTGTGCACCTGCGCCCACGTTGTCGGCCAGGCCCGCGGGCCGGCACATGCGGATGGCCCCGCCGCAGGGTCCGTGGACCTCGACTTCCCGCTGGTCGAGGGCCGGCCGGCGGCCCGGGCGCGCGTGGTGTCCTGGCGCCACGGCGGGCAGGACGTCGCACTGCTGCGGCTGGACGCACCCGTGGCCGGGACGCGCCCGGCACCGCTCGTGGACGGCACCTCGGTCTGGGGCCACACGTTCCGCGCGCTGGGCTACCCGTACGGAGCCGACCACGGCATCTGGGCGTCCGGGGTGCTGCGGGCCGGGCAGGGCTCCGGGTGGGTTCAGATGGAGGTCCGCGGGAGCGGTCCGGCCGTCGTGGGCGGGTTCAGCGGATCACCCGTCTGGGACGACGCCCAGGACGGCGTGGTCGGCATGACGGTCGCCGCACACCAGGGTGACCGCACCGCCTACCTGTTGCCCTCCGCCGATCTGGTCGACGGTCGGACGCTGCGCCCGCGCTGCCCCTTCCAGGGGCTGGCACCCTTCGCCGAGGACGGGGCGGAGTTCTTCCACGGGCGGGACGACGACACCCGGCGGGTCTTCGGGGCGGTGGTGCGCCGCCCGGTGACGCTGGTCGTCGGCCCCTCGGGGTGCGGTAAGTCCTCACTGGTCAGGGCAGGGGTGCTGCCGAAGGCACGGGGCGCGGGGATGGACGTCTCCGAGCTGCGCGCGGTGCCGGGCGTCAGGGCCGCCGCGGTGCTGGCGCGGGCCCTGTCCGACCTGCTGGACCCCGCACCGGGTGAGGTGGAACGGCTCGCCCGGGCCGAGGAGCTGGCCCGGCTGCTGGAGGCGGGCCGTGACGTGCCGGCCGAGCTGCGCGCCCGGCTGCTCGCCCGGCCCGGCGCCGCCCCCGCCGGTCACCTGCTGTTCGTGGACCAGCTGGAGGAGTACGCGGTCGGTGCCCCCGCTGACGCCCGGGAGCTGTTCCGGCTGCTGGCCGCCCTCGCTGGCCGGGAGGGCGGGACGCTTCTGCGGGTGGTGGCCACCGGGCGCCCGGGCTCGCTGGAAGCCCTGGTGACCCCGGAGACCTCCGAACTGGCCGGGGAGGCGGTGGAGTTCCTCGCCGCCCTGGCCGGTGATGCCCTGGAGCGGGCGGTGACCGAGCCGGTCGCCGCCGAGCCCGGGCTGTGGTTCGAGCCGGGGCTGCCGCAGCGGATCGTCGCGGACGCCGGTGACGCGCCGGGCCGGATGACGCTGGTGCAGTTCGCGCTCACCCGGCTGTGGGAACGCCGCAGCCGCTCGATGCTCACCCATGCCGCCTACGACGAACTGGGCGGGGTCGCCGGCGCCCTCGTCGGATACGCCGACGAGAGCCTCGACGCCCTGACGGACCGGGAGCGCCGGTCCGCCCGACGGCTGATGGTCCAACTGGCCCGGCCCGAAGGGGACGGTTTCGTGCGCAGGCCCACCCCGATCGGCGAGCTGCCGCCGGAACTCGCCTCGGCCGCACGGCGACTGGCGCCGGGCAAGCTCGTCGTCCTCTCCCCCGCCCCGGACGGCTCCGGTGAGATCGTCGACCTCGCACACGAGTCCCTCACCCGGCTGTGGCCACAGCTGCGCCAGTGGCTCACCGACACCCGCGAGTTCCGCACCTGGCAGGAACAGCTGCGGACCGATCTGCGGCGCTGGGAGGCCCACGGCCGGGAGGCCGCGCGCCTGCTGGGCGGCACCGATCTGGCCGAGGCCCAGCGCCGCCTCGCCGACCATCCGGACGACACGACCCCCGAGGAAACCGACTACGTCCGGCTGAGCACACGGGCGGCTCGGCGCGGCACCCGGATCCGGCGGACCGCCGTGGCCGCACTCGCCGCGCTGACCGCCCTCGCCCTCGTCCTCGCCCTCCTCGCCCGGCAGGGGTTGCAGCGCACGGAAGAACAACTGCGCGTCCAGGCGGCCGGCCTCCTGGCCCAGGCGGCCGACGACATGCCGGGCGGCGAACCGGCCACCGCGCTGCAACTCGCGCTCGCCGCCCGGAGCACCAAGCGGACCGCCAAGACCGCCGAGGCACTGCTGCGGCAGTACGTGCGCGACACGGACCTCCTGCACGCCTACCCCTCCGTCGCGGAGGGGGACATCAGCGGTATGGACGCCACCCCGGACGGCCGGACCCTGGTGGTCGCCGCCCGGCCTCCCGGGGGCGGCGACCGGTTTGTGTTCACCCTGGTCACCGGCGCGCTCGACGGCCGCATGCGGACCCGCAGGCTGGGCGGCGAGGTCCAGGCCAGGTACGAGAGCGCGCTCAGTCCCGACGGACGTCTCTTCGCGGTGTCCTCCCCGGACTCGATCCGGCTGTGGCGCCTGGACAACCCCGAGCACCCCGAGACGCTCGAGCTGCCCGCACGTGAGCTCCCGCACGGGGCCGGCAGCTCCGTCGACTTCAGCTCGGACAGCCACCGCCTGCTGCGTACCCTCACCGACCACACGATGGAGTGCTACAACGGCACCCAGCCGTGCGTACCGGCCTTCGCCGACGCGTGGGAGGTGCCCTCCGGCCGACGCCTCACCGTAGCCGCTGACCTGCTGCCCCGGACCGGCGTGAGTGCGGTCGCCTTCACCGGTGACGCCGACACGGTGGCCATGGGCTACTCCGACCCCAAGTCCCCGCAGCTGACGGTCAAGGAACTCGCCACCGGCCGGACCCTCTACACCGTGGGCCCCTCCTCCGACGCTGCCGGCGGGACGCCCGAACTCAAGGCGGGCGGCGAGCTCGCCTTCTGGACCGAGGGAGGCCGGGCCTACAGCCGCCCGCTGGGCCGCTCCCCGGGGGCGGTCACCGAACTTCCCGCGCTGGCCTCCCAGCAAGGGGGGACGCGAGCATCAGGAGCGTACGAACAGTTCTCGCCCGGATACAGCTACGAGGCGGACACCGCGGGTGGTTACGCCGACACCGGCCTGCTCGATCTCCGTACGGGACGGTACTTCACCGCCCGCCTCCCCAACGCGGGCGATGCCCCGGGCGCGCGCGGGGTCTTCGCCGTGGCGCCGGGCCCGGGAGGCGGGATCGTGGTGCTGGCCCCCGTCGGGAACTCGCTCATGGTGGTGCGTGCCGGCCCGGCGGGCACCGAGCGGTTCCAGGGTGGGGACACTTCCGACGGGGAGTACGCCCTGTCCCCGGACCGCAGCGCGATCGCGCGCATCAGGCGCGACTCCCTCCAGGTACTGGACGCCTCCCGGACACGCCACCGCTCCGTGGCCCTGGCGTCGGAGAAGGACGGTACCCGGGTCAGCTGGACCGCCGACGGCCGGTGGATCGTGGTCTGGCGGCGGGACGACGGCCTCTTGCGTGCCCACGCCGCGGCGGACCTGGGCCGGAGCGTGGATCTGCCGTGGCTTCTCAAGAAGGACGTCCTCATCGACAGCCTCGTCGGCCTCCAGGGTTCGCAGATCGCGCTCCTCGGGTCGGACGGTACGGTGGCCCGCCTGGACGCGGCGACCGGAGCGGTCCTCACTCCCGCGTTCTCCGCGCAGGAGCACCCCGACGACGTCGAACGCGTGCGGGACGCGTTCGGCCGGGGTCAGATCGTGCCGAGACCCGGCCACCCGGGCCAGGCCGCCGTCGTCAGCCGGGCCGGTACCACGAACGGGGAGATCGGCCTGTGGGACCTGCGCACGCAGAAGCGCTTCGCCGCCCCCCTGCACGGCCTCGCGGTCGGCACCCCGTTCCTGCAGCAGCACTGGCACGGCGACACGCTCGTCTTCAACGCCGACGGGACCCGGCTGGCCGTGAAACAGGGCGACGGCCGGATCCCCGTCTGGGACGTCGACGCCGGAAAGCAGCTGCCCGAGCCCGTCACGGTCCCCACCCTGACCCAGCTGGTCGGCTTCGGCCCGGACGGCACCCTCCTGACCTGGAACGCCAAGACCCTCACCCTCCACGACCCGGCGCGGGGAACCGCTGTCACCGCCGAGGTGAAGCTGGCCTACGACGCCGAGGTCAACACGGCGACGGCCGCAGTGACGTCGGACGGCCGGCTGCTGCTCGAGGACGGGGAGCGGGCCCGCGTGCTGGACCTGCGGCCCGACGTCCAGTTCCGGGCCCTGTGCGCCGCCGCCGCACGCGACTACACCCCGGCCGAGCGGAAACTGCTCCCGGACGGCACCCCGTCGCAGGCACCTTGTGCCTGAGCCGGGCATGCCACGGTTCTGTAACCGATCACCCGAACGGCGGTTCCGTCCGGCCGTCCCCGACGCACCATTCGCCCATGACCAGTACCGAGGACATCAGCGAGCACATCGCCCTGGAGGACGGCTCCACCGTCCGTTTCCTGCTGTCGGGGCCTGCCACGGGGGCGCCGGCACCCGGTGAGGGCCTCGGCCCCGTCGTCCCCGTCGGCAGGCGGGCCGACGCGGTCGCCGCCTTCGCCACCGACGCGCTGCGCTCCACCCTGAAGCCGCTCGGTGTCCTCGTCCGCGAGGTCCACTCCTCGATGACCTCGGTGCCGGTGCCTCCCACCGAGGTCACCGTCACCTTCGGCATCCAGCTCACCCAGGACCTCCAACTGGGCATCGTCAACGGCAACAACCAGGCCCACCTGACCGTCACCGCCAGCTGGACGCCGCCGACGCCCGGCTGACCGTCCGCACAGCCCGCAACTGCCCGGCTTCGACGCGGCGGCCGCGACTGAGCCCGGCGGGAGCGGGGACAGCGCTTGCCGTTCTGGCTAACCTGGGTGCGGTCAAGGGGAGTTCAGCTACCCGGGGGCTGCCCTGCGCATCGAACCAGGAGGACGGATGTTGGCCGAGTCACTGACGGCACTCGCCGGTGCGGGCGCCACCGCGCTGATCGGAGCCATGGCCACCGACGTCTGGCAGGGCGCCCGCGGCGGGGTCGTTCGGCTCTTCGGGCGCGGCGGAGAGGACCGCGGGGAGCTCATCGGGGCGCAGCTCGACGAGGACGCCCTGCTCGTGGGGCGCGCCGAGCCGGCCGGAGCGGACGAGGTCCGGGCGGAGCTGCTCCCCGTATGGCGCCGGCGGCTCCTCCTGCTGCTGGAGGAACACCCCGACAGCGAGGGCGAACTGCGCGAGCTGGTCGCCCGCCTGCAGGGCGGCCTGCCGGACGGGCGGCAGGTGTGGACGCAGTCGAACACGGCACGCGACCACGGCACCCTCTTCGCCGTGCAGGGCGGCAACCTCCACTACCACCAGGCGGCCGAAGGGCAGGTGCCACCGCCCGCCGAGGACGGCGCGGAGGGGGCAGGCTGACCGTGGACCTCCCCGACGAGGTCCACCAGGAGGTCCGCGCCGTCGCCGGCTTCGCCTACGGCGCGGTCGGCGCCGACATCCACGTCTTCGGCGACGGCAGCCCCGTGTACCTGCTCTACGCGCGCGACCCGCACGGCGCCGCCGACACCCTGCGGCGGGACTCGGCCTGGCTGCGCGCCCAGCCCAGCCGCATGCTCGACGCCCGCAGCGAGATCGTGGAGTTCACCGGCCGCGAAGGGGAGTTGGCCCGGCTGCGGGAGTGGCGCGATCAGCCCGACCGGTCGGCCGTACGCTGGCTGCACGGCCCCGGCGGCGCGGGCAAGTCCCGCCTCGCCGCCCGGTTCGCCGCCGAATGCGCCGACGTCGGCTGGCTCGTCGTGAACGCCGTGCACGGCACCGACACCCACCCGCCCGCCGAAGGCAGCCAGGACCTGCGCACCGGCCACCGCACCGGGGTGTTGCTGCTCGTCGACTACGCCGACCGCTGGCCGGACGCCCACCTCAGGTGGCTGTTCCACAACAGGCTGCTCCTCGGCGCACTCCCCGCCCGGGTCCTCCTCATCGCCCGCTCGGTACGGCCCTGGCCCGCCCTGCGCGCGCAGCTGACCCGGCAGCGGCGCGCCACCGACCTCTCCGACCAGCCGCTGGACCCGCTCTCCGGCCGACAGGGCGAACGCAGCCGGATGTTCGAGGCCGCCAGCCGCAGCTTCGCGGCCCACTACCCGGACCCCGCCGCCCTGGAGGGACTGCGCCCGCCGTACGAGGACCTCGCCCGTCCCGACTTCGGGCTGACCCTCGCCGTCCACATGGCCGCACTCGTCGCCGTCGACGCCCGGGCCGGCGGCCGGGAACCTCCCGCCGGCCTCGCCGGGATGACCGCGTACCTGCTCGACCGGGAACACGACAACTGGCGCCGGCCGGGCGCGCACGACGCGGGTGGTCCCGGCGCGGGCACCGAGGACGGCGACCGCCGCGCCCTCGACCTCGCGCGGACCGTCTTCACCGCGGTCCTCACCGGCCCGATGAGCCGCGACGCCGCCCGCCCCCTCCTGGACCGGCTCCTGCTGAGCACCCCGGCCGACCGGGCCCTGACCGCCCACGCCGTCCACTACCCGGCCACCGACCCCGCGGCCGACCACGTGCTCGAGCCGCTGCTTCCCGACCGGCTCGCCGAGGACTACCTCGCCCTCACCCTCCCCGGCAGCCCCGTCACCGCCTACCCGACCGACCTGTGGTCCGTCACCGCGACCACCCGCGTCCTGCGGCGCGAGGCAGGCGCCGCCCCCGCCTGGACGCCCCGCGCCCTCACCTTCCTCGTCGCCGCGGCCGAACGCTGGCCGCACATCGGACCCGCCGTCCTCTTCCCGCTGCTGCGCCGCGACCCCGGACTCGCGGTCCGCGGCGGCAGCTCCGTACTGACCGCGATCGCCATGCTCGACTCGGTGGACACCGACGTCCTGGAAGCCATCGAGCCCCTGCTGCCGCCGGGCGACGTCCGGGTGGAGAGCGGGGCCGGGGAACTGGCCGTACGGCTCACCACCCACCGCCTCGAAGGCGCCGTGGACGGCATGGAACGCGCCCGGCTCCGCTCGCAGCTGGTAGGAGCCCACCTCAAGGCGGGCCGCCGCGGCGAGGCGCTCGCGCACATGGAAGAGGCCGTGCTCCTCACCCGGGAGGCCGCCGAGCAGGATCCGGCGCACCGGTCCGCGTACGCCGCCGCCCTCCTGAACCTCGGCGGCCTCTTCCTGGAGGAGATCTCCGCTGTGCGCAGCGTCGGCCTCCTCCGGGAGGCGATCGGGCTGATGGCGCAGGACGGAGCGGCGCAGGGCGGAGCGGCCCCGCCCGTCCTGGGCGCCCTGGCCCAGGCGCACACCCGGCTGGCCCTGGCGCTCTGGGAGACCGGAGCCGAAGAGCAGGCCCACGCGTCCGTCGCGGAGGCGGAACGGCTCTTCGCACGGGTGCTGGACCACGACCCCTTCCTCTGGTGGTCCATGTCCCCGGACGTGAACCGTCTGGAGATGGTGAACGGCTACCTGCTGGCGATGTCCGGACGCGACGAGGAAGCGGCCGAGGGCGCCGGGGCGGTGGTGGCGTCCGCGCGCCAGATGGCGGACCTCGATCCGGCCCGGTTCGGGGACGACCTGGCCGGCAGCCTGAGCATCCAGAGCCAGCACCTGTGGAACGCCGGGCGGCATGCCGAATCGGTCGGCGCGCTGCTCGAGGCGATCCACCTCTACCGCCAGCTCGCCGAGGCCGCCGCCCACCACCGGGACGTCCTCGCGGCCCGGCTCCACGAGGCGGCCGGCAAGCTCATCGCGCTGGAGCGGCACACCGAGGCCGTCGCCATCGTCGAGGAGATCCTCGCCCTGCACCGGGAGCGCCTCGCCCTCGCCCCGGACGACGCCGTGGCCGCCGCGGCCGAACGCGGCGCCATCGGCCGTGCGCTGCTCTACCTGCGGGAGCGGCGCGGCGCCGACCGGCTGCCCTGGGGCACGCCGGCGGAGATCGACGGGGCGGCCGAGCAGCTGGTACGGGACGCCGACCGGGCGGGGCTGTGGGACCTCATGCGCAGGGTCCCCGTCACCGACGCCATCCGGATCGCCCACCGCCACGCGCCCGAACACTGGGCCCCGCCCGAGGACGGTCCCGGCCGGCACCTGGCCGCCCGGCTGACCTCGCGCCGCCACCGGCCCAAGGCCGCCGAGCGCACCGCCCGGGCCGCGGCCGCGCGGGCGGTGTGGCACCTGCCGCACCGGGACGGCCCCGCGGCACCGGACCGGGTCTCCTTCGCCCCCGGGGCGACCGCCATGACCTGGGAGACGTACCGGCCGCCCGGCAAGCGCCGCCCCCACGGCGAGCACGCCACCCGCATCGACGTGTACGACCTCGCCTCCCGCTCGCGGCTCTGGTCGGCCGACCACCTCAGGGTCGGCACCGACGCCGTCACCTGCCTCGGGCCGGAGGCGGTCCTCGCGCTGCGCACGGACCTGTGGCTCGCTCCCGAACTCGTCCTGTACCGGCCGGGCGGGATGGAGCACCTGGCGGGCGGCCCGGACCTCGTGGGCGCACGGACCTTCGCCACCGCCCGCGGGTTCGTCGTCCTGCTGTGGAGCGAACCCGTGGCCCTGGTCGGTGCCGTGGGCCGCCGGCTGAAGCGGATCGACCTGCGCGACCTGGGTCTGGAGCGCTGCACCGTCCATGCCGTCGACCCGTCCGGACAGCGGCTCCTGCTGGCCGACGGCCGCCACCTGGTCCTCACCGACGCGGGTCTGGAGCCGCTGTCCGCCGAGGGCCGGCGCAGTGCGCCGGACCAGCACGGCACGCTGGAGGCCGCCGCCTTCCTCTCACCCGACGAGTTCGTGACCGCGGCCTCCACCGGCGGGGTCTACCTGTTCCAGCAGGAGTCCGAAGAGACCATGCTGACTGCCTGGAACGCTCCCGGACCCCGTCTGGAGCACCTCTTCGCGATCCCGGGCTGGCGTGTGGTCGGCGGCCGCGCCGAGGGCGGGGGGACGACGTACTTCCACGACGCGGTGGCGCTCGGCCCCGTGCCGCAGCCGCGTCCGCTCGCTGCCCCGCCCCGCCGCGGCGCCCCGCCCCTCCTGACCGCCCCGCCCGGCGGCCGTCACGTGGTCCACGGCTCCACCGTGCACGACCTGGGCGACCCGCTCTCCTTCGCCGGACGACCGCTCGCCTCGCTCACCGCGGCAGACCGGGCGGCCCTGGGCGCGTGGCTCGACGGCGGGCGGGCACCGAACGCCGCGACCGGGGAACTGCTGGAGCTCGTACGGGACCTCGCGTCCCCGTGGTGACCGCCGACGAACGAGGAGAGTGACCGCGATGTTCCGCAGGAAACGCGCCAAGGACACCCCGGCGAGCCAGGGGAAACCACAGAACCCGCAGAACCCGCCGCCGGAGCCCGGGACCCCGCCGGATCCGCTCGACCTGCGGCTGGCGGATCCCGGCGACGCACCGATGAGCCTCGGCGCGGACACCACCCTGCGGATGCGCGACGCACTGCAGGAGGCGGAGCGCCGGCTGGGCCCGGCTCACGAGGAGGTCCTGCGGCTGCGCCACAACTACGCCTTCATCCTGTGCGCGTGGTCGGCCGCAGCGCCGCCGGGAGACACGTACATGCTGGACCGGGCGATTCCGCTGCTCCTGGAGAACCTGGGCCACCAGTCGGCGAGCCTGGGCCCGTACGCCCGGGACACCCTGACCACCCTGGAGGGGATCGGATCCGCACACCTGTCGGCGGGCCGCCCCGCCGAGGCGGTCCCCTACCTGGAACGGGCCCTGAAGGGCGACGAGCTCAGCCCCGACCGCGACGAGGAGCGGACCCTCACCTGGCGCGAGAAGCTGTCGGACGCCTACGCCGCCGCGGGCCTCACCGACCGGGCGATCGCCGTGCTGGAGGAGACCGTGGCCGGCAGCAGGCGCCTGCTGCCGGCGGGCGGGGAGAAGCTGGAGGCCCGCAAGCAGAAGCTGTTCACGGCCTACCACGGGGCGGGCAGGCTGCCCGAGGCCACGACGCTGTGCCGGGAGATCATCGCGGACAAGGAGCGGTTCTACGGCCCCGACCACCTCAGCACCTACATCTGGGTGGACAACCTGGCGCACCTCCTCCACGACGCCGGGGACCTCGACGCGGCCATCACCTGCTACGAGCGGGTCGTCCAGGGCTTCGAACACATCCTCGGCCCCCACAACGAGAAGATCGCCTACCGCTACCACAACCTGGCGATCGCCCACCTCGACGCCGGCCGCCCGGACCGGGCCCTGCCGTACTCGCGGGCAGCCCTCGCGGCGCGCGAGCACAGCCTCGGCCCGGACGACGAGCGGACCCTAGACGCCCTGGTCTCCCTCATCTCCGCCTACGACCAGGCCGGACGGCTCGAGGAAGCCGTCTCGGCGACCGAACGGCTCATCGGTGCACTGGAACGCGTCGGCGGCCCCAACCACCCCAAGCTCCCGGAGGTGCGCACCTACCTCGACCAGCTGATGCGAACCCTCCCCTAGGTGTATTGACCCGCAGCGTTGTTAACGCTGGTCAGGTCTTGATCATGACGAAGACCTCCGGTGTGGTGGAGGTGTCTAAGCTGCACCGCACACGGAGGTCTTCGTGTCCCACCGTAATGCCCGCCTGACTGTTCACGGCAGGCGGATCCTGGTCGAGCGTGTTCTCGCCGGGCGTCCGGTCGCTCATGTGGCTGCCGAAATGGGCATATCCCGCCCGACTGCCCACAAGTGGATGCGCCGCTGGCGGGCCGAGGGCGAGGCCGGGCTGGCCGACCGGCCCAGCAGGCCCCGAACGACACCGCACCGCACCCCGGTCACGGCCGAGGCCCGGGTCTGCCGCCTGCGGATCGACCGCAAGCTCGGACCTGCCCGCATCGGCCCGGTCCTCGGCCTGCCCGCCTCGACGGTCCACCGGATCCTGGTCCGCCACGGCATCAACCGCCTGGCCTTCCTCGACCGGCCCACCGGCCGGGTCATCCGCCGCTACGAACGGGCCCGGCCGGGCGAGCTGGTCCACGTCGACATCAAGAAGCTCGGCAACATCCCCCAGGGCGGCGGCCACCGGGTCATGGACCGCCGTCAGGCCATGGACAACAAGATCGCCACCACCGCCCGGCGCAAGAGCTCCAAACCCGTGATCGGCTACTCCTTCATCCACTCCGCCGTCGACGACCACTCCCGCCTGGCCTACAGCGAAGTCCTCCCCGACGAACGCAAGGAGACCGCCGCCGGCTTCTGGACCCGGGCGAACGCGTTCTTCGCCGCCCACGGCATCACCGTCGAGCGCGTCCTGACCGACAACGGCTCCTGCTACAAGTCCAAGCTGTTCGCCCAGACCCTGGCCGCGGCCGGCATCACCCACAAGAAGACCCGGCCCTACCGGCCACAGACCAACGGCAAGGTCGAACGCTTCAACCGCACCCTGCTCGACGAGTGGGCCTACCAGCGGCCCTACACCTCCAACGACGAGCGGACAGCCGCCCTGGCAGACTTCCTCCACACCTACAACCACCACCGCTGCCACACCGCACTCGGCGGACACCCGCCCATCACCCGTGTGAACAACGCTGCGGGTCAATACACCTAGGCCTCACCCACGCGTCTGCAGCACCTGTCCCCGCCAGAACGACCCGTCCGACCGCAACCCAACGGGCGGTAGCGCGGGAGAGGGGGCGTGTCCCTGCGGTTCCCGGCTCGGCACCGGGCCGGCCGCTCTTCCCGATCAGCGTCGTTGGGCCTTCCTGAGCAGCCGGGTCGCCGCGCGGCCGAACACGAGGCGGGCCGTCCGGTTCAGGACACCGTCGAAGAGGCGGGGCAGGAAGCGGATGCGGAGTTCCTCCCGCCACACCACGCGGCTGCCGCCCCCCGGCCCTGGCCGGACCTCGATCTCCGCCCAGCCCAGGACGACCCGGCCGCGCTTCTCCAACCGACACAGGCCAGGCTCGTCGCCCACCGGCGGCCGCCAGACCGTCACCTCCATGACGTCGTCGACGGTCACCGGTCCGACGCCCGACCGGGCCACGAAACGCGTTCCCTCGTGGGTCGGCGGCGCGGTGAGCACCACGATCCTGGTCAGCGGGACCACATCGGCGTGGCGGGGCCATGCCGTCAGCCTGCGCCACGCCTCCGCAGGGGCGAGCGGGGGCGTGCGTTCAAGGGAAAAGGTGGGCACGGAACGATCGTAGGGAATCGGCGCCGTCCACTGCGTAACGACGGGAAGCGAGGCGATCCCGGCCAGTCCGACCCGGTCTCACCCTTGCTCGAGGTGCTGCAGCCCGAGAGAGCCGGCGCGTCGGCCGCACGCGGGAGCAGCTCCGGAATCGGCCGCCGGCTCTGGTCACGAGAGCGATTCAGCCTGCCTGACAGTTCATCGTGCTGTCGCCGACGCCATCGACGCGCGGACCCCAGGACCAGTTGTCGCTGAGGTCGTGGGGCCGGATGTGGCGGTAGACGCAGCCGCCCGAGCGGGGCCAGTCGATCGCGTAGACGCTGTGGGGCGACTCGGAAAGGAAAGACGCGGCCTTGTCGTGAAGGAAGTCCGGGACATCGGTGTACCCGGTGCCCGAGTAGCACCAGCTCTGACCGTGCCTGCCGGGCTCGGTCCAGAAGCAGACCCTCCCTTCGATGAACAACGGGTGGGCATGCGAGGCGACGGTGTCTGCGGCGGCAGCCGCCGAGGGCGAGGGCAGAAGCGTCGGAGCGAGAGCTGCGACGAAAGCAGCGGTGTGGAGAGCGGCCCTGCGGATCCGGGCGCCTCGAAGTGTGTTGATCACCAGTGCATCCTTGCGACCAGGGGGTCCGGTCCGCCAGCGCCGGCGCCATGGTTCCCTCCATCGGGTAAATGGCGCTCCCTCAGGGCTGGTCACCCCCGGGACCTCGGCATGGCCGGTGCAGGTGCCGGTCCCGCCGCCGCAGACCACCGGCGACTGGGGCGGACAGCGGGACGGGCCTTGTCGGTGCCACCTGTAAGGATGCCGCTGCCAGGATCGTGAAGGGGCGAGTGGCCCGCACCAGTCCGGGACAGCCGGTCGCAGGAGGAGGAAGGGGCAGGGATGGGGCAACTCGACGTCGTGAGGTTCGCGGACCGGGCGCGACGCGTAACGGTGGTGCTGGAGGACGCGGCGGGCGGCGGACGCCACGAGGGCTGGCATGAGGCCGAAATCGTGATCGAGACCGGTTTCGTCGACGCGCGCCTGCCCCTGCACTTCAGCGACGCTGACCTCGCGGACCTCACCGCCTTCCTCGAAGCCCGCGCCGCCGCCGAGGAGGACGGCGCCCTGCCGGACGGGTCGGCCACCGACTGGCCCGCGACCGGCCGCAGCGCCTACCTGCGGCTGCACGCCGCCGACCCGTTCGTGGTGGAGGTCCGCGACCCGGTGCAGAGCGGGGTGACGGTGCACGTGCCGCTCGATATGCGCGACGGGTGGGCCGCCCGCGCCGCCTCCCGACTCGGCCGTCTGCGTGCCGCGCTCGCCGAGGGCGGCTGAGGCGGTCCACGACCGCCACTGGGCCGCCTGGGGTGCGGGGCGGCCCAGGCGGGCGGAGCGAAGGCAGCGCGCACCCCTGCGACAGGCTTTCAGGACTCCTTCACGGCCGCCGGTGGCCCGTCCCCTCGCCCCCACCGAGCGAACGGTGGGGGCGAGGTCGTGCGACGGTGTCAGTTGAGCAGCGCCACGCACTCCCGGAGCAGCGGTTCCAGGCGCAGCAGGTGGTTCTCCTCCCGGTCAAGGACCTGGAGGGCATCGAGGCAGGTGACGACCCAGCGGGCCTCGTCCTCGTCCTCGATCCGGAACGCCACGGCGGTCACCGCGCTCTCCACGTCGAACGGGGTCTCCTTGAACTCCTCGGCGAGGGCCCGGTAGCCGGTCGCGAGCAAAGGGTCCGCGAACACCCCGGTCGCTTCGGCGAAGGACCGGGCGGCGGCCCGGTCCCAGCGCAGGCCGGCCAGGCGGTGCAGGGCCGCGTCGGGGTCGCCGAGTTCGCCGTGGAGACGGTGCGCCCTGTCGACCAGGACCGGCCAGCCTCCGGTGAGCTCGTGGAGTCGGTCCAGGCGGTCCTCCGTGTGGAACTCCTCGACGCGCTGGGCCCAGCCGCGCAGGCTGCGGCGGTCGTGCCGACGCAGCACGACGGGAGCGGCCGAGGTGGGTTCGGTGCCCGTCAGCAGGGGGCGCCACAGTCCCAGCTGGGTGGGGTCGGTCACGACGACCACGGCGCGCGTCACGCCGGGTGTGGTGGGCAGCATCGCCTCGGCCTGGTCGACGGCCTGCCGGGGGGCCTCGGGGCGGGCGTCCGGGTAGCGGGCGAAGTCGCTGATGACGACCCGCCGCTCCCGGGGGCGGCCGCCCGTCAGCTCCTGCTTGTAGACGCTGGGCTTGCCGACGGCCGGCAGGGTCCAGTCGGCGATGCGTCCGGCGATCGCACGGAGGGTGTCGCCGACGTCTCCGACTCCGGTCGCGGCGGTGCCGAGCACGACCCTCGTCTGGTTCGACCGCTCCCCCAGGAGGTCGTCGAGCTGGGTGATGGTGAGCGGCGCCGGTCGGCCGTCGGGCAGCTCGGGGCGGCCCTCCTGGACGATGCTCTCCTGGAGCTCGCAGTCCTGCTCGGCCCTGAGCAGACGGGCGTCCACCTCATGGGAGGTGCCGATCATGCGCAGGGCGTTCGGGCCCCGCAGGTGCCAGCCCTGACCGTCGTGGTTGGGAGCGAGGACGCCGAGGCCCACCATTTCGGAGAGGTAGGCGCGGAAGCCCTCGGTGTCGAGCTGCTCGAAGCCCTTGCGCCAGAACGTCTCGCACTCCTCGCGCAGCTCGGCGTCGCTCAGCCGTACCTCCAGGCCCCGGTGGCGGGCGTGGTAGGCCAGGACGTTGGCGATCACGTCGTAGCGGTGGTCGAGGCTCAGGGTGTCCTTGAAAGCAGCCGAGATGCTGTCCCGCAGGCCGGTGTCCGACTCCACGACCTCGATGTCGCCGATCTCCACCGCGTACGGAGGTCCTTCGGCTCCGCGTCGCATGCGCTTGCGGTGCATGACCTCCACCAGCCGGTGGCCGAACATCTGGAGCAGGAACGGCTGGTAGGAACAGTAGCCGAGCACGCGGTTGACGAGGTCCATGTCCTGGAACTCGAAGCCGAGCGCCCGCATCGGGTCGACCAGCAGTTCGGCGGCGGACTGGGGCGCGAGCGGGCCGATCACCTTCGGGGTCTGGGCGAGATGGCTGAACGGCCCGTTGCTGGCGAGCTTCGTGAAACGCTGCACGGAGTGCAGGCCGGCGAAGACGACCTTGGCGCGGTCCTTGGTGTCGGTTCCGAGGCCCTTGAGTTTCTTGGTCTGGTCGAAGCGGGGGGCGTCGGCCTCGAAGAACTGGTCGCACTCGTCGAGCAGGATCAGCAGACGGCGGCGGGAGTCGCCGTCGAGCCAGGCGCCGATGCCGGCGCGCACCCGTTCGGACATGTCCTTGACGGGCTTGCGGCCCTGCTGCCCGCCCAGGACCTCGGCCTTCCTCAGCTCCCGGTCGAGGACGCTCCACAGCGCCTCGAGCCCCAGGGAGCTGCCCTTGCCGATGTTCTCCTGGTCGAGGTTCACGTACACCGCCAGTTGGTAGCCGGGGCGCTGCGCTTCGAACCGCTCCCCCGCGTCGCTGAGGAGGGCGGACTTGCCGAGCCCGCGGCCGCCGAAGATGACCTGCGTGCCAAGCGGGTCCAGGACGCTCTTGCGTTCGGCGTCGCGGCCGTAGAACATCTCGCCGCCGATCCGGCCGCGCTTCTCCCTGATGTAGGGGTTGACGCCGGAGAACGGCAGCAGGGTCTGCGTGGCGGTGCTGACCTGGCGGTTGCCGCGCGCCGCGAGGTAGGCCAGGGCGGCGTCGTCCACGACCAGCATCGGCTGGAGCCGGCCGGAGCCGGCGGCGAGTTCGACGCGGGCCCCGCGGCTCAGCGTGCCGAAGTAGGCGACGAGGAGGCTCGTACCGCTCGTGTCGCTCTCCGCCAGGCTCATGACGACCTTGGCGGGCGGGCGGCCCCAGACCAGCAGCACCCGGAGGGTGCCCCCCTGCTCGCGGATCTGCGAGCCGAACGCGGGCGCCTTCGCCCTGCCGTTGATCTCCACTTCCGTCGCCTCGAACAGACGGTACTCGCGCCGGCGGTGGGACCTCTCGTCCAGCGGCTTGGCGCTCTTGGCGTCGTAGCCGAGGAGCTTCAGGGCCGGGAGCAGCTGCCTCCGGGCGGAGACCTCCAGCCGGTCCTTCGGCTCGGTGGCGCCCAGTGCCCGCCACTCCTCAAGGGCATCCGCCGCCAGGGCCGCCTCGTCGGTGGAGAGGGCGCTGTAGTCCAGGACGGGGATGTCGGGGTGCGTACCGCCGGACCGGATGAGGTCGGTGAGGGCCTGGTCGATGCCCTTGGGCAGGCCGTCGGGCACGGCCGGGAAGAAGTCGGTCAGGTGGGACTCGCCGGCGTCGATCTCCGGGACTTCCTCGCCGATCTCCAGGAAGTAGACGAGGTCCGCTGCCGTGGCCAGGCCCCCGGTGTCCAGGTGTCTGAGGACCTGTGCGCGCAGCTCCTCGCTGGGGTCCAGGGCGTCGAGGCGGGCGCGGATCCGATCGGCGGCCTGCTTCCGGTAGTCGGGCAGTGCGTCCCGTACGGTGTCGAGGGCGCGCCGTACGTCCACGAGGTCGTAGGTGTCGGAGTCGTCGAGGCGCCGGACGGCGTCGGCGAGGAGCTCCTGGAGGCTCAGGTCCTGGTCGTCGGTGACGGCGCCGTCGGCCTGGGCGCGGTGCAGTTCGGCGACGAGCTCCCGGTGCTTCTCACGCAGCTCCGCGCGCCGGGCTGCCGCTCGGGCGTCGATTTCGGCCACCGTGGGCAAGGGGAGCGCCCCGGGCTGCGGCCCGGGAAGCAGTCCCCGTCCCGCCAACTCGACGAGCGTCCGCGCCGCGGCGAAGGCGTCGTGGGCGAGCCGCTCGGCGAAGGCGTCCTGCCAGCTCCGGTCGACCGCCGTGAGCAGTCGGGGGAGCGGCGGGCGTTCGTCGATGCGGTCGCACACTTTGAGCAGTTCCACGTCCAGTACAAGCTCCGGGCCCACCGGGCTCTCGGCAGGTGCGGCCGCGGTCTTGCCGGCCAGCAGATCGAACAGCTCTTCTATCGACGCGTGGGCCGCCCAGGCGGTCGCGCCGTTGACGGCATCGGAGCTTTGGGCCAGGTGCAGCAGTTCGCCCAGTGCCGCATCCCGGCCGTCCAGCAGGGAGCGGCGCAGGGAGGAGATCTCCTTGACCGCCCTGTTGCCGTCGCTGCGGTCACCCCGGCGGATGGTGTCGACCACCAGGCACCACTCCTTCGCCAGGGCGGCGACCCGCTCCACGAGGTGCACCAGGTCCTGCCGTCCGGAGCCCTGGAGGGGCTTGCCGCTGGGCGAGCGGTGTTTGCGGTCCATACGGTCGATCTCGTGGTTGATGTCGGGCAGCTTCGACAGGCGCTCGGCCTGCTCGCGGACCCGCGCCGCCCCGTCGCGGTCGTCGGCGGCGACCGTCCTCAGCATGGATCCGAGGAGCCCGTCGTCGGCCAGCCACCGCTTGGCGATCTCCGTCGCGCGTGCGAAGCGGAGCCGCGGCGGCAAGAGGTGGGTGCGGCACTGCTCCAGCAGCTCCCGCAGCCGGGCCTCCGCCCCGGAGACGTCGGCGCTGACCACCAGCGGCGAGGCCGTCATGAGGGCTCCGCTGAGGGCGCGGTCGGCGACGGCGGTCGCGGCCTCCGCAAGCCTTTCCGGCAGCCGGGGCACCAGGGCCTTCAGCTGGGCGCCTGCCAGATGGTCTCCGGTGATCAGCGCCGTGCGCAGCAAGGCGGGCAGGAGGACGAGCTCGCTGCCTTCCGCGTCCCGGCCGGCGTACCCGCCGTACTGCTGGAGCAGGTCGGCGGTCAGCCGGGCGCCCTGGCTGTCACCGGGCGTCAGGAGCCCGGCGGCGCCGGCCAGGCGGAGCGCCACGACCTGGGGCTCGGGGTGGCCGGCCGCGTTCGCCACATGGTGGGCCAGTCCGAAACGTCGTTCCACCACCAGGTGCGTCAGGACGCTGGCCGCCTCGTTGCCGTTCGCCTCGCCGGCGGCGGGGGCGGGGGCGGGGGCCTGTGGGGCCGGCTCGGCCGACGGGGCCTCCCCGTCGTGCGGCGCGGGTGCGGCGGGCACGGGCGTTGCCTCCGGGGCCGCGGTGGGTGCCGTCGACTCGTGGGCGGCCGGCGCGACCGGCGTGGGGTCGGTGCCGGCCGGGTCATCCTCCGGCTTCTCGACGGGCGCTTCGCATGCGTGGACGGCGCTGGGCCGGCGCCCCTCGGAGGCGCGGTCTGTCGGCGCCTCGGCCGGGCGCTCGTCCGTCGGCTCGGCGACCGGCTCGGCAGGGTCGGCCGTCGTGTCGGCAGCGGGGGGCTCGTCGTCCGCCCCGGCGGCGCCTTCGGCGGTGTCCGCCGTCGGCTGTCCCGTCGTCTCCGGCGGCTCTGCGGCCGTCTCCGGCCGGGCCAGGACCAGGTGGTCGGCGACGAGCACCGCCATGGCACAGCCGGGCAGCACCTGCACCACGTGGTCCTGCAGGGCCAGGATCTCCGCCGCCTCGTACGCCTGCCGCCCCCGGCGGAGCAGCCCTGCGAGGTCGGCGAGGGCGGCGGCCTCCTGCCGCTGCGGCTGTTCCCACACCGCTGCGTCGAGCAGGCGGCGCGTCTCGGCACGCACGGTCTCGGCGGCGAGGGCGGCGGGAGCGCTGTCCGGCAGGGCGGCGACGCCGAGCAGCTCCCGCAGCGCCTCCCGCGCTTCGCGGTCGCGTTCGCGTGCCGTCCGGTGCTCGCGTGCGGCTCGCGCCATGTCCTCCAGACGACGGGGCACCCCGGTGATCCCCGCTGCCCGGAACACCGCGTCGGCGCTGTCGAAGGCGGCGCCGACCGCGCCCAGCGCGGCGAGGTCCTCCTCGTGCGGAGGGCGGCCGTCCGCCACCGCACCGGTCGCGTTCTCCGCGGCCTGCCGGGCCCTCACGAGGGCCGACTCCACCTCTTGGCAGGCCGCCTCCGGGGCCGGCCCCTGCGCGCCGCCGGCCTGCGCGTCCCCGGCCTCGTCGCCCGCGGCCGCGGGCACATCGCGGGGGGCGTCGGGCTCCGGCACGGCCGACATGACACTCTCGGAGTCACCTGCGGACGACCGCTCAAAGCCCTCCCACAGGCGCTCCAGGTCCGGGTACGCCGCCCGGATGGACCGGGCCGCGTCGGCCGCGGCGGCCAGGCGTACCGCCTGCTCCTCGTCGGCCGTCTCCATGAACCAGTCCTGGTCGGCGGCCCAGGCGAGGACGTGCGCATGGAAGACGGAGGCGTTGCACCAGGCGAACACGGTGGTCCGGATCAGCGTCGCGCCCCATCGCGAGACGGGATCGGACACGGTCTTGCCGTTGCCGCCGTCCTGTGCGAAGACGGCCTCGCCGACCTGGTTCATCACAGTGGCCGTGAGGTCCCTGATGCCGCAGCGGCACTTGTGCGCGTCGCGCCGCAGCCGGGAGAGGACGTCCTGACACAGCGCCCTGCCCGCGCGTCGCGGGGCCGCCATGCGGATGCCCAGGTTGCCCAGCAGCCCCTGCCGGTGTGTCGGCGGAAGGGAGTTGAAGGCGAGTTCCACCACGTCGGCCGTGAGCTCGTTCACGGCGGCGCCGACCGGATCTTCCAGGGCGTTGAGCGCGGAGGCCAGTCCCTGCAGGGCCTCGGCTGAGACGGTGGGCGGGGACAGCGGCGGCCCCGTTATGACGTGGTAGCGGTCGTGCATGTACGCCTGCTCCGTTTCTGCGGCTGGTGGTGTGGGTGCGGGATCGGCTCACGCGGCTCCGAGCCGAAGGAGAGGGGGGTGGCGGGGTGGGTGGGGGCATGGGTGCGCGGCTCAGCGGCCGCGCATGTGCTCGGTGACGAAGGTGTAGCCGTAGGGCAGTTCCCAGCCGTCCGCCTTGCCGAGCCTGCGGCAGTGGTCGCGGAAGGCCGCCCGCTGCGCCGCGCTGGGCGAGCAGCCCGACCGCAGGCGCCGCAGGTGGCCGGCGACGAGCTGGAGGGGGAGCTGCCCGGCGCCGTCCGGTTCCGTGTCGCCCCAAGGGCGTATCACCCGGCGCCGCACCGGGCGGTAGGCGATGAGCGGGATGGCGGGCTGCCCCTCGCGGGCCGGGTAGTGCGGCTGGCCCCAGGCGTCCCGGCTGCCGCAGGCGGACTCCAGGCGGCGCTCCGCCAGGAGTTCGGCGACCGCCGCCTCCAGCGCCTGTGCCTGCTGCCGGGCGGGCGGGCGCCCGTAGGCTGCGCTCGGCAGGACGGAGCGGTCCAGCAGGGCGTGGCCGTCCCGGGGTCAGCAGCCCGCAGCGGCGCACGGCGCGCATGACCAGTTGCCGCGGGCCGAGGCCGATCGCGCTGTCGCCGTGGCGGCCGCTGCCCGGGGCGTCCTCTCGGGTGAGGACACGGGGGTCGTAGCAGTGCCCGATCACACGATCGTCGACCTCCAGCGTCTCCTCGAGCCGCGTCGTGGCCGCGCGGATCACCGTTGCGCCGCGGGGCCAGCACAGTTCGAGGAGCAGGCCGGGGAAGAAGTCGCGGGGCCAGGCGATGCCCGTCAACCGGCCCGCTGCGTCACCGACTTCGGCGGTGACGTCCTGTCCCGCCCCATGAGCGATCGTGGTCCGGTCGGCGTGGCCGAGTTCGAGACGTGCCCTGATGCGCGGGCCGTGCGACCGGCGGAGTTCACGCAGGACGTGCGGGTGCAGGGGGAACCAGCCGTCCATGAGGTGGGCCAGCCGCAGGGGCGACCGCCACACGACCCCCTCCGCATCGTTCCGCAGGAGCTCCCAGGGGCCGAGGTCGGCGTCGTCGGCGAGGGGCTGATCGACCGGATCGACGTCCGCTTTCGGCTCCGTCCCTGCTTCCGCTTCCGGCTCCGGCTCCGGCTCCGGCGGAGCGGGGACCGTCGACGCCCAGCCGCGCCCTGACGGGGTCAGGGGGTCGCCCGGCGGTTCGGCACCGCCGGGATGGTGCGACCTCCACACACCCCCGCTCTCGAAGGCGTCGTCGAGCGTGACCAGGCAGCCGTTCCCGAACAGGCCCTGCTCGCTGTCCCGCCGGACGACATCGGCGAGCGTCAGGTTCGCCCGGCACACCGCCGAGGCGTACCCCACTCCCTCCAGCAGTTGCGCAGCACCGGGCACCTGGCGCAGCCGCGGTCCGAGCGCCGTGTACACGGTGACCGGCGCGGTGAGGCCGTGGCGCCGCTTCGCCGGCGTGGCCGCGTGTTCCACGGCGGCCGCGAGGGACCTGAGGTCGTCGCCGCCCAGCGGGCCGGTATCGCCCCAGCACTCCGCCAGAGAGGTCCGGGTCACGGCGTAGTGGCCCCATGTGCGCAGCGAGGCGCTGGACAGGAGGGCGGCCCGCACCGTGTCGAGCAGTCCGAGCAGCCCCGCCCGCATCAGGTCCTCGCTCGTGCCGCCCACGAGTTCGGCCAGGGACACGGGTACGAAGGGGCTGAGCAACTGCTCGCGCCCCGTGGTCAGGAGGTGGTCCGCGTAGGCCGCCAAGTCATCCCGCCGGGCGGCTTCCGGGGACGGGTAGGTGACCTCGACCTCGACGTGCCCGTCCTCGCTGAGCCGGCGCCGGCGCGTGCGCAAGCGGTGGAGCTGGGCGTGTGACAGGCGCAGGGCCGGGCCGAAGGCATCGAAATCCGGGACAATGCGCTCCCGGCGGCGAAGGGCGGGGCCGCTCGCCGGCCTGCCCGGGCCCTCGGCGCCGGCAGGCGCCCCCGACACCCACGCGGGGACGTCCCCGAGCGGCCCGACCTCCGGGTGTGCGCCCTCGCGGTAAACGATCTCCGCATAGAGCGGGTCCGATCCCGTGGCCACGCACACCATGGCACCGACCGGAAGTTCGGGAGCACATTTCCCGAGGGTGATGACGGGGAAGTCGTCGAGGCGCAGCGGACTGCCGCCGTAGCCGTCGCCGTTGAGGTCGTACCCGAAGTACGCGGCGTTGAAGGCGACTGCGGTGTGCACCGGTGCGCGGCGGGCGGAGACCACCGCTTCCAGGTATCGCACCAGCGGCTGCAGCTCGCGGTCCGGTACCGCGCCCCGGCCCCGCGTCATGGAGGGCGTCAGCAGGGGCTCGTCACCGTAGGGATCGAGCACCCTCGTCCGCCCGCTGTCTTCGACCGTCGCCGACACGTACGGGTCCCCACCCATGGCACCTCCACCGCACTGCGCACCACGCGATCGACCTGCGGTAATTCCCGCAGCCTACGCGGAGGCGGGGTTTCCTGTGGCACTTTCCCCACTTTGCGATCGCTGGTGGGCACGTAGTCCTCCATGCCCGTGCCCGGAGGCCGCGACCCGGGGCGCGGTCATCTCCAGGCGACGCCGAGGTCGGTCTCGTAGGTACGCGTGGATCTCCTTCTCCTACGCGCGGGGAGCCCCGGCCCGGTCCTGTGGTGGTCCACCGCGCCAGATGAAACGCGCTACCTCCGCGGCCGCCGGCGCGGTGCCGGAGCGCCCGCGCACTGGGCTGTTGACGACGGCGCGGGGCTGCCGTTCGACACGAAGCGCACCTGCAACGGAACGCCCCCGGCGCCGGGCTGCGGGGACCGCGGCTTCGCACACCTCGGCAGGCAGGGGAGGCATCCGCTGGAGCTCTTGTTGAACACGTGCCTCTGGAGCGCTCGACGTCCGCGTTTCGGCCAATCCGCCCTCGACCGGTACTCGTGCGAGGCAAGGGTCGGTGCACTGGACACCTTGGGAAATCCGCTGGATTACAGGGTGCACAACCCGTCCGAAAGGAACAGGCGCTCGAAACCGTGCGGCGTCGTTGAACACCCCGACGCGACACCACATCCATGAGGGGGGAACGCGTTGACGCCAGTCGAACCGGGCAGCGATCAGCTCCCGAGCGGCCCGAAGGCCGAAGCCACGGACAACGTCTCGGACGCCGAGCGGGAGCTGTACGGGGGTCGGCTGCGCTACGACCAGTCCTTCGTACGGCACGAAGGGCCGCTGACCCGGTTGAAGTTCGGGCACATGGCGGCCGCGCTGCCGCACATGGTGGGCATGGTGCTGCGCACCGGCTGGACGGCGGACCCGCGCGCACTGACGGGGGTCGTGGCGGCCGAGCTCGGGCAGGGCGTAACGGCCGCGTGGGGCTTGGTGGCGGTCAACGGCGTCCTGGCGCAGTTGTTCGCCGACGGTCCGACCGTGGACAAGCTTCGCGACGCGCTGCCGGCCCTGGTGGTGCTCGCGGTCGCGGCGGTGGCCGGCGCCGTGCTGTCGGCGTGGTCGACGGCCATGTCGGGCCGGCTGGAACCGCAGGTGGAGCGGGCGGTCTCCGCCCGCTACTACACAGCCGTCACCGGTGTGGAGGTGGAGGCGACCGAGCGGCCTGAGGTCCAGCGGATCCTGGAAGCGGGGAAGTTCGGAACGGACTCGGCCCGCAGCATGCTGCGGCTGTCGGTGGGCGTCGGCAACGTGGTGATCGGCATGGTGGCGGCCGCGGTCGTGCTCGCCGCGCTGCACTGGGCGCTGCTCCCGATGCTGCTGGCGATCGCCCTGCCCAAGGGGTGGGGCGCGGTCCGCTCCGCGCGCCGGGACTACCTCTCCCGGATGAACTGGGTCGACCACCGCAGGGCGATCGCGTCCCTGCTCGCCTACCTGACCCGCCCGCATGCCGCCGGTGAGCTCCGCGTCCACGCCGCCGGCACGAAGCTGCTGGCCAGCTATGAGGAGATGTCGCGGCAGACGGAGGCCGAGCAGCGGCGCCTGGCCCGGGCACAGGCATCCACGGACCTGGTCGCGGGCGCGTTCGCCGGCGTCGCGTCGCTGGCCTGCTACGGCGTCCTGTGGTGGCTGCTGGCGACCGGAGGTCTGCCGCTCGCCGTCGGCGGCACCGCGGTGATCGCCATCCGAACGTCGACGGCGCGCCTCACCTCGCTGGTGCAGCAGGTCAACCGGCTGTACGAGGAGCTGCTGTTCCTCACCGACACCGAGGACGCGATCAAGGTGGCGGGCGCGCACGCGATCCCGCTCACCGGTGCGCCGCTGCCCGTGCCGGTGCGGGAGGTGAGGACGGAAGCGGTCTCGTTCACCTATCCGGGCGCCGACGGCCCCTCCCTGAAGGGCGTGAGCGTGCGGGTGCCGCGGGGGAAGGTGACGGCCCTGGTCGGTGCGAACGGCTCGGGGAAGACCACGCTCACGAAGCTGCTGGCCGGGCTGCTGCTCCCCGCCGAAGGAGAGGTGTGGTGGGTGGGTGAGTCGGGCGAGCGGGTCGAGCTGCGTGAGGCGGACCGCGCCCGGATCTTCGCCGAGGTCGGGTTGTTGGCGCAGGACTTCCCGCGTTGGGAGATGACGGCGGCCGCGAACGTGGCCATCGGGGTCGGTGACCGTCCCCGGGACATGGACCGCGTCCGCAAAGCCGCCGATGAGGCGGGTGTGCTCGAGCTGGTCGAGGGCCTGCCGTACGGCTGGGACTCGATCGTGTTCAAGGGCTACGAGCGCGGTGTCCAGCTCTCGGGAGGCCAGTGGCAGAAGCTGGGCTCCGCTCGAACAAGGTACCGGCAGGCGTCGTTCCTGCTGGTGGACGAGCCGAGCTCGTCACCCACCGGCTCGCCGCGACCAAGCAGGTAGCGGCCCTGTCCGTCGTGGATCAACGCGGAGGCGTCCCTTCTCGGCGGCGGCCGTGCGCACGACGACCAGAGCCTCGAGGGCACGCTGCTGCGGGAGCTGTCCGAGGTGGTGCCCGACCTCCGCATCGAGGACGTGAAGCCCTACGCCGTGGAGGCCGCCACCAGCATCGACGGCCTCAACGTCGCGGTGCGGGTCTTCGCCGGCCGGTGGCGCGGCAACCCCGACCGTCTCGCGCTGCATGAGGGTGTGCTGCTGCGCTGGTTCCCGCCCGATGAGCTGGACCGGCTGCGGCTGGGCCCCGCCACCCGGGACCTGATTCGCCGGCACGCGGCCGAGAACCCTCCGGGCGATCGGTCGGCCGCGGCTCCGCCAGTGTGGGACGGGGGCAGCCGGGTGGTGCTGAACGGAATCGGAGTCCACCTCCACCTCGAAGACGCCGAGGGCCGGGTGCTTCTCGGCCTGCGTCACCCCGACTCGAAGTACGCGGGCGACACCTGGCACTACCTCGCCGGGCGGTGCGAGCAGGAGTCCGCCCTCGCGTGCCTGGTCCGCGAGGCGTGGGAGGAGGCAGGGCTGGTCATCGACCCGGCGGACGCGGAGCTCGCGCACGTCGTCCACGTCGTTGATGCCCCGGGCAGCCTGCCCCTGATGCAGCTCGTCTTCCGGGCTCGCCGGTGGGAGGGCACCCCCGAGGTCCGCGAGCCCGACAAGTGTCTGACCTGGCAGTGGTGGCCGCGGCACGAGCTCCCGGACCGGATCGTCTCCTACACCAGCACGGCCATCACCGCAATCTCCGAAGGCCGCCCCTATTCCCAGATGGGCTGGTGAGCAGGGTGAGCACACCCACCGGAAGCGGACCCCGCCCGGCGGGCCCAGACCGAGCCCACGTACGTGCCGCGCGAGCTGGCGGGGCCGAAGGAGGTGGTCCGTGCCCCCCGCACTGACGGCACCGGAGACTTCCGCCGGTACCGACCGGCCAGGCCGCGAGCGGGGCCGGCAGCTCGATCACGCAGAGGGCGCTGCCGGTGACGGCCCCCTCCTGCCGAGACGCACCGTCAGGGGCCTGATGGGCGGCGGCAGCGGGCTACTTCACGTAGATCTCGTCGAGGGTGTCGATGACCCCTTCCGCGTTCAGGTGGTAGCGGAAGGGGAGGCCCTTGTCCGGGTGGGTGTCCAGCCAGGAGGTCAGCTCGCTGGTGGAGATGGGCTTGCCCATCACCTCCGAGGGCAGGATCGGTGCCGTCGCGGTGATCTTGGCCGTCTCCGAGATCGGGATGTACGTCCACGCGCCCGACGGTTCGAAGCGCCCGGGGCAGCCGTACGTGCCGTGCTGGACGATGAGGTTGGTCATGCCGCCCTCGGGCGTGTAGCGGTGCACGGCGATCGTGTCGGGCGAGACCGGCATCCTGTGGTCGGCGCCGCAGGCCGACGCGGAGGGCGGGGCCGGGGCGGGGGGATTCTTCGGCCCCGGGGTGGCGGTCGCCGAGGGCTTGGGCGCCGCGCCGGTCTTCGAGGGGGCCCCCGGCACAGCGGTCGTGGCGGTGGGCGCCGCCGGTGCGGCCGCACTGGGCTTTGCGTCGGGTGCGGCGGCCTGGTCGTCGCCGTTCTGGCAGGCGCTCAGCGCCAGCATCCCGCACACCGCGAGGACGGCCATGGCCGCCTGCCCCCGTACCGCTCTCATGGTCATCTCCCTCTGCGAGTTCCGCCGTCGCGCAGACCGTAGTCCCGGGGATCCGGCCGGGGCGATGGCCGGAGGTGATTCGTCACGGGGCCGGGATCGGCTTGTTGCGGAGTACTGACCTCCGGCTCCCGGCGGCGGACGTCCGTGCCGGCCACCGGGTCGCGGAAGTCGTCGTGTCGGCGGCGCCAGTTCACGATGCGGCCCGGCCCGCCCTGGCCATCGGCGCCACCTCCGCCGGAAACACCCGGTCAGCACCGGAGGCGACCTCGGTCGAGGGCGGCGAGCGGGGAGCGGCGGTCCGCGCGGGCGGTGCGCACGGCTCGCCAGTGCGCGGCCGTCGTCGACCGCCTCACCTTCGGCGGCAACATCATCGAGACCGGCACCCACTCCTTCCACGTCCACGCCGTCGGCAAGAAGTAGCCGAAAGTTGTCCGGTCCACTCAGGCGAGTAGTACGCGTTTGCGGTAACGCCACGACTCTGCAGTGCCTGCTTGCCCATGGCGTCCTCAACGGAGGGCCAGCGGAGAAGCGGAGACCGGGGTGCCGGGCGGGGTGGTCAGGGCGCACAGGTCGGCCGCGTCGGCCTCCTGTCGTTGGCCATTCCCGCCGGACCAACCACGCCCTAAACTGCGACCGCTCCAAAACCTGGCGATCTTAAGGAGGGCGCGCAAGATGAACCGAGCACTGATCAGCGCATTCGCGGCCGTGGCGTTAGTCGTGTCCGGAGGAAGTGCCGCCACCGCTTCCGACGGCGCTCCGCCGCGCACCACGCACGGTCCTTGCCAGTACACGCAGACTCCGGACGAGCCGCCGGCGCGCTCTGTTCCGCTGCCGCCGGACCCGGCGCGCACCCCCAGTCGTGGCACGGTTGACATGGCTGTTCCGACCAGCCAGGGCCCGCTCCCACTGCGCTTGGACCGCGCCAAGGCACCGTGCACGGTCCAGAGTTTCCTGCACCTGGCACGGCACGGGTTCTACGACCGCACGGTGTGCCACCGTCTGACGGCGTATCCGACGCTGAAGGTCCTGCAGTGCGGCGATCCGACCGGTACCGGTGAGGGAGGGCCCGGGTACAAGTACAAGGACGAGCTGCCGGTGGATCTGCCACCCGCACCGACCGATCCGACCGGCGCGCGCCGCCTGTACGGGCGCGGCCTGCTGGCGATGGCCAACGCCGGTCCGGACACGAACGGCTCACAGTTCTTCGTCGTCTACGGCGACTCCGCACTCCGACCGAACTACACGGTGTTCGGCACGGTCGGCCCCGACGGCCTGGCGACACTCGACAAAACCGCCGCCGGAGGAATCGAGCCGACAGCGGAGAACCCGGCACCGGTCGACGGCACCCCCGTACTGCGGACCGAGCTGCTCCGCGTCCGGCCGTCCTGCCGGGACTGACTCCCCGCGGGCGCCTCCGCAGCCCGGAGCAGGGTGGGCAGACGTGGACGGGAACGAGGAGCCGGTCCCCTTCGAGGACCGGCAACAGCCGCCGATCCACAGGTACGACGAGTCCCGGGCCGGCAAGCGACTGCACACGACGGTCGCGGTGCTGCGCGGGGCGCGGCACGTGGGGGTCGTCCCGGATTCGGACGTCCGCGGCTTCGCGTGGTCGCGGTCGGCGGTGGAGGCGATGGACGCGGGCGCCGTGCGGGCTGCGATCCGCCGGGACGTGATCTCGCCGTACGAGGTGGCGAACCGGGTCGCGGCAGCGCTGGACACTCCGGCGAGCCCGGCCAGCCACCGGCGGTGTCCTCCTGCGCGGTGGAGCAGCTGATCGCGTGCGGCCTCCTGGTAGACCCCAGCGGCCACCGCCACTACAGCCGCCTCAACCCCGACCAGGTCGACCAGGTCGCCGCACGGGACGGCCTGGCCGGGCTGCTGGACCGGGGAAGCCCGCTCGGGCCGGAGCAGCGGAGCAGCACGACTACGGGAAGTGCTTCGCCGCACCGGTGCGCAGCAAGCCGGTCGAGCGGGAGGTGGAACGCGGTCGCGGCAGGCTGTGCAGGCCCTGGAAGAGGCGCTCGTGGACTCCCGTGTGAAGCCGCGCTCCAGCACGATCAGCCGCCCGGCGCGGGTCGGTGCGAGCTCGACGAGCCCGTGCCCCGCGTCCACCGGATGGGCGAACTGGCGGCCCAGGACGAACTCCCCGCCGCGCCGCTCCCAGGTCTGTTGGTCGGGGTGCCGGCCTCGCTGTCCGGGAAACCCGGGTTCGGCCGTCGCGGCCGGGTGCGTAGTCCGGCCGGGCGGCGGGCTGCGCCGTCCCGATGCCGGCGCGAAGGTCGCGGCTTCCTGGCCGGCCGTTGCTTGCGGCTGGTCGTCAGACGCGCGCCGGGGCGGGAGCGGGCAGGTAGGGGGTGATGTTGCGCCAGGCGCGCTCGATGTACTCCTCCTTCTCACCGACCGGGGCGACATAGTGCAGCGCGTCCTCGGCGGCGTCGTTGCCCTGAAGGCGGGCGATGATCCAGGCGGCGAGGTAGTGCGAGGCCAGGCATCCGCCGGCGGTGGCGATGTTGTCCTTGGCGTAGAAGGGCTGGTTGAGGACCTCGACGCCGGCGGCGACGACCCACGGCTTGGTGATGAGGTCGGTGCAGGCGGGGATGTCGTTGAGCAGGCCGAGCCTGGCCAGCACGAGCGCACCGGAGCACTGCGCCGCGATGAGCTGGCGCGAGGGGTCCAGGCCCCGGAGGATGTCCATGATCGCCGGGTCTTCGGTGACCTCGCGGGTGGCGATGCCGCTGCCGACGATGACGGCGTCAGCGGTGCACGCCTCCTCCAGCGTGGACATCTGCTCGATGGCCACGCCGTTCATCGACGTCACCTTGGGGGTGGGGGTGGCGATGGTGACACGCCAGTCGTCGCTCTTGATGCGGTTGAGCACACCGAGCGCGATCAGGGAATCGAGCTCGTTGAAGCCCTCGAAGGTGAGGATGGCGATGTGCACGACGGCTGTCCTTTCCGGGCGAGTGGGGCTCGATGGTAAGAACCCGTGAGCAGGACAGCCAAAGAATTGTCATGGATACAATCCGGGGCATGGCAGCCTCGCGGTACAAGAAGCTGGTCGACGCGATCGCAGCCGACATCCGGACCGGGCGCCTCGCCCCGGGGGTGCGGCTGCCGACCCACCGCGCTCTCGCCGCCCGCGAGGGCATCGCCGTGGTGACCGCGACCCGGGTGTACGCGGAGCTGGAAGCGATGCGCCTGGTGAGCCGGGAACAGGGCCGCGGCACGTTCGTGCGGGACATCGCGGTCCCCGCCGGTCACGGGATCGTTCAGCAGGCCGTCGCCACGGACGCGGTCGACCTCAGCTTCAACTACCCGTCGCTGCCCGGCCAGGCCGACCTCCTGCGGCAGGCCCTGCGCGAGGTGGCCACCTCCGGTGATCTCGACTCGCTGCTGCGCTACCAACCACACCGAGGGCGCCCCCAGGACACGGCCTCCATCGCACGACACCTCACACGACGGGGGATCACCGCCGACGCGGATCAGATCCTCATCACCAACGGCGCCCAGCACGGCCTGGCCGTCACCGTCATGGCCACGCTGAGCGCCGGCGACGTCGTCGCGGTCGACGCCCTCACCTACCCGGGTTTCAAGGTGGTCGCGCACGCCTTCCATCTCGACCTGGAACCCATCCCCACCACCGCCGACGGGCCGGATCTCGATGCCCTGGAGACACTGTGCGCCACCCGCCCGGTGCGCGCGATCTACACGATGCCCACCCTGCACAACCCCCTGGGCTGGGTGATGCCGGACACCGACCGCACACGCCTGATCAGGATCGCCCGACAGCACGGTCCGCTCATCATCGAGGACGCCTCATATGCCTACCTGGTCGAGGATCCTCCACCGCCTCTGGCCGCAACCGCACCGGACATCACCGTTTACGTCTCGGGGCTGTCCAAGAGCATCGCCACCGGGCTGCGGGTCGGCTTCCTCCTCGCCCCTCCGTCCACGGTTGCGTCCCTCGAACGCGCCATCCGGGCAACCACCTGGAACACCCCTGCCCTCACCACCGCCCTCGTTTGCCGTTGGCTCGACGACGGCACGGTGAACCACCTGGAAGAGCAGAAACGAGACGATGCCAGGACTCGGCAGGCACTGGTCAGGGAGGAGCTGGCGGGCCTCCCGCTCATCGGCCACCCTTCGTCCTACTTCACCTGGCTGCCCCTGCCCGACGACGCACGCGCCGACCGCCTGACCGCCACCCTCGCGCGCCGGCACATCTCGGTCACGACGGCTGAGCCGTTCACCACGTCGGCGCACACACCCCAGGCGATCCGCCTCGCCCTGGGCTCGACCGATCTGGACAGCCTCCGGTCGGCGCTGCGCACGGTGCGCCGAGTCGCCGTCGAGGACGCCTACACCTGAACGCAGGGCACGCTGCGCTCGGGTTGCTGTGGAGCTGTGCCACACCGGACCTGGGCCCGCTCCCTCACCTGTTCGAGGTGCGTTGCCGTGCGAACGCGCGCCTGCGTTTGCACCGCCCTCCCGCGCATACAGGCTGGGAGGCGCCGCAGCTGACCAGACAGGCGAGGGGCGATGATCGTATCGGTGATGTCGATGCCGGACGGCGCCATGAAGCGCGCTCGGCCGTCAGAGGCACGTGAGCTCCTCACCACGTCCCCGTTCCTGCTCGTGAATGTGGAGCTACCCGAGAGGACCCCGCCCAACGCGCAGCCGCTCGTAAGCCTGTTTGGTCTGGACGTCGCGGCGTTCGGCTGGCTGGGCCGGGACGGGGAAAGCGTCCGCGCCGAGTTCCTCGGAGACAGCGCCGGGTTCGTCCTGCCCGCCGTCGAGGCCGGCCGGGTCGTTCACATCCACGCCGTGGTGACCGAGACCTACCTGATCACGGTGCACCGGGGGGCGACCGGACTGCTGGCGGGCCTCACCTCCCGGTTCCCGCACGAACGTCCCGCCGACGCGGTGGCCACGCTGTTCCTCCTGCTGGACGAGGCGCTGGAGACCTATCGCCGGACCGCTGTCCGGGCCCTGCTGGACGTGGAGGACCTGGAGGACGAGATGTTCCGTCAGAGGCTGCCCGAGCAGGTCTACCGCCTGTCACGGCTGCGCCGCAGCGCAGCCCTCCTGCACCGCACGCTCCTCCCCTACACCCAGGTGATGGAGGAAACGGTCACGCGCCGCATGATGAGCGCGGGCTTCCCGGAAGCGCGCCAGCGGCTCGTGCGCGAGTACCAGCGCACGGCGAAGTCGACGCTCACGAACATCGAGTCGCTCCAGGATGCGGCCCGCCGCGCCTTCGCCAGTCACTCCTCCTTGGTGTCCGGTGACCAGAACGGCGTGCTCAACCGCCTGGCGATCGTGTCGACGATCTTCTTGCCGCTGACCTTCCTGACGGGGTTCTTCGGCATGAACTTCGCGTACCTGACCAACGAGCTGGACAGCAGGGCGGTCTTCTGGCTGCTCGCCGTGGGCCTGCAGGTGGTCTTCCTGGCCATGGCGCTCTTCGGCCTGCACCGCACCGGCCTCTGGCGCCGACTGCAGGACGGAGACGGCCGCATCGAGGACGACTAGGGACGGGAAGACTTCGGCCACAGCACACCGTGCGCTTCCGCGAGCGCGTCTGGTCGGCGGCCCGGCACTTCCGATCGGGGCTCCACATGGTGGACCATGCAGGAAGGTGAGGACCGGGTAAAGACCGGATGGCTCTCAAAGGGGTCGAGGCCTGCGCAGATCCCGGACAGGAGGCGTGGGCGACGGGTGACGGGGCCGAACAGCGGCCGATGCTCGTCCGCACCCGCGACTGCACGCCGGCCTCCGGCCGGGCCCGGCCTGCCACTCGAGCCCAGGCGCTCGACGCCCTGCGCCACCCTGATCGAGCGGGTCGTGGGCCTCGACGGGCGGCAGCGCTGCTGCCTGGGTCCGGCCGGGCCTCCTTCCGCAGGGATGACGATGATCGATCCGCTTTACGGCTGATTCCACGGCGGAGGCGGCCGGGGCGCCGGGGTGGTGTGGGGATTTGTGCAGGCTGTCGGGTGAGGATGGCGCCGTGCGACTTGATCACGTGTCCTATGCGGTGGCCCGCGACAGCTTCGTCTCGACCGTCCAGTGGATCGGATCGGCCCTCGGCGCCGGGTTCGTCGACGGGGGCGTGCACCCGCGATTCGGCACCCGCAACTTCGTTCTCCCGCTGAGCGGCGGCACCTACGTCGAGGTCGTCACCACACTCGACCACCCCGCCGCCGACCGCGCACCCTTCGGTCAGGCGGTCGCGCGCCGCGCCGCCGAGGGCGGCGGCTGGCTCGGCTGGGTGGTCTCCGTCGACGACATCGCCCCGGTCGAGGCCCGCCTCGGCCGCACCTCGGCCGAGGGCCACCGTGTCCGCCCCGACGGGTTCGACCTGAGGTGGAAGCAGATCGGCCTGCTGGAACTGCTGGAGGACCCCCAACTGCC
The DNA here is from genome assembly GCF_040704625.1 of Streptomyces sp. NPDC046866. Lineage (NCBI taxonomy): Bacteria > Bacillati > Actinomycetota > Actinomycetes > Kitasatosporales > Streptomycetaceae > Streptomyces > Streptomyces sp. NPDC046866. The sequence goes on from NZ_JBEYXN010000037.1 coordinate 36,879, forward strand.
CTACTTCCTGCAGTGGTTGGTCCCCATCGAGGAGCGCCCGAGCGCCGACCCGCGCACCTCCACCACCATCCACGGCCTCTCCATCGCCGGCGACGCCGCCTCCATCGCCGAATTCCTCGGCGAACCGGCCGACCACCCCCTCGACCAGATCCACGTCACCTGGGTCGAGGATGAGGAACCGGGCCTGGTATCGGTCGAGTTCGCCACCGCCCACGGCCCCGTCACGATCTGACGGCCAGGCCCGACTGCCCGGCAGGAGCAGCCGGCTGAGGTCTCCGGCCCTCGCACGGAACCTGCCCGAGGAGCTCGGCCCGGTCCAGACCGCCCACACACGGCTGGTCAGATGGGTCGTCGACGGAACATGGTTCAACCACCGGCCACTACATGTGTTCAGCTACCGGCCACCATTTGGTCGCGAACATGACAGTTGCCGCGGCGAGCGTCTTCCGCATCAGGGCAAACCCCTCGCAAAGGAAGTAACATGACGACACCTCTGGCCGCTCGCGCTTCCACGCTCGTGCTCTGCACGACCCTCGCGGCCTCCGTCGCCCTCCCGGCCCAGGCCTCCTCGATCGGCAGCATCCGCCCCAACGCCGAGACCGCGCCGCTGTACGACGACGAGGCCGGCGGCCACGCCAACGCGGACGACCCGGCGATCTGGCGCAACGCCACCGACCCGGGCCGCAGCCTGGTGATCGCCACCGCCAAGCAGGGCGGCCTGCGGGTCTACGACCTGGACGCCCGCCAGGTGCAGTCGATCCCCGCCCCGGCCGGGCCCGGCACCGATGACAAGCCCGGCCGCTTCAACAACGTCGACCTCGTGCACGGTCTGCGCCTGGGCGGCGCCCCCGCCGACGTCGCGGTGGTCAGCGACCGCGGCAACGACCGGCTGCGGATCTACCGCATCGACCGTGACAAGCCCGGCGGGCCGCTCACCGACGTCACCGACCCGGGTACGCGGCCCGTGTTCTCCGCCGACCAGGCCGAGATCAACAAGCAGAGGACCGCGTACGGCCTGGCCACCTGGACCGACCGCAAGACCGGCCGCTCCTACGCCTTGGTCAGCCAGCGCAACCGCACCCGGATCGCCCTCCTCGAACTGCTCGCCACCCCGAACGGCACCGTGGACTACCGCCAGGTGCGCACGCTCGACCTCCCGTCCTCCTTCCGCCTGCCCGACGGCGCCGCCTGGACGCCCTGCGCCAAGCCGGGCGAGCTGCCGCAGGTCGAGGGCATGGTCGTCGACCCCGCAGACGGCACCCTGTACGCAGGCCAGGAGGACGTCGGCATCTGGCGCATCGACGCCGGCCTCACCGGCACGCCGAAGCTGATCGACAAGGTCCGCGAGTACGGCGTACCCGGCACCTACGATCCGCAGACCGAGGAGTGCACTTCGGGCGCAGACCCGGGCTACGGCGGCAAGCGCCTGACGGCCGACGTCGAGGGCCTGACCCTGGTCACCGAACCGGACGGCGACGGCTACCTGCTGGCCTCCAGCCAGGGCGACAACACCTTCGCGGCCTACGACCGCGAGCGCGACGACGACAACGAGTTCGAGGGCGCCTTCCGCATCACCGCCGCCTCCGCCGTCCTCGACGGCTCCGAGGTCTGCGACGGCGCCGCCGCCCTGAACGCCCCCCTCGGCACCCGCTACCCCCACGGCCTGCTCGTCGTCCAGGACGGCCAGGAGACCCCCGCCGACGGCGACCGCGAAGCGACCGGCTTCAAGTTCGTCGACCTCGGCGAGGTCCTCCACGCCATCGACTGACCCGTCACGGCCGGCACACGGTGCCCCACCGCGTGCCGGCCGGCCGGCCATGACGGCCCAGTCGGCGCGCCGCGTCGGTGAGGGCGTACAAGAAGAGTCGGCTCATGCATCGAGGGCCGACTGTGGGGTTCGGGCTGTCGGCAGTGCCCGAGTGGGTCAGGAGAGCCAGTCGGTGTAGCGGGTGGGAGCGAGCTGGGCGTCCTTGTCGGTGATGACGTCGCCCTTGACGACGGAGAACAGGCCGGCGGTGGGGTCGGTGACGACGGTACGGCTGTCGCCCTTGCGGGAAAGGGTGATCCGGCCGAGCTCGTCCAGCGCGAAGACCTCGGGACCCGCGATGTTGCGGATCCCCCGCAGTGGAGTGCCTGCGGCGACGTCCGCCACGGCGCGGGCCACGTCCTTGGAGGCGATCGGCTGGATCGGCGTGGGGGGCAGTCGGACGGTGTCGCCGTCGGCAGTCCAGGACAGGACCGCGTCGATGAACTCCATGAACTGCGTCGCACGGACGATCGAGTACGGGATCGGTCCGGCCCTGAGGATGTCCTCCTGGAGCACTTTGGCCCGGAAGTAGTCCAACTCCGGCACCTGGTCGACGCCGACGATCGAGAGAATGACGAAGTGCCCCACCCCGCCCTTCTGGCCCGCGGCCAGAAGGTTGTCCATCGAAGTCCGGAAGAAGGCCAGGGAGGCTTCGTCGAAGGTCGGGGAGTTCGTCAGGTTGATGGTGACGTCGCTCCCCGCCACCGCCTCGTCCACTCCTCGGCCGCTGATGACGTCGACTCCCGTGGACTGCGCGTGCGGCACCGCCTCGTGGCCGGAGGCGTTCAACACCTCGACGACCTGCGACCCGATCAGCCCCGTACCACCGATGACCGCGAACTTCATGACGCACCTTCCACAGGGAACATGCCCGAAATATGGCATAGAGGCGCTCAGGTCGGAAGCACCCGACGCCTCCGGCCAGGCCTGTGGGCGATCGTCAACCGCGGGAGTGACCCGTCAGCCGTCCCCGGTGCGGCGCTCCAACGGCGTTGCTACCGCTGAGTTGCTCACACTGAAGGTGACGCTGCCGGCCCGGTAGCGGTCGTCGCCCCACTCGATCGGCCGCCCGGTGGCGGTGGCCGAGACATGCCGCTGGCGCAGCAGCGGGCTGCCGCGCCGGATCTCCAGCAGCCGGGCGTCCTCGCTCCCGGCCGGCAGGGCGTCGATGAGGTGCTCGCCGTAGTGGGCGACGATCCCGGAGCCGTGCGCGAGGCTGTCCATGACCGAGCGGCAGTCCTCCGGCAGGGCCTCGACCGCCGGCGCGGCCCAGTCCGCGTACGCCGTCCGCTCCACCATCGTGGGCTCCCCGTCGAGGAGTCGCAGCCGAAGCACCGCGAGGACCTCGGTGCCGGCGGGCAGGGCGAGCCGCTCCGCCTCCTCCGGGGTGGCCGGCCTGCGGGTGCGCGCCAGGAAGCGGCTGGTGACCTCGTGCCCGATGCCCTCGGCCCACTGGGCGAAACTGTTCAACTCGCCGAAGCTGTGCCGCCGCTCGTGGCGCAGGACGATCCTGCGGGCCCCCTGGCGGGAGCCGATCAGGCCCTCGGCGGCGAGGGTGGCGACCGCCTGGCGGACGGTGCCGCGCGAGGCGGACCAGCGGGCGGCGAGGTCGCTCTCGGAGGGCAGTTGGGCCCCCACCCCGTACGCACCGGACAGGATCTCCGAGCGCAGCGCCTCGGCGATCTCGAGATAGCGGGCCGTGCCCATGCCGTGTCCCCCTTGGCGTCGGTGTGCTCCGCCAGCCTAGGCGGGGCGGGGTCCAGAAGATCATCTCCGGCCCGTTTGTCACGGCTTCTTTCGGTCATTCCCCGGTCTTCGTCGAGCCGTGCCCCGCGGTCCAGCCGCCGTTCACCGTCCGTACGGTGAGACCGGGCGAACTGGGGTCACTTGTTCAGACAAGTAGACCGCTGAATCCGCTGAACGTCTCCGGGAGAGACCGTGCTCCGTTCCTCCTCCGCCGCCCGCCGCGGCGCCACCGCCCTGCTCGGCGCCGCCGTCCTCACCACGCTGGGCGCGTGCGGCGCCGCCCCCGACCAGTCGGCCGGCGCCCCGGCCGGCGGCAAGGCCGCGGCCCGGCCGGGCGCCGCCGCCTCCGCCTCCGACTTCGGCGGCATGGACGCCCTCGTCGCGGCCGCGCAGAAGGAGGGCAAGCTCAACGTCATCGCGCTGCCGCCTGACTGGGCCAACTACGGCGAGATCATCAAGGCGTTCGAGGCCAAGTACAAGATCAAGCTCACCAGCGAGAACCCGGACGCCTCCAGCTCCGACGAGATCGCCGCCGTGAAGTCCCGCAAGGGCCAGGACCGCGCCCCCGACGTCCTCGACCTCGGCATCGCCTTCGCGCGCAGCGGCGCCGGCGAGAACCTGTTCGCCCCGTACAAGGTCACCGCCTGGGACAAGATCCCCGCCGCCCAGAAGGACGCCGACGGCCGCTGGTACAACGACTACGGCGGCTACGTCTCGATCGGCTGCGACGCGGCGAAGATCGCCACCTGCCCGCAGACCTTCGCCGACCTGCTCAAGCCCGAGTACAAGGGCAAGGTCGCCCTCAACGGCAACCCCACCAAGTCCGGCTCGGCCTTCGGCGGCGTCTACGCGGCAGCCCTCGCCAACAAGGGCTCCTTCGCCGACATCCAGCCCGGCATCGACTTCTTCGGGCAGCTGCGCAAGAGCGGCAACCTCATCCCGGTCGAGTCCACCCCGGCCACCGTCGAGAAGGGCGAGACGCCCATCTCCATCGACTGGGACTACCTCAACGCCGGCTACGCCGAGCAGTTCAAGGACAAGGGCGTCGACTGGAAGGTCGCCGTCCCCGCCGACGGCGTCTACGCCCAGTACTACTCGCAGGCCGTCAACAAGGAGGCCCCCCACCCGGCGGCCGCCCGCCTGTGGATGGAGTTCCTGTACAGCACCGAGGGCCAGAACCTGTGGCTGAAGGGCCACGCCCGCCCGGTGCTGCTGCCCGCCATGACGCAGGACGGCACCGCCGACAAGGACGCCGCCGCCAAGCTGCCGCAGATCCAGGGCACGCCGGCCTTCCCCGCCTCCGCGGAGCTGGACAAGGCCAAGGCCACCCTCGCCGAGAAGTGGGACAAGGCCCTCTCCTGATGTCCACCCCCGCCCCCACTCCCCACGCGGAGGACACCGCCGGCGGCATGCCCGACACCGCCGCCGGCGGCGGGCCCGGCACCTCCGCCCCGGCCCCTGCCCCCGCCGCTCGGGCCCTTGCCTCCACCGCCTCGGCCCCTGCCTCCGGCCGCGGAGACCGGCGCCGCCGACGCGGCCCGCGCACCTGGCTCGCCGCCCTTCCGCTGCTCGCCTTCACCGGGGTCTGCTTCGGCCTCCCGCTCGGCGCCATGGCCTTCGGCGCGGTCACCCGCACCGACCCGGCCGACGGCGCCACCCGCCCCACCGCCGAACACCTCGCGCGCTCCCTCCAGGGCCCGTACCTCACCTCGCTCCTCGGCAGCGTCCAGCTCTCCGCCCTCACCGCGCTGATCGCCACCGTGCTCGGCGTGCTGATCGCGCAGGCCGTCGTCACCTCCCGCTCGACGGCCCTGCGCAACGCCACGCTGACCGCCTCGGGGGTGCTCGCCAACTTCGGCGGCGTACCCCTCGCGTTCGCGTTCATCGCCACCGTCGGCATCTCCGGCGTGGTCACCCAGCTCGCCGACCTCACCGCCCTCGGCTGGAACCTGTACTCCTTCACCGGCCTCGCCGTGGTCTACCTCTACTTCCTGATCCCGCTGATGGTGCTCGTCACCGTTCCCGCACTGGACGGACTGCGCCCCCAGTGGCGCGAGGCCGCCCGCACCCACGGGGCCACGGCCTGGCAGTACTGGCGCCTCGTCGGCCTGCCCGTCCTCGCGCCCACCCTCCTCGGCGGCTTCGTGCTGCTCTTCGGGACCGCCTTCGCCGCGCACGCCACGGCCGCCGCACTCGTCGGCGGCTCCGTCCCGCTCGTCACGCTCAAGATCGCCGACGCGCTGTCCGGCAACGTGCTGACCGGCCAGGAAAACGTGGCGCTCGCCCTCGGCCTCGACATGATCCTGATCGCCGGCCTCGTGATGGCCGTCCACCTCCCCCTCCAGCGACGGAGCGCCCGATGGCTGCGATGACACCACGCCCCTGGCGCGTCGCCGTGCTCCTGCCCGCGGCCGCCTACTTCCTCCTCCCCCTCCTCGCGTCCTTCGTCTTCACCGTGCACGTGCCCGGTCAGGGCATCGACTTCGGGGCGTACACCCAGCTGCTCTCCGCCGACGGGTTCACTCCGAGCCTGCTGCTCTCCCTCGGCCTCGCCGCCGCCACCATCGCCCTGTCCCTGCTGCTCACGGTGCCGGCGCTGATCGCCGTACGACTCGGTGCGCCGCGGCTGCGGCCGGTCGTCGAGGTGGTGTGCACGCTTCCGCTGGTCGTGCCGCCCATCGCGCTGGTCACCGGGATCACCACCGTGCTGCGGTGGGGCCCCGACCACCTGTCGCGGACCCCGCTCTACCAGACCTTCCTGGCCGTCCAGGACCCCGACTTCCCCGTCGTGCTGATCCTCGCGTACACGGTGCTGGCGCTGCCCTTCGTCCACCGCTCCCTCGACGCCGGCCTGCGCGCCGTCGACGTGCCCACACTGGTCGAGGCCGCCCGCAGCTGCGGCGCGAACTGGGCGTACGTGGTCCTGCGGGTCCTGCTGCCCAATCTGCGGGCCTCCCTGGCCGGCGCCGCGTTCCTCACGCTGGCCCTGGTCCTCGGCGAGTTCACCATCGCCTCGCTGCTGGGCTTCCAGCCGTTCGCCGTGTGGATCGTCTCCCTCTCCGGCGCGCACGCCCGGATGTCGGTCGCCGTCTCGATCCTCAGCCTCCTCGTCACCTGGCTGCTGCTGCTCGTCCTCTCGCGGGTCGGGACCACCCCCTCCGCGGTGTCCGCCGCACCCCGTACGCCCGCCACCTCCCGCAAGGAGTCCTGACCCCCATGCCCACCACCCTTCCCGCGGCCCGGAAGCCCGGCGGCCCCGCGGACCCCAAGCCCACCGAGGACCTCGCGGACGGCGCACACTGCGCGGACGGCGCGGACGGTGCGGCCACCGCCGCGGGCGCGCGAGTCGTCTTCCGCGGACTGCACCGGGCGTTCGGCTCCACCACCGCCCTCGACGGCCTCGACCTGACCGTCGAGCCCGGCGAACTCCTCGCCCTGCTCGGCCCCTCCGGCTGCGGCAAGACCACCGCCCTGCGCATTCTCGCCGGCTTCGAGCAGCCCGACGCCGGCGAGGTCCTGATCGACGGCGAGGACGTCACCCGCGTCCCCGCCAACCGCCGCGACATCGGGATGGTCTTCCAGTCGTACAGCCTCTTCCCCCACCTCAACGCCCGCGACAACGTGGCCTTCGGCCTGCGCGTTCGGGGCGTCGGTGCGGCGCAGCGCCGTGAACGCGCCGCCGAGCTCCTGGACCTGGTCGGCCTGCCCGAGCACGGCGACCGCTTCCCGCACCAGATGTCCGGCGGCCAGCAGCAGCGCGTCGCCCTCGCCCGCGCGCTGGCCCTGCGCCCGCGGGTCCTGCTGCTCGACGAGCCGCTGTCGGCCCTCGATGCCAAGGTACGGGCCACCCTGCGCGAGGAGATCCGCCGGCTCCAGCTGGCCCTGGGCATCACCACCGTGTTCGTCACCCACGACCAGGAGGAGGCGCTGTCGATGGCCGACCGCGTCGCCGTCATCGGCGCCGGCCGGCTGGAGCAGTGCGCGGCCCCGGCCGAGCTGTACGAGCGCCCCGCGACTCCGTTCGTCGCCGAGTTCGTCGGCACCATGAACCGGCTGCCCGGCCGGCTCACCGACGCGGGCCTCGTGGAGGTGGCCGCCGCGGGTGCCCGGCTGCCCGTCGACGGGCCGCTCCCTCAGGGGACGCGGGAGGTGGAGGTGCTGGTGCGCCCCGAGAACGTCACCGCAGCCGCCGACCCGCAGGGCACGGCCACCGTCCTCGCCGCCTCCTTCCTCGGCGCCGTGACCCGGCTCCAGCTCGAACTGCCCGGGATGACCGCCTCCGTCAAGGCCGACGTGCCCTCGCGGGACGCAGCGGACCTGGTACCGGGTGCGCGGGCCGCCGTCGGCCTGGTCGAGCGGCCCGTGCTCGTGGTGGCCCGGAGCGCCGGATGAGCGCCCTGGCCGCCGTCTTCTTCGACATGGACGGCACCCTCGTCGACACCGAGGTCCTGTGGTGGCAGGCCACCGAGGAGGTCGCGGCCGGGCTCGGCCACGCCCTCGGCGGTGCGGACGCCCCCGAGGTCGTCGGCCGGGCCGTGGCCGACACCGCCGCCCACCTGGTGCGGGTCTCGGGCGCGGGAGACCCGCACCGGGTGGCCGAGGAGCTCACCGGGCGGTTCTTCCGCCGGGTGGCGGCCGGGGCCCCGCTCCGGCCCGGCGCCGACCGGCTCCTGGCCGTACTGGCCACGCAGAACGTGCCGTTCGCCCTGGTCAGCGCCTCGCCCCGGCTGGTCGTCGACGCCGTGGCCGGCGGGGCGCTGGCCCATGTCCCGTTCGCGTTCACCCTCTCCGCCGACGACACTCCGCGCACCAAGCCCCACCCGGACCCCTACCGGGCGGCCGCCGCCCGGCTCGGCGCCGCACCGGGGGCCTGCGTGGCCGTCGAGGACTCCCCGGACGGCGCGGCCTCGGCCGAGGCCGCGGGCTGCGCGGTGCTGGTGGTGCCGTCCCTGCTGGAGGTCGCCGCCTCCCGGGCGCGGTCCTTCGCGGCCTCCCTGGAACACGTCGACCTCGCCGGGCTGCGGGGCTGCCTGCGCTGAACCGCCGCACCGCGACGTGGGCCCGGGTCACCGAAGGGCGGCCCTGGCTCACGGGAGCCGGCGAGCGCCGCCTGGAAGTCGTCGGCATCGCCCGGCAGGCGTTGCCCGTGATGGAACGGACCGGCAGCGGCCGGTCGTTCACGCTTGCGGCCGCCGAGGAACACGTCGCCGGCCAACGCCCGGCAGCCTGCCGGCTCGACAGGCGGCTGTTTGCGGGGGGCGGGCGGGAGGGCTCGGTGTTCGGTCTGTTACGGTCGCCCCGGCGCGAGCCCGCGCGAACACGACTCCGGTGCAGGGAGGTTGATGAATATGGCCGTCAGCGGCCCTCTTCGCCATGCCCTTTTCCGGTCCGCGC
>NZ_JBEYXN010000038.1:0-43901 GCF_040704625.1 Streptomyces sp. NPDC046866
CCGCTTCCCCACGACAACCCGCAAGCCCGCCCCCGACGGGCCGGCCCACGACCCCCTCCTACTACCCCGCCTCGCAGCCGCCCCGCCCGCCGGCCCCGCCGCGACCGGCCCGCCCACCCGCCCCGAGGCCCCATCCCGGGCGGATCCGGCCCCCGCCCGATGCCGCCGCCGACCTACTATCCGGGGGCGAATGTGACGCAGGTCCTGTGGGGCGCCTCACCGCCCGGGCGCCCGAATGTCACCTTCCGTTACCGTCCGCTTGCGTTTCAGGCGGGTCCTGGGCCCGGTTTCTCCTCTCGGACCGGTACGGCCGGCACGGTCAGCGCGCGGCGATCTGCTGGAGTGCCGCGCCTTGGTAGCGGGCGCCGGCGTTCCAGAGGATGAAGGAGTTCATCTTGTTCGCCGCCGCGGCCTTGATCTGTTCGGCCACCTCGGTCGGCCCGTAGGTGCTGCCCATCGAGAAGTCCTGCAGCCACGGGATGATCTCGGCCTGCGTGCCCTTCGCCTGGCGGGCGAAGTCGGCGAGCGAACGCTGCACGATCGCGTACGGGGCGGTGTCGGGCTCGGCGACGCCGTACTCCCCCGGCCCCCAGTGGGACGGGTAGACCATCGGTGCGATGTAGTCGGTGACCTTGGCCAGGGAACCGATGTCCTGTGCGATCTCGGTGGGCCGGGTCGCGGCGATGCCGAAGACGGAGACGCCGAGGTACTTGGCCTGGGGACGCAGGGCGGTCCGGGTGTCGGCGACGAACGAGGTGATGGACTGCTCGGGCGTGGTGGTGCCGATGCCCGGGAAGCGCATGTCCGCCAGCGGGCCGTCCGGTCGGCGCACGTAGTCGTAGAGGATGTCGTCGAAGCCGAGCCGAGCTGCTTCGACGGCGAGGTCCTGGTTGTACTTGCGGACCGTGGGGTTGGCGAAGTTGGTGAAGGACAGGGCTCCGTAGTGCCCGCCGTCGTAGGGCTCTCCGTCCGGGGTCAGCACGAGCTGGTCCTGCTGTCCGGACTTCCAGGCGGCCGAGGCCAGCTTGGGGTCGCGGAAGGCCACGATGCGGCCGATGGCCTGGGCGCCGGCGGCGTGGATCTCGGCGATCGCCTTGCGGGCGTCGTAGTAGCCCTTGGCCGCGCCGATCCGGCGGGCCAGCGGCACCTGGGACGCGTACCCGACCTCGCCGTCCTCGTCCTTGACGTCCAGCTCGACGGCGTTGAGCTTGCCGCTGCGGACCAGGGCGAGGATGTCGCCGCGCAGCGTGTCGTCGCCCCAGCCGATGGCTGTGATGTGCGCGGCTCGGATCATGGGGCGGCGCCCCCGGGCGGACACGTCCTTGGTGGTGGTGTTTCCTGCGCGGTCCACCGCTGTGACCGTGACGACGGGTGTGCCCTTCGGCACCGTGGCCTTGAAGGCCCCGGTCTTGTCGACGGGGACGCTCTTGCCGTTGACGCTCACCCGGGCGTCGGTGGAGGCCTTGCCGGTGATGGTCACCGGGCCGGCCTTCTTGACCTCGGGGTCGGCCACGTTCAGCTCGGGGGCGGTGGCATCCACGCTGAAGCCCACGACCTGGCGGGAGGAGGCGAAGGGGAAGCTGCCGGCGCCGTCCACCACCAGGGTGTGCCGACCCTCTTTGAGGTGCGGAAGTACGAGTTTCAGGCGGGCGCCATCGGCCGTGAGGGGGACCGCGGCGCCGTCCAGGGTGGCGCGCGGCTCGTTCTCGCCGCCCGCCGCGCCGGCGGCGAGGTACGCGCTGACCCGTGCGGCCGCGCGACCGTTGAGGACCGCGCCGTCGCTGACACCCTGGATGCCCGGGCCCGGCGCGAAGAACGTCCAGGCTCCGACGCCCGCTCCGGCCAGCGCGACCGCTCCGGTGGTCGCCATGAGGGCGCGCCGGCGGGCCGAGCGCCGGGGACGGAGGGAGGGGCTGGAATGCGGCGTGCGTGTGGTGAACATCTCGATGTCCTTCGTGCCGTGGCGTGCGCCGGATGTGCCTCCATTCATTGCCGCTCCGTGTGCCGGTCGCCTTGCTCGGCCCGGATTTCACACGGACGGCCCCGATCGGTTCCGGCGCGGCGGCTACGCCATGCAGGGGACAGTGCGGTATGAGCGCTCCCGTCGCAGGTAGTCATGGCGCGACCCCTTGCCTTGGAGGGCTTCTGATGCGCCACCTGCTCGTCCCGCTCGGCGCCCTGACGGGCGCCGCCCTGCTCGCTACCGGCTGTTCCACGGGGCCCTCACCGGCCGTGGGGGGACACCGTGCTGCCGCGTCGTCGGCGGCGGCCGGCCCCGTCACCGCGAAGAGCCCGGCGGACGTCGGGGCCAACGAACTCGGCCAGGTGCCGGTCCTGATGTACCACCAGCTCGTCGAGGAGCCGGCCAGCGTGTACGACCGCACGCCGGCCGATTTCCGGGCCGAGTTGGAACGCCTCGCCCGGGAGAACTACGTGCCGGTGACGGCGCGGGACTTCCAGACGGGCCGCATCGACATCCCGGCCGGCACGCACCCGGTGGTCCTGACGTTCGACGACTCCACCAACAGCCAGGTGCGCCTCGGCCCGGACGGGGCCCCGGCGCCGGGCACCGCGGTCGCCATCCTGGCGGACACGGCGAAGAAGTACCCCGCGTTCAAGCCGGTGGCGACCTTCTTCGTCAACGCGGACGCCTTCTCGGCCACGGGCCCCGCCAAGGCCCTGACGTGGTTGAAGGAGCACGGCCACGAGGTCGCCAACCACACGGGCCGCCACGAGAACCTGCGCTCCCTGGACCAGGCGGACGCCGAGGGGGCGATCTCAGCCGGCCAGGAGGCGATCGAGAAGGCTGCACCCGGGACGCAGGTCACCTCGCTCGCCCTGCCCTTCGGCGCCATGCCCGAGCCTGAGGGGCTCGCCCGACGCGGAACGGGCTACCGGTACGACGGGGTGTACCTCGTGGGGGCCAACCCGTCGGTCTCGCCCTTCGCGAAGGCTTTCACCCCCGGCGCGATCCCCCGGATCCGTTCGGCGGGACGCGATGACGAGGGCGGGGAGGCCGAGTTCGGTTCGTCGAGCTGGCTGGACAAGCTCGCTGCGGGTGGGAACCGGTACACCTCGGACGGGGACCCGAACACCGTCGCCTTCCCGAGCGCCTTGCAGGACGAACTGTCGCCGGCCTTCGCGAAGCGGGCGCGGCCGTACTGACCCCGTGCCGGCACGGCACGGCAGGCGGCGACAGCATCCCGCGGGCAGGAACAACGCGGCCGGCCGTCCTCCCCCGTCCGGCGGCAGCACTGCGAGCCGGCCGCCGGCACTGGGCGCCTAAGATCCCGGAATGAAAATCGAACTGTCGGACGTGCTGGACGAACTGATCGAGCTGCAGGAAGCGACCGACGAAGCGCACGCCGGGTTGGCCCGCCTTCAGGAGGAACTCGGCGACGCGGCTCAGTGGACCGACGAGCAGCACGTGACCTGGCGGGACGCGTGGGAGGACGCACGCGAGCCCTGGTGGCTCCTGGACACGGCCCTGGACCAATACGCGGAGGTGATCGGTCTGGACCGCGACGAGCTGGAGGCCAGGGTGCAGGAGGCGGCAGGCGCGAGGTCGGCCAGCTGACCAGGGGCGGCCACTGCCGGGGAGGTTCGGTCGTACGCGGCCGGGTACGTCCCTGTGCTTGCCCTTCAGCTTCCGCGCCTCGATTCCCGCTCCCTGACGGAACGGAAGACGCGCGCGGGGCGCCCCCTGATGCGCCGAGCGGAGTCGGTGACCCGGTCCTCGACGCCCGCGGCGATGGCCTCGTCCATCGGCGAGGATCGTCGCGAATCCCTCGGGGAAACTGGTGGCACGGCGTGCTCCGGTCCGTACTGGAGGAGGTCCCGGACTTGGCCGACGCCGACTTCGCCGGGCACGCCCTCATCGCCGCCACCCGGGCCGACCTCGTCGAGCGCCCGGCCGGAGCCGGGAGGGCGTGCCGCGCGAACGGCTGCGGGCCCGACTGGCGGAATACGCCGCCAGGGTCGTGGCCGCACGCCAGGACCGGTCAGGCCAGGGCCGCGGTGGCCTCTACCTCGCCTCACCCGGCGTGGCCGGCGGTGTCGGCGCCAGGTACGCGCGGTAGGCGGGCCGGCCCGGGACGTCGGGCAGGGAGTGCGGTTGCCAGCTCCGAGCCCACGGGGGCGGCGGAGAATCTCCCGACACCAGCACGGCCGTCGGCCGGGTGCGCGCCAGGGAAGCGAGCTCACGGGCGGTGATGCTGCCGTCGTGGCCCCCGTACACCTGGCGGGCCGCGCATCCGGTGGCGAATGCGGCGCGGACCGCCTCGATGCCGCTGAGGACGCACGGCGGGCGCACGCCCAGACGGTGCAGTTCTGCGGCGACGGCGGTGAACGCCACCCGGTCGGCGCGGCTGCGGGCGACCACGCCACCGGTGATCGCGAACTGCACGGCCAGGTGGGACACCAGGGCGGCACACAGAGCGGTCAGGGCGAGCGGGCGGGTACGGCACGCGGCGAACAGGCGGTCCAGGCACACCGCGACCGGGATCGCCAGCAGCGCGTAGGCAGGCAGCAGGAAGCGCGGCGCCGCGTAGCCGATCATCAGGAGGTACGGCGCGGCGAGGAACAGTGCGACCGCAGTGGGCAGGGCGACCGGCCTGCCCCGTCCGCTGCGGTACGCGGCGACGAGCCCGCCCGCGGCGAGCAGGGGCAGGGCGAACCACCACAGGGTCGTGACGGGCCGGGGCCACGGTCCATCGCACGGACGGCAGAGCGTCCGCCCGCCGAGGGCGCGCAGCTGGTCGGTGAAGGCCGGGTTCCAGCCGAGACCGCCTTGGATCTCGCTCGCCCTGCGGAGCCTCGGCAGGAGGCCGCCGTAGCGGAGGTACGCCTCGACGGCCCATTCCGCGCCGCCCACCGCGAGGCCGACGACCGGAGCCACCACGAGAGCGGTCCGCCGGCCGGCAGGCACGGCCAAGGCGGCGCAGAGCAGGGGTAGGGCCAGCCACAGGGCGTCACCAGGCCGCATCAGCGCGGCGAACGCGACCCCCGCGGCAACGCCGGCCGGCGCGAGGCGGTCCCGGTGAGGGCGGGCGGCCCGCAGGAAACACCCGACGGTGAAGAGGGCCCCGAAAGCCACCCAGAGGTTGGGCATGGCCTGGGGCCCGTAGAACAGGGCGGTCCACAGCCCCGCGAACAGGCCGCCCGCGAGGGCGAGCACGCGGGTCGGGAGCAGCCCCCTCCACACCCATAGCGAGAGCAGCAGTCCCCCCGCCGCCAGCACGGCCAGGTACACGCGCAGCACCGGGACGGAGGAGGTGAACGCGGCGACGGGGGCGACCAGGTAGGTGATGCCGCGGGCGCGCGGGGCGCTGAAGTAGGCGGCCGGGTGGTCGCCGGACACCTGGCTGACGTACACCGTTTCGTCCCACCCCAGTCCGGTGCCCGGGACGACGAAGAGGAGCTGGAGGAGTCCGTACAAGGAGGCGACGGACCCCAGCCACACCAGGTCGCCCGGCCGCGTGCGGACCGCGGCGGAACCGGCCCGGGCGTTCGCAAGCGGATCCGACACCGTGATGGCCTTCTGGGGCATCGACGTCGTACCTCCGGGGTGAAGGGGGCGGGTGCACCACGCTGCCCGGGTCGGGACGAGCGCGCATTCCGGGTGGCAGTCGGGCGAATCGGCTCGGCTCGCTCGGGCTCGGGCCACGCCGCGTCGGGAATTCTTGACGCGTCGGATTCTTCCGACGCATACTGGGGTCATGCCCACCGATGTGTTCGGCGTGCTGGCCAACCCGGTACGCCGCAGACTGCTCGAGAGCCTGCGTGACGGGGCCCGCTCCACCGGTGAGCTGGCCGGCCTGTTCGAGCTCGGCAGACCTGCCGTCTCCGAGCACCTGGCGGTGCTCCGCACCGCCGGGCTGGTGCGCGAGGAGCCGCGCGGCCGGCACCGCTTCTACCACCTGCAACCGGCCCGGCTGGCCGAGGTGAGCGACTGGCTGCATCCGTTCGAGCACTACTGGAAGCAGCGCCTGGACGCACTGTCCGACCTTCTGGACGAGGAAAACGGAACGTCATGAGCGAGAACAACACGATCACCTGCGAGAAGTTCCTGCCCCACCCGCCGGCGGCGGTGTGGCAGGCCCTGACCGACCCCGGCCTGCACGCCCGCTGGTGGGCGGCCGGCGACGTCAAGCCCGTCGTCGGGCACCGCTTCACGCTCGACATGGGCAACTTCGGCCACCAGCCCTGCGAGGTGACCGAGGTGGAAGCCGAGCGCCTGCTGGCCTACCGGTTCGCCGAGGGCACGCTCGACACCACCATCACCTGGACGCTGCACCCGGAAGGAACGGGCACCCGCCTCGTCCTCACCCACGCCGGCTTCGACCTCGACTCCCCCCTGGGACGGCAGGCGTACGAGGGCATGGGCCGGGGCTGGCCCCACGTCCTGGACAACCTCGCCGCGACCCTGGCCGGGAGTGCCTGACCTTCCGCGGGGAGAGGTCCTCCAGCGCCGACGCTCGGCCGGTTCGACGGCCTTCCTCCCGGTACCGGCGGCCGGGTACCAGGAACTTTTTTGATCTCCCGGGGCAACCAGGCGGGCTCGGCGCGGGTCGTACTGGGGTCGGGTGCGTTTGAACGCCCGGCCCGTATGACACGAGGGGGACATTGTGATCAGGTTGAACCGCGCCCTTGCGACGGCTGCACCGCGGATCGGGGCGGTGCTGACTGCCGGCGCGCTGGTGTGGGGTGCCGGAGCCGTTGCCCAAGCAGCGCCGTCACCGACCCCGGCGCTCCCGGACACCGCGGCCGGCAGCCAGAGCCCGGACGGGCCGAAGGGCTCCCCCGACCAGTTCCGCGGCCTCGCCACCTCCGAGGAACTCCTCGACACCACGGTCGAGAACGGCCAGAAGCAGAGCCTCCGCCTCGGGTTCAGGGTCATCGCCGACAAGCCCGTCCAGGGGGCGGAGCTGGGCATCCACCTGCCGCCGGGCCTGGAGCTGAATGCCCAGGAGCGCCCGTCGAACTGCGAATACTTCAAGGTCGACCCGGTGCGGGAGTACCGCGACGCGTACCTGTTCTGCAGCTTCACCGGCACCTTCGAGCCGGGCGCGTACTACCGGATCGACACGGGGCTGACCGTCACCGCGACCCCGGTGCTGTGGCGGGACCGGTTCTACGTCACCTGGACGCCGGGCGGGAAGCCGATCTACAAGCCGGAGCAGGGCGGGGTCAAGGGAACGGCCGCGGCCATCAAGGCCGTTCCGTCCGATCCGTTCAAGGAGTGGCCTTTCTGGGGCCGCGAGGTGGCAGTCGAAAACCCGGCGAACCAGCCCGACTTCACCGTGGACGGGGCCACGGGCAGCGGTCCGGCCGGGGGCCAGGTGCTGCTCAACCCGGGCTGGCAGATCAAGGGCACCGGATCGGTGGCCACCGCGGCCGCCGACGGCAAGGTGGTGGAGACCGAGTTCGTACTGCCGCCCGGCATCAGCTTCGTCGGCGGCCGCCCGGGTCCGGAGGGGCGCCGCGTGTTCGGCGGTACCGGCGGCTCGGTGAAGGGCATCTTCAAGATCGAGCCTTGGGTCAAGCCGGGCACCTACCTGGGCGAGTACCGGTACAAGGCCGACCGCGGCCCCGGCGAGCTGAGCATCGCCGACATCGACCGGGACCTGGGCAACAACGCGGCCAAGCTCACCATCACCGTGACGCCGGCCGACACCACGCCGCAGCCCGGCCCGTCGGCGTCCGCCTCGGCCTCGGCCACACCCTCGCCCTCGGCCTCCGCGAGCACCGGCACCACCGCCCCCGCCAACGCGGCGGGACCGAACGGCGGTACGGGCGGCAACCTGGCCGACACCGGATCCAGCGCACTGGCCATGGGCGGGCTCGCCGCTGTGGCCGTGACCCTCGGCGGAGCGCTGTACGCCGTGGCCCGGCGCCGCCGTTCCGCGTGACCGCCAGGCCCTGAGCAGCACCAGCGCGGGGGCCTGGACGCGCGTGCGGCCGGCGGGGGCGGCCGAGGTCAGGGCAGGTCGGGCAGCGGGCGGGTGGAGATCTCGTGGGCCTCGTTCGCCGGGAGTCCGAGCATGCGCAGGATCATCTCGGCCATCTGCTCGCCGGCCGCGGCGTCGAGATCGCGCGCCGAGTTGAGCTGGATCAGACCGATCAGCG
This sequence comes from Streptomyces sp. NPDC046866, assembly GCF_040704625.1. Lineage (NCBI taxonomy): Bacteria > Bacillati > Actinomycetota > Actinomycetes > Kitasatosporales > Streptomycetaceae > Streptomyces > Streptomyces sp. NPDC046866. The sequence continues at coordinate 8,128 of NZ_JBEYXN010000038.1, forward strand.
CGCCGCCGACCGCGGACAGGGCCACGAGCGGGTCTTCGAAGGTGAAACGGCCGGACGCCTTGCCGACCTCCAGGTCACGCAGGGCGCGCGGCCCGAGCCCGGTGGCGGCGTGGATGTGGGGCAGGCCGCGCAGGCGCAGGATCTGCGTGATCTCGGGATGCGAGGCGGCCAGCCGCAGCGTGAGGCGGACGCTGGCGGCGAAGACTGCGGCGGGGTCGTCGATGCCCTCGGTGACCCTGTCGAGCAGCTGGCCGTACTCCTCCAGGGCGTCACCGACCGCCGCGTCGAACAGGTCGTTCTTGGTCTCGAAGTGGTTGTAGAACGTGCCGAAGCCCACGTCGGCGCGGTCGGCGATCTCCTGGATGCTGGCCGAGGTCTCGCCGGTCTCGGCCAGGATCTGCCGTGCGGCGCCGATCAGCGCCTGGCGGGTGCGCGCCCGGCGGCGTTCGAAGCGGTTCGCGGTCGCCGGGCCGCCGCTGGTGTCGGGCTGGTTCTGCATCCCGCCAGTCTAGGCGCATTCAGATCTGATGATTCCATCAACCCCTGCACTTGACGATTGGGCACTCAAGTCTGATGCTTCTATCAGTTAAGAGCTTCTCATCAGAAGCGTGTCCGTTCGAGCCACCACCGACGGAGCCCCCATGTCGGACGACCGAGCCCGCCCGCCCGGGCCCACCACCGCCCACCAGGACCTGCACAGCGAGCACGGGGCGCTGCGCGGGGAGCATCCCGGCCGTGCCCGGCAGCCCGTGATCAAAGTGGCGGACCTGGCCTGGCTGGAGTTCGAGAAACCCGATCTGGCCCGCGCCGAGGTGTTCGCCCGCGACTTCGGCTTCGCCGTCGCCGCGCGCACCGGCAGGGCGCTGTATCTGCGCGGCACCCTGCCCGGTTCGGCGTGCGCGGTCGTGCGCCGGGGCCGCACCTCGCGGTTCCTCGGCCCGGCGTTCCGGGCCGCCGAGCGCGCGGATCTGGACCGGCTGGCCCGCGCCACCGGCCATCCGGTCCGCGAGCTCGGGGAGTTCGGCGGTGGGCGGGTCGTGGACCTGGCCGACCCGTCCGGCTTCCCGGTCCGCGTCGTCCACGGCACCGAGCGGCTCCCGGCCCTGCCCGAGCAGCCCGCGCTCCCGCTCAACTTCGGCGGCCGCCGCATCCGGACCAACACCGCCCAGCGCCCGCCGCGCGAACCCGCCCGGATCCAGCGGCTGGGCCACGTGGTGCTGGAGACGCCGAGGTTCACCCGGGCCCTGGACTGGTACCTGGAGACCCTCGGGCTGATCGTCAGCGACTTCCTGTTCCTGGACGGCCGGCGCGACCGCGGGCCCACGATGGCGTTCATCCGCTGCGACCAGGGCAGCACCCCGGTCGACCACCACACCCTCGCGATGCACCTGGGCCCGCGCACCGGCTACGTCCACTCCGCCTACCAGGTCACCGACCTCGACGCGATCGCAGCCGGCGGGCAGTACCTCGCCGAGCGCGGCTACCAGCGCAGCTGGGGCATCGGCCGGCACGTCCAGGGAAGCCAGCTCTTCGACTACTGGCGTGACCCCGACAGGCTGATGGTCGAGCACTTCGCCGACGGCGACCTGTTCGACTGCGACCTGGAACCCGGCTGGGCCCCGATGTCCGCGAGCGGCCTGGCCCAGTGGGGCCCGCCCGCCACCCGCGACTTCCTCGGCGCCCACCCCTCCCCCGCCCTGATCCGCGAGGTGGTGCGCGCCCTGCGCGCCGACAACGAGATCGACCCCGGCCGCCTGCTGGGCCTGATGAAAGCGATGAACCGATGAGCGTCAACGTCCTGCGCACCGCCGACGGCTGGTACGCCGTCCGCGATCAGCGCGCCGTCCGGATCCGGACCGCGGCCGCCACCACCGCCGCACTGCTGGCCGACCGGGACGCCGTCACCGCCGCCGTGCACAGCACCGACGCCGGAGTTCCGGTCGCCGACCTCGCGGTGCTCTCCCCGGTCACCCCAGGGTGCCGGGTCGTGGCCCAGATGGCGAACTTCGCCTCGCACGCGGCCGATGCGGGCCTTGCTCCGAACAGCGTCCCGCTCGCGTTCTTCCGCAAGGCGTCCGGCTCGATCAGCGGCCCGTACGAGGACATCGTCAAGCCCGCCCACGTCCGGCTGCTCGACTACGAAGTGGAGATCGGCCTCGTCATCGGCGCACCGCTCCCGGTCGGCACCGAGGTCACCGCCGCGGACCTCGCCCGCCACGTCGCCGCCCTCGTGGTCACCAACGACGTCTCCGCCCGGGACCTGCAGCTGCCCAAGACCCAGTTCTACGAGGCCAAGTCCTACCCCACGTTCACCCCCACCGGGCCGGTGCTGGTGCTGCTGGAGGAGGGCGACCTCGACCGGTTCGCCGAGCTGCGGTTGCGCCTGTGGGTCAACGGCGAGCTGCGGCAGGACATGCCCGCCTCCGACATGATCCACGGGCCTCTCAAGGCCCTCCGGGCGCTCACCGGCTTCCAGCGGCTGGACCCCGGCGACCTGCTGCTGACCGGTACCCCGGTCGGCACCGCGCTCAGCGCGCCGCCCAAGCCGGTCGAGGTCCTGGGCTCGCTGCTGCCGGCCGCGACCAAGTGGCGGCTGTTCTTCAAGTCCCAGGCCAAGAACCCGAAGTACCTGCGGGACGGCGATCTGGTGGAGGCGGCCGTCGCCACCGACGACGGCAGGCTCGACCTGGGCCGCCAGCGCACGACGGTGAGGTACGCGCGGTGACCGAGGACCTGCTGTGGCCCGGCTACCGCGGCCCCGACGACCTGCCCTCGATCGAGGCGATCCCGCTGGAGGCGCGCGGTCTGCCCGGCTCGACGTACGACCTGCTCGTGCGAGCGGCGAGCACCTGGCCGGACCGCACCGCCCTGACGGTGCTGCCCGACGCTGACCGGTGGCGCGAGCCGGCCCGGCTGACGTTCGCCGGCCTGCTGGAGCAGGTGCACCGCCACGCGAACCTGCTGCACCGTCTCGGGGTGCGGCGCGGCGACGCCGTGGCCCTGATGTCACCCAACTGCGCGGAACTCATACCGGCCATTCTGGCCGCCCAGCTCGCCGGGATCGCCGCGCCGCTGGGCGGCGCACTCGCCCCGGACCACCTGGGCGAGCTGCTGAGGCGTTCCGGCGCGCGGGTCCTCATCGCCGCAGGACCCGAGCTGGCCCCGGAGGTGTGGGCGAAGGTCCCCGAGCTGACGGGCGGGCTGGACGCGGTCCTGGTGCTCCGCCCCACGGGGGCGCAGGCCCCTTCGGTGCCGCTGCCGAGACTCGGCGGTGTCCTGGTCGGCGAACTGGCGGAGCTGTCACGGGACGACGACGCGTCCGGATTCGCGGGCGAGACACCCGCGGCGGGTGACCTGGCGGCGTTCTTCCACACCGGTGGCACGACGGGCACCCCCAAGCTCGCCGCGCACACCCACGCGGGCGAGGTCGCCAACGCCTGGATGATCGCTGCCGACTCGATGCTCGACGGCGACGCCGCCCTCTTCGCCGCCCTTCCCCTGTTCCACGTCAACGCCCTCGTCGTGACACTGCTGGCGCCGCTGTTCAAGGGCCGGCAGGTGGTGTGGGCAGGACCACTCGGCTATCGCGAACCGGCCCTGTACGCCGAGTTCTGGTCGATCGTCGAGCACTACGGCATCACCGCCATGAGCGCCGTACCGACCGTCTACCAGGTGCTCGCCCAGTGCCCCGTCGGCGCGGCGGACATCAGCAGCCTGCGGCACGCCATGGTCGGCGCGTCGCCGCTGCCCGACGCCGTCCGCACCGCGTTCGAGGCCCACACGGGGGTGACGCTGGTCGAGGGCTACGGCCTGACCGAGGCCACCTGTGCCAGCGCCCGCAGCTTTCCCGACGCGCCGCGCCCCGGCGCCGTCGGGCAGCGCATGCCCTACCAGCACGTCAAGGTCGTCCACCCGGACTCGTGGACGGAGCTCCCCGCCGGGCAGACCGGCCTGCTGGCGATCGGCGGCCCGACCGTGTTCGCCGGCTACGTCACCGGCCGCGACGACCGGGGCCGTCCGGTCCTCGACGGCCTCGGCAAGCTCGTGGACGGCTGGCTCGACACCGGTGACCTGGCCCGTCTCGACGCAGACGGGTTCGTCCGCCTGGCCGGCCGCGCCAAGGACCTGATCATCCGCGGCGGCCACAACATCGACCCGGCCGCCATCGAGGACGCGCTGCTCGCCCACCCGCACGTCACCGGCGCCGGCGCGGTCGGACGCCCTGACCCGCACGCGGGCGAGGTCCCCGTGGCGTACGTGACCCTCGCGCCGGAAGCGGACGTGAGCGAGGACGAGCTCCGCCGGTGGGCCGCCGAGCGCGTCCCGGAACGCGCGGCCGCCCCGAAGTCCGTCACCATCCTTGCCGCGCTGCCGGTGACCGATGTCGGCAAGCCCTACAAACCCGCCCTGCGGGCGGACGCCACCCGGATCGCCGTCGCGGAGGCCCTGGCCGGCCACGGCCACGACGCCCGCGTCGACGCGGCGATCGAGGACGGCTCCGTCCTCGTGTCCGTCACCCCCGGCACCGGTGACCGCAAGGCCATCAGCGCGGTCCTCGACCAGTACGCCCTGCGCTGGACCTGGTCCCGGCCGACGCCCGGACCGGTGATGTCATGACCGTCCGCCCCGTCCCGGTCGTCGTCATCGGCGCCGGCCCCACCGGGCTGGCCGCGGCGACGCTGCTGGGCCAGTACGGCATCGAGACCCTCCTGCTGGACCGCTGGGACTCGGTCTACCCCCTGCCGCGGGCGGTCCACCTGGACGACGAGATCTACCGGCTGCTCGCCCGTCTCGGCGTCGCCGAGGAGTTCGCCGCGATCTCCCGCCCCGCCCACGGCCTGCGGCTCCTGGACCGCGAGCTGCGGGTGCTGGCCGAGTTCCGGCGCGGCGCCGCCGTCGGCCGCCACGGCCACCCCGAGGCCAACATGTTCGACCAGCCCCAACTGGAGGAGCTGCTGCGCACCCACCTCGAACGGCACCCGACCGTCACCTTGCGCGGCAACGTGGAGGTCACCGGGATGGAGCAGTCCGACGGAGGGCCGGTGCGCATCCGGCTCACCGACCGGAGCACCGGCGAGAACGGCACCGTGACCGCCGGGTACGTGCTCGGCTGCGACGGCGCGAACAGCCTGACCCGCTCGACGATCGGCTCCACCCTGCAGGACCTGGCCTTCACGCAACGCTGGCTGGTGGTCGACATCGCCACCGACGCCGACCTGGCCCAATGGGAGGGCGTGCACCAGGTCTGCGACCCGGTGCGTGCCGCCACCTACATGCGCATCGCCGAGCGCCGCTACCGCTGGGAGTTCCAGCTCCTGCCCGATGAACGCGCCGACGACTACCGCGACATGAGCCGCCTGCACCCCCTCATCCGACCCTGGACCGGCAACCTCCCCGCAGACGAACTGCAGCTCGTGCGCACGGCGGAGTACACCTTCCGCGCCCAGATCGCCGACCACTGGCGCAAGCAGCGCATCTTCCTGCTCGGCGACGCCGCCCACCTCACCCCGCCCTTCATCGGCCAGGGCATGGGCGCCGGCCTGCGCGACGCCGCCAACCTCGCCTGGAAGCTCGCCGCCGTCCTCGACGGCCGTCTCCCCGAACACGTGCTGGACAGCTACGAGGCCGAACGCAAGCCCCACGCCCGCTCGATGATCACCCTCGCCAAGCTGGTCGGCACCGCGATGACCGCGGGCGGGGACACCGGCAGTGCCCTTCGCCGTCTGCTCGCACCCCGCCTGCACCGGCTTCCCGGCCTGAGCAGCCGCATTCTCGACAGCCGGACCCCGGCCCTGCACCGCTCAGCCCTGGTCGACCGCGGACGGCTCGGGCTCGGCCTCGCGGGACGTCTGTGCCCCAACGCGCCGTTGTCGGACGGCCGGCGCCTCGACGACCTGGCCGCGGGCCGCTACGCGCTGGTCACGTCCGCAGCCGCCACCCCCGCCCTGCGCTCCGAGGTCCACGACCGCGGCGGTGTCCTGGTCACCGCCCCACCCGGCACCGCCCTGCACCGCTGGCTCCGCCGGGGCCGCACCGCAGCTGCACTGGTCCGCCCCGACGGCACCGTCCAACGCACCGCACCTGACCCGAAGGCCCTGTGCGCACTCCTGCCCGCACCGAGACCCTGCGGGCTCGCCACCGGCAGATCCCGGTAGGCCCGTCCCACCCTCAGCAGGCCACCCGCCAACACCCCTTGCGCCGTCGCCGGCACCGCAGTGCTGCGCCGCCGCCCACCGGACGACAGGTCGCGAAGGGGCCTCGGGATTTGCCTATAGGCTTTAGGCGAATACATAGTGTCTGTAGGCGACGGGAAGCAGGTGATGGTGGTGGGCAGGGCAGGTCTGAGTCCGGAGCGGCTGACGCTCGCCGGTGCGGAACTCGCCGATGAAGCCGGATTCGAGCAGGTGACCCTTTCGGCGCTCGCCCGGCGCTTCGACGTGAAGGTCGCGAGCCTGTACTCGCACCTGAAGAACTCCCAGGAGCTCAAGACCCGGATCGCGCTGTTCGCGCTGGAGGAACTCGCCGACCGGGTCGCCCACGCCGTGGCCGGGCGGGCAGGCAAGGACGCCCTGATCGCCTTCGCGAACGCCTACAGGGACTACGCCCGAGCGCACCCCGGCCGGTACGACGCAGCCCGCTTCCGGCTCGACCCGCAGACGGCCGCCGCCAGCGCCGGCGTCCGGCACGCACAGATGACACGCGCGATCCTGCGCGGCTACGACCTGGCAGAGCCGGACCAGACCCACGCCGTCCGCATGCTGGGCAGCGTCTTCCACGGCTACGTCAGCCTGGAGGCAGCCGGCGGCTTCAGCCACACGGACGTCGCCTCGCAGGAGTCCTGGGCCTGGACCCTGGACTCCCTCGACGCCGCGCTGCGGAACCGGGCCGCCCGCTGACCAGCGGCGCGCCACCCTCCGCAACCCGATCCACCCCTACGCCCAGAACCGGCAGGCCGAGGCAATGAGCACCGTTCAGAACTGGACCACCACCCCCCTCACCGCCGACTTCCTGCGCGGACACCTCGAGGTGGAGCGGACCGCGCGGGGGCTGCTGCCGCACCGGCTGCCCGCATGGGCACGCCGACAGATCCCCGACGACCTCCTGACTCTGGCCGAGGCCCAGCCGTCCGGCGTCCGGCTGGCCTTCCGCACCCGCGCCACCGCCGTCGAACTGGACACGCTGCCCACCAAGCGGGCCTACAAGGGCTTTCCGCCCCCGCCCGACGGCGTGTACGACCTCCTGGTCGACGGCCGACTCACCGCGCAGGCCACCGTGGTCGGCGGGAACCTCCACACGATCAGCGACATGCTCACCCAGACCGCGGACTTCACCGAGGGATCGGCGGGCACCGCCCGCTTCACCGACCTCCCCGACGGCGAGAAGAACGTCGAGATCTGGCTCCCGCATGCGGAGATCACCGAGGTGATCGCCCTGCGCACCGACGCTCCCGTCGAACCCGCTCGGGACAGCGGACGCCGAGTGTGGCTGCACCACGGCAGTTCCATCAGCCAGGGCTCGAACGCCGTTCACCCGAGCGGCATCTGGCCCGCCCTGGCCGCGTCCGCAGGCGGCGTGGAACTGGTCAACCTCGGGTTCGGCGGCGGTGCGCTGGTGGACCCGTTCACCGCGCGTGCGATGCGGGACACCCCCGCCGACCTGATCAGCGTCAAGCTCGGCATCAACGTCGTCAACAGCGACGCGATGCGCCGGCGTGCCTTCGCCCCCGCCATCCACGGCTTCCTCGACACCATCCGCGAGGGGCACCCGACGACACCCCTGCTCGTGGTGTCGCCGCTCCTGTGCCCGACCCACGAAGGCACCCCCGGGCCTCTCATGCCGGACTTCGACGGCGGGACCCTCCGCTTCAAGGCCACCGGCGATCCGGCCGACACCGCCGCCGGGCGCCTGACGCTCACGGTCATCCGCGACGTCCTTGCCGGCATCGTCGAGCAGCGGGCCGGCGAGGACCCGAACCTCCACTACCTCGACGGCCGCGAGCTCTACGGGCAGAACGACCACGCCGAGCTCCCGCTCCCGGACGCGCTCCACCCCAGCCCCGAAGGGCACCGCCGCATCGGCGAGAACTTCGCAAGGCTCGCGTTCGCGGACAACGGCCCCTTCACCCACAAGACAGCCTGACCCCGGCCCACGCGTCTCGACAGCACACTCGCAGCCGCCCGGGTTCATCGCGACCGGCATGTCCGCCGCTGGGCCGCTGCGGCAGACCGCGACACAACCTGAGCCCGGCTGCCCCCGCTGCCTCGGCAACTGCGGGGCAGCGGGACGCCAGGCGGTCGGCGGTGAGAGCCCCCTCCCCCGTGAGGCACTCCTCAAGGCGGTTCGTTCCGCCGGGCCCCTGCGGCCCGGTCCCGCCCCGGCGTGGGGGTTCACCTGATGCTGTGGCCTAATGGGCGCATGACACTGGACGAGGGCCGGCGCGTGCGGCTGGCGAGCGAGTTGAAGCTGCCCCTGGCCGGTGACTTCGACGGTCCTTCGCTCCTGCTCGCGGCGGGCAACGAGGGCACCGTCGAACGCGTCACCGAACACCCCCGCGAGGAGACCCCCGAGGCGGCCGAATACCTCCGGCTCGCCTCCCTCCTCGACGCCTACGGCCCGCAGATGCCTCCTGCGAGCAAGAAGCAGCTGGAGGAGCGGGTGGAGGCCTTGGAGCCGGAGTGGCGTGCGTACGAGCAGCGCCGTCTCCGGGTGACCGTACGGGTCCGCCTCGACAACGGCTTCGTCCTCGACGACGCGGAAGACACGCTCTTCGCCCCGCTGGTGCCCTGAGCCGTCGGCCCCGGTACGTGCCGTCCCGCCGGGAACGGGCTGCCTACGCCTCCCGCCGGCCCGGGCTCGGGGCGGCAGCCCCGGGGTGGTCCAGTTGGCGGCGCATGTCGAGCAGATGGTGGCGCAGCTCGTGCAGGGTGTGCACGGCGAGCCAGCGCAGGGAGCGTTTCGTCCGCTCGGGGTAGGTGTAGATCAGCGTGCGCTCCCAGTCGGCGGGCGTCAGGCGATCGAGGGAATGGGCGAACAGCGATGCCGCTTCGCGCAGTTGCCGGGCGACGTCGGTCGGCTCCTGGTCGCCGTATCCGTCGAGCTCGGCCCGCTCGTCGCGTCCCATGGGCTCGGCGACCGGCGTGTCGCAACGCCGCGCGGCCAGCAGGCGTTCCCGTTGCACGAGCAGCACATCGCGCATGTGGCAGGCGTACTCGAGGGGTGACCACACCTGCGGCGCCGGGCGCCGCCGCAGCACCGACGGCTCTGCCTTCAGGAGCTCGGCGTACGCGTCCGCGTGGCTCCTGGCGAGCGCCGGGACCTCAGGACCCTGGGCAAGGTCGTAAACGAAATCGCATTCCGTGCAGGCCATCACACACCGACGTTAGCAAGCCCCTGCCCTGCCGGCAGCCCCCCGCGGTCCCGCACCACTCGACGCCGGTCGGGCCCGGTCGAGGGGGAGGGCGTACGGTGCTGATGTGATCACAGGGGAGAACACGATGGGGACGGCGTTGCTGCTCGCGGCTGCACCGGCAGGCAAAGGCCGACTCATCGACGCCACCAGTACTCTGCCCACCCTCGCGGCTGTCCCGCCGAGTACCTTGACCGGAACCGCGGCGGGCACGATCGTCGAACTGGCCGACCCGACGGACCAGCAGACCGTGCTCACCCGCGTGCGTGCGGCCGCCGCCGCCTCCGGTCCGCTGAGCCTGTTCCTCATCGGGCAGCTCCACATCGACGGCAAACACGGGCGCGTCCACCTCGCCTTGGCCCGGACCACACCGGCGACCCTGCGGTACACCGCGCTGCCTTGGGAGTGGCTGGTCAACGAGCTCAAGCCACGCCGCCCGGCCTCCACGAGGGTGGTCGTCGACCTGATCGCCGACCCCGATGCGTGGGAGCAGATCCGCGCGCACGGCCTCACCCTCGGCCACGGGGTGTCCCTCTACGGCCGCGTGGCGCCGGCACTGCCCCGCCGTCGGCTCGCCCAGCCGGCCTATCTGAAGGCTGTGGCCGGCACGTGGCGCAGTGGTGTGAACCCGCCGCTGCCCGAGCTGCACGCGAAGGCCGCCGCCCAGGCCGGCCATGAGGGGGCACTCCTCCTCGCCGTCGACGGCACGCCGGCTCCGGCTCCCGCTCCGGCTCCGGCTCCGGCAGACACGGCAGCCGCTCCGCTCGACGCCACCGCCGAGGGCCCGCTGCCCGCGATCCTCGCCGCCGCGCACGCCGGCCGGCACGGTGAGGCCGCCTCGCTCGCCGCGCGATGGGAGGCCTGGGCGCTTCAGGCACACGGTCCGGGATCCGCGCAGGCCGTCCACTGGCTCGAGGTGCGGGCCGATCTGGCCCACCTCGCCGGAGATCCGGGATCGAGCTGCGAGTTGTGGATGGCGGCCGCCGGCGCCCGCCTCGCTCGCCATCAGGCCCCGGATTCCCCGGCAGTCCAGGCCGCAGTGGACCGTGCGCACCACCAGTGGCAGCAACTCCGGGACCCGCAGCGGGCTCGCGACCTCGGCCCGCACCTGGTCTCGCTGCGCCGCCGCGTCCCCGGCCGGCGCCCGGGAGCCACGGAAGCCGCGCAGCGCCGACTGGAGATCCTCCACTCCTCGCCGCGGTCTCTCCCTGCGGCCCAGTAGGACCGCCGGCCTCCGGCCTCCGGCCCGCTGCGGGAGGGGCACGTCCGGGGGCGTGCGGGGTGTCACGCCTCGGGCGGGTCGGCGGTGAGGGCGGACAGGATTTTGTCGGGGGTCAGGGGCAGCTCGCGCAGGCGTCGGCCGGTGGCCTGGCTCACGGCATTGCCGATCGCCGCCGCGGCCCCGACGATGCCGATCTCCCCGATCCCCTTGCTGCCCATCGGGTTGAGGTGCTTGTCGTGCTCGTCGATCCAGTGGGCCTCGACGGCCGGGACGTCGGCGTTCGCCGGCACGTGGTAGGCGGCCAGGTCGCGCTCCGCGAAGTCACCGAACACCGGGTCCAGGCCGGCGTGTTCGGTCAGGGCCATCCCCAGTCCCATCACCATCCCCCCGATGAACTGGGAGCGGGCCGTGCGGGGGTTGAGGACGCGGCCTGCGGCGAAGACGCCCAGCAGCCGGCGGACGCGTACCTCTCCGGTGACCGTGTCGGCCTGGACCTCGGCGAAGTGCGCCCCGAAGGCGTGGCGCGCGTACGGGGACCTCTGGTTCGCGGACTGGGTGGTGTCGGCGGAGGCGGAGAGCCCTGCCTCGGGCAGCGGCCCCCGGTGCCGGGCCAGCCGGTCGGTCAGGGCGGTGCACGCGTCGTGCACCGCCCAGCCCCAGGACGCCGTGCCGGTGGAGCCGCCGGCGACGGGGCCCGGGGGCAGCGCACTGTTGCCGAGGGACAGCGAGACCGCGTCGAGCGGGACGCGCAGGGCGTCGGCGGCGATCTGGGAGAGGACCGTACGGGCACCGGTCCCGATGTCGGTGGCGTTGACCTCGACGAGGTAGCTGCCGTCGGGGCGGGCGTGGGCCCGGGCGCCGGCGGGGGCGATGTACACGGGGTAGGTGGCGGCGGCCACGCCGCTGCCGATCAGGAGCGGCCCCTCCCGCAGCGGGGGCCGGCGGCCGGGCCAGCCGAAGCGGCGTGCGCCCTCGCGCAGGCACTCCACGAGGTGGCGGCTGCTGAACGGACGGCCGCTGTCGGGCTCGGTGGCCGGTTCGTTGCGTACGCGCAGCTCGACCGGGTCCATCCCGAGGGCATCGGCCAGCTCGTCCATGGCCGACTCCAGGGCGTACATGCCGGGGGTCTCGCCGGGGGCCCGCATCCAGGAGGGGGTGGGCACGTCGAGCGCGGTGACGCGGTGGGTGGTGCGGCTGTCCTGGACGGCGTACATCACCCGGGCGGGTACGGCGGCCTGCTCGACGAACTCGCGCACCTGCGAGGTGTGCGTGGTGACCTCGTGGATGAGGGAGGTGAGGACGCCGTCGGGGCGGGCGCCGAGCCGGACGCGGTGCAGGGTGGGGGCGCGGTGGCCGACGGTGGCGGCCATGTGCTGTCGGGGCAGGGCCAGGGTGACGGGGCGCCCGCAGTGGCGGCTGGCCATGACGGCGAGGACGACGTGGGGGCGCGGTGTGCCCTTGGAGCCGAATCCGCCGCCCACGTGCTCGGCCAGGACGGTGATGCGGTCCTCCGGCAGCCGGAACAGTCCGGCCAGGACGGCCCGCACGACCGTGGTGCCCTGGCAGGAGTCGTACACGGTGAGGTGGCCGCGCCCGGCGTCCCAGTCCGCGGTGGCGGCGTGCGGCTCCATCGCGTGGTTGTGCAGGGGCGGCACGCAGTAGCGGGCGTCGACGCGCACGAGCGCGGCGGCGAAGGCGGCGTCGGGGTCTCCCTGTTCGCGGTGCGCCGGGTAGCCGCCGTTGACTTCCCCGGGGGTGTACAGGCCGGGGTGCCCCTCGTGCAGGGTGACGTCGTGGGGCTCCGCCTCGTAGGTGACGCGCACCGCTTCGGCGGCGGCCCGGGCCCCCTCCAGGGTGTCGGCGATGGCCAGCGCCACGTACCACCCGCGGTGCGGCACCCGCAGGTCCTGGAGCAGTTGGAGCGTGGGGTCGTCGGAGGGGCCCAGGCGGGGTGCGTCGTACGGGGTCAGGACGCCCAGTACGCCGGGCAGGGCCAGGGCGGCGGCGGTGTCGACGGCGGTGATCCGCCCGCGGGCGATCGTCGCGGGCACCGGCCAGGCGTAGGCCCGCTGCGGCAGGTGCCGTTCGGCGGCGTAGCGGGCGGCGCCGGTCACCTTCTCGCGGCCTTCGCGCCGCGGGACGGGCTCACCGAGCAGGGCCCGGGCGGTGGTGTCGAGGGTGGCGGAGGTGGGGCTCATGGTGGTCCTGTTCCTGGTCGGTGGCGCCGCTCACGGCGTGGCGGGGGAACCGGGGTGCGTACCGGCCAGCGCGGCGACGGCGTCGCAGGCGAGGTTGCGGGCGAGGGGGATCTTGTACGCGTTGTCGCGCAGGGGTTCGGCCCGGGCCAGTTCCGCGTCGACGGCCGCGCGGACCGCGTCCGGGTGCGGCTCGGCGCCGGTCAGCCGCGCCTCGGCCGTCGTGGCCCGCCAGGGCCGGTGGGCGAGGCCGCCGAAGGCGAGGGCGATCCGGCGCACGCGGCCGTCGTGGAGGTCGAGGACGACGGCGACCGATGCGAGGGCGAAGGCGTACGAGGCGCGTTCGCGGGCCTTGCGGTAGAGCGAGGCGGAGCCGGGCGCCGCGGCGGGCAGGAGCACCGCCGTGACGATCTCCCCGGGGCGGATGACGGTGTCCTGCTCGGGGTGGTCGCCCGGGAGCCGGTGGAACTCGGCGGCCGCGACGGTGCGGGTGGTGTCCGGTGCGCCGTACAGCTCGACTTCGGCGTCCAGCGCGGCGAGGGCCACGGCCATGTCGGAGGGGTGGGTGGCGATGCAGTGCTCGGAGTGCCCGAGTACCGCGTGGTCGCGGTGGATCGCGTCGCGGGCCCCGCAGCCGCTGCCGGGCTCGCGCTTGTTGCACGGCTTGGAGGGGTCCTGGAAGTAGGTGCAGCGGGTGCGCTGGAGCAGGTTGCCGCCGGTGGTGGCGACGTTGCGCAGCTGGCCGGAGGCGCCGGCGAGCAGGGCCTGCCCGAGCAGCGGGTAGCGGGAGCGCACGCGGGGGTCGGCGGCCAGGTCGCTGTTGCGGACGGTGGCGCCGATGCGCAGGCCCCCGTCGGGGAGTTCGGTGATCTCCCCCAGGGGGAGCCGGGAGACGTCGATGAGGGCGGTGGGCGTCTCGACGCCCAGTTTCATCAGGTCCACGAGGTTCGTGCCGCCGGCGAGGTAGCGGGAGCCGGGGTGGGCGGCGTAGGCGTCGGCGGCCTCTCGCAGGCTGGTGGCGCGCACGTAGGCGAAGGGCTTCATGCGATCGCCTCCGCGCCGGTCCCGGTGGCTGCGGCGTCCGCAGCCGCGTCGGCGACGGCCCGCACGATCGCGGGGTAGGCGCCGCAGCGGCAGAGGTTCCCGCTGAGCCGCTCCCTGATCTCCTCGGGGGTCAGGGCGGCGGGCCCGGCCTGGGCAGGGGTGGGGGTGACGTGCGAGGGGTGTCCGGCGGCGGCCTCGCGGAGCGCGCCGACGGCGGAGCAGAGCTGGCCGGGGGTGCAGTAGCCGCACTGGAAGGCGTCGTGTTCGATGAAGGCGCGCTGGAGCGGGTGGAGGGAGCCGTCGGGGGCGGCGAGGCCTTCGACGGTGGTGATGTCGCTGCCGTCTAGGGCGACGGCGAGCAGCAGGCAGCTGTTGGCGCGCCGTCCGTCCACGAGGACGGTGCAGGCGCCGCACTGTCCGTGGTCGCACCCCTTCTTGGCGCCGGTCAGCTCGAGGTGCTCGCGCAGGGCGTCGAGGAGCGTGACGCGGTGGTCCAGGTCGAGGTCGTGCCGGACCCCGTTGACGCGCAGGGTCAGGCGGGAGCGGGCGGCACCGCCGACCGCTGCGTCCGGCGTGTGCGTCTCCGGTCCGGGATCGCCGCCGTGCGCCGGCCGGGGTGCGGGCGGGTCGGTTGCGTGGGCCACGGCGAACTCCCTTGTCGTCCGTTGGGGGAGGGAACATCCGTCCCACCGCCCAGCCTGGCCCCTCTCCCGCCCGCACGCGCCGCACGCCTCCGGCAGCCTCCGGGAGGCTCCCCCGTACGGCCGACCGGGCGTCCTCGGGAGCCGTCCGCGGGGCAGCCGGGGCCGTCCCGCTGCCGAGCCCCCGGTGAGGCCCACGGGCCGCGGCGGTGCCGGTCGCGGCCTTCCCGGCGGCTCAGTCCTGCCAGGGGAACAGCAGGGCGTCGACGTCGGGGGCGCGGCTGCCGAAGTGGTACCCGCGCAGGCCGGTGACCCGAATGCCGCCGGGGGCTGTCGTCGATCCGGCGGAAGCCGGCCTCCTCCAGTGCCCGGCGGGCAGGGTGCCGGTCGTCGTCGGCGGTGGCGGTGGTAGGTGCCGTCGCCCTGCCGGTGGTACTCCCCCGCGGACACCGGCGTGCCCGGCGGCGAGAGCGGCCGGGGCCGGCGCGGGACTCGCACGCGCGAGCCGGTCGGCCGGGTCGGCCGGCCGGGTCGGTCGGCCGGGTCGCTCGGTGCCCAGGGCTTCGAGGAGCCATCGCGGATCGCTCCGCTGCCCGCACCGGGGAGCGTACGCGTGGACGAGCGCCCGCCGCAGTTCCCCGTCCAGGCCGTCGGCCCTGGTCCGCGGGCTGCCGAGCCGCTCGTCCAGCCCGCGGGTCCCGCTCCGTGCGTGCGCCTGCACCGTGCCGCGTACGGTGCGAAGCGGCGGACCTCGGGTCGGTCCTCGCCGAGCCCGTCCAGGACCGCGTCGGGCGCCGTGGTGCTCCACCTGGGCGCCGAGGCCGGCCTCCCCGATCTCCCGCCACCGCTGCCGGGGCGAGGCCGTGAGCGCCGCCAGGCCCGTGGCGGCGGTCCGGGCGCCGAGCAGGCCGCGGGCCTGCAGGACCGCCTCGGCGACGCCGTACGCACCCTCCCCGCCCCGTTCCCCGTCGCGCAGCCGTAGCAGGAGCTCCGCTCGGTCCGCGAGGAGGTCCGGCAGGGCGATGCACACCTCCGCCGTCTCGCCCGCGTCCCTGATCCGGTCGGCGAGGCCGGGGACCCGGGGCTCCGGTAGGCCGGCGAGCGCGTGCGCGCGGATGCGGCGGCGCCACCAGGCGTTGCCGGTGGCCAGGACGTAGCGGGCGAGGGCGTCGGGGTCGTGGTCGTGCAGGGCCGCGGTGTCGGGCCGTGGCATCGCCCGATGCGGAAGATCGACATGCTGATACCGGGGCGCGGGCAGCCCCGGGGGCCGACGGGGCCGGTTCGCCGCGTGGCCGGTCCACCGCCCTGCGGGGTCACGCCCGAGCAGCAGCCGACGGCGGCAGCTGACCGCCCGCCCGGGTCCGGTGCCCCCTCCAAGCGGGTGAGACGCCCCGTGCGGCCGCGCGCCGCCGGGTCCGGCGGGGCAGCCATCAGGTCGGGCCGGACAGGCCCGTCCCGAACACACTTGGAGGCGACATGGGGCACGGCGGGAACGTGATCGACGAGCTGATGGCCGACCACCGCGAGGTGAAGCAGATGTTCGGCCGCATGCAGATGATGACCGGAGCCGGACAGGAGCTCCGCGATCTCGTCGACGAGATGACCATCGAGCTGGTGCGGCACTCGGTCGCCGAGGAGCAGTACCTCTACCCGGCGGTGCGCGAGCACGTCGAGGGCGGCGGGCGGATGGCCGACAAGGAGATCGAGGACCACGACCGCGTCGAGAAGATGCTCAAGCGGCTGGAGAAGATGAGCAGCGACGACGCGGAGATGACCCCGCTCCTCCAGCAGCTCATGCAGGAGGTCACCGCCCACATCGAGGACGAGGAGACCAACCTCTTCCCCATGCTGAGGAGAGCCTGTACCCCCCAGCAGCTGGACGATCTCGGTGACAAGATCCGCCGCGCCAAGGCCATGGCGCCCACCCGCCCGCACCCTGCCGCACCGAGCAGCCCCACGGCCAGCAAGCTCCTCGCGCCGGGTGCCGGCCTGGTGGACCGTGCGCGCGACTTCGTGACCGGCCGCGGCAGCTCCTGAACCCCCGCCTCGGGCGGCGGGCCCGCACGTGCGCGCGCGGGGCCGCCGCCCCCCGGACGGACGGTGACGTGCGTCATGCCGCACGTCCTCCGCTTCCGGCTACGCTGGTCGCCCACGAGCGGAGCGGCGCAGCTTCGCGCCGCAGCTCGCGGGCCCGGCACGGGCCACGGCGAGCACGCCCCCGAGGAAGCCGCAGTGTCCGCCGATCTCACACCCGTCATAGCCGCCGGCACGCGCTGGCTGCTGACCGCCTTCCCGCCCTCGGGGGGCGCGTTCAGCCAGGCCCTGGCCGAGGCCCAGGCCCGGCAGGCCGTCACCCTCGCCGCTGCCCTGCGGTACCCGACGCCGCTCGACGCACAGCTCCTGCATCTCCTCGGCCCGGGTGGAAGCACCCGGCTCGACTGGCTGACCGGAGCCGATCACGGCGGCGACGCCGAAGCCACCGCCGACGCCGACTGGCGGACCTGGGTGGACGAAACCGTCGTCAGCTGGGCCGCCTGCCTCCTCGCGGCCCCCGCCCTCGCCCTCGCCGCCCACCGCCTCGTCGATCGCGGCGAGGCCGGTGAGGTCACCCGCCTCACCCGCCCCGGTGCCCGCGAACACGACGCCGCCCCCCTGCTGCGCCACCCCGACCTGCTGGAGCCGGTCGCCACGCTCCACCGGGCGCTGCTGCTGGAACTGCTGGACAACGAGAACGCCGCCCTGGGGTAGGGCGGCCCCGACCCGTGTCACGGGGCCATGTGCCCGACCGCAGCACGCGGTCCTCGACGACGTGCCCCGGCGAGTGGCGGGCCCTGCGTTGGTGGTCTGCTGCGGGGCTGCCTTCGTCGCCGCCTGCTTGTTCGTGGCCGTCCGGACGCTGTAGCCGGGGCGCGGCCAGGGCTCCGCGCTGTCGACGGGACGGGGCACGACCGCTGCCACGGCGTGCAGGACATCCTGGGTCGCCGCCGCCCGGCGGCCTTGCCCCCGGGGTCCCTGGCCGTCGGAGCGGCCGGAGACCTTCGGGGCGTCAGGGCAGGCGGTCAGGCCGTGCAGCGGATCATGGTCAGCGGGGGGTTCGCGGTGTAGTCCGCCCAGTACTCCTCGCCGAACTTCTCCACGCCGGCGGCCGAGATGTGCAGCGGAACCCACTCGATGCCGGTGAACCCGGCCGCCTCCAGGGTGTGTTCGTACGTCTCCTTCGACGGCACGACGGCCTCGAAGGAGACCGGCGGGTCGAGGAGGGCGGTGAGCCGGATTCCGGTGCCGATCTCGTTGTCCTTGCCGGTCGCCTCGCACAGGAACCCGTACTTCTCCAGCGACGGGCCGCTGAAGTCGAACGCCGGGTCCTGCACGAACAGGTAGAACGCGCCGCCGGGCACCAGGCTGCGCCGGATGTTGCGCATCATCCGCTCGATCTCGGCGACATCCGCGGCGTAGTTGAACGCCTGCACGGCGACGGCGACGTCGAACGGCCGGTCGAACTCCCGCAGGGTGGCGGTGTCGCCGACCTCGTACTCGATGCCCAGGGGCTCGGCCTGCTCCAGCGCCTTGGCCGCGTCGACCATCGCGCCGGAGATGTCGAATCCGAAGACGCGGGACGCGCCGCGGCGCTTGAGCTCGCGGCTGTAGAAGCCGGTCCCGCAGGCGATGTCGAGGACGGACTTGCCCGTGACGTCGCCGACCAGGGCGAGGAAGCCCGGTACCTCCCCGTAGCGGATGACGGGCAGGGTCTTGAAGCCCTCGAAGGCTTCGCCGATACCGTCGTACAACTGACCACTCATCGTGGTTCCCCCTCGATTTGCGGCGTCGGCTCCCCTAACGAGCCGCGGCCCTCGGTGGAGAGTCTCCTGCCTCGTCCGCGCGAATTCTTACTGGCAGAAAACACAAAGATCATCGGCGTTCCGCTGAGATGAATCCAACAGCCGCCGTTCACTCCGGCGCGGGAGGGACGCGCCTGGCTTCGGCGATGAGGAGGGCGACGTCGTCGTGGTCGTCGGGGTGGCGCAGGGCGTGCAGGAGCCAGTCGCAGGTCTCCTCCAGGGGCCGGCGCGGTTCGTCGAGGGTGCTCAGCAGCGTGTCCAGGCGGTCGTCGATGGGGTGGTGGCGGGTTTCGACGAGGCCGTCGGTGTACAGGATCAGCCGGTCGCCGGGCCGCAGCTCGAAGGACGCGGTGTGGAACGGGACGCCGCCGACGCCGAGCGGCGCGCCGGTGGGGAGGTCGAGCAGTCGGCGGTGGCCGTCGGCGGCGTCGAGGACGGGCGGCAGGTGCCCGGCGTTGGCGATGCGGCAGCGGTGGTCGTGGGGGTCGTAGACGGCGTAGATGCAGGTCGCGATGTAGTGCTCGAGCCCTCGGGTGATCTTGTCGAGGTGGTACAGGACCTCGTCGGGCTCGAGGTCGAGGTCGGCGAAGGCGCAGGTGGCGGTGCGCAGGCGGCCCATGGTGGCGGCGGCGTCGATGCCGTTGCCCATGACGTCGCCGACCACCAGGGCGGTCTTGTCGCCGGCGAGGGGGATGACGTCGTACCAGTCGCCTCCGACCTCCTGGGTGGCCAGGGCGGGCTGGTAGCGGGAGGCCACGTCCAGTCCGGTGAGCGGGGGCGGTTGGCCGGGCAGGAGGCTGCGCTGGAGGGTTTCGGCGGTGTTGCGGACGCTCTGGTGCCAGCGGGCGTTGTCGATGGCGACGGCGGCCCGGGCGGCGATCTCCCCGGCGAGGAGGACGTCGTCCTCGTCGAAGGGCAGGGGGTTCCGGGCCCGCAGCAGGTCGAGCACGCCGAGTACTTCGTTGCGGGCGATCAGCGGTACTGCGAGGTAGGAGTGGACGCCTGCGTGGGCGAAGGTGGCCGCGGCCTGGGCGTCGCGGGCGATGTGCTGCAGGTCGTCGCGGTCGGCGTGGGCGACGACGATGGGCTGTCCGGTGTGGACGCATCGCGTGATCAGCCGGTCGGCTCCGTACGTGGCGAGGTCGCCGACGGCCAGCGCCGCGGCGGTGGCGTCGGTGGGGTAGGCGGCGGCCACGGCGAGTGCCCGGAACATCTCCGGGCCGGGCTCGTGGGAGGGAGTGGTGGGGCGGAAGGCGAGGACGTCGTCGAGGACGTCGACCGTCGCGACGTCGGCGAGGTCGGGCACGGCGACGTCCACCAGCTCCTTCGCGGTGTGCTCGACCTCCAGGGTGGTGCCCACGCGGGCGGAGGCGTCGGCGATCACGGACAGGCGGCGCCGGGCCCGGTCCGCCTCGGTGGTGGCCTGGTGGCGTTCGCTGACGTCCACCACCGAGTTCGCCACGCCGATCACCCGGCCGCTGGAGCCCTCGACGCGGAAGTACGACACGGACCAGGCGTGATCGTGGTCGGGGTCGGCCGG
Organism: Streptomyces sp. NPDC046866; assembly: GCF_040704625.1. Classification (NCBI taxonomy): domain Bacteria; kingdom Bacillati; phylum Actinomycetota; class Actinomycetes; order Kitasatosporales; family Streptomycetaceae; genus Streptomyces; species Streptomyces sp. NPDC046866. The sequence continues at coordinate 28,015 of NZ_JBEYXN010000038.1, forward strand.
GGTGCGGCCGACGGTGTACTGGTCGATCACGGGCGTGCCGGTGAGCAGGACGTGGCGCATCGCGGACTCGATCGTGTCGAGGTCGAGGAAGGTCAGGATGTCGCGGGGGTGCTTGCCGATGTGGTCGACGGCCGGGATGCCGTTGATGCGCTCCAGCGCCGGGTTGATCAGCATGTAGCGCAGGTCGGTGTCGAGGAGGGCGATGCCGATGGGAGCCTGCGAGACCAGGCGCTGGGAGAGCGCCAGGTCGGTCTCGACCTGCTGCAGCGTGGTCCGGTCGGCGGCGATGCCCAGGGCGTAGGTGTCGCCGAGGTCGTCCAGCAGCCGCATGTTGCGGAACTCCACCAGGCGCGTGCTGCCGTCCTTGTGCCGGATGGGGAAGGCGCCGGCCCAGCTCGCCCCCGTGTTCATCACCTCGGCGAAGAGCCTGGTCACCAGGTCCCTGTGTTCGGAGCGGACCAGCATGGCCGCGTACTGCCCCAGGGCCTCCTTGGCGGTGTAGCCGAAGACCTCCTCGGCCTGGGGGCTCCAGAACACGATGCGCCCTCGGGTGTCGAGCACGATCGCGGCCACGCTGAGCAGGTCGAGCAGTCCGCCCGGCGGCGCCGGTCCCGCCCGGTCGCGCTCGTGCTGCAGCGGCTCGTCTGCGCCCATGGCTCAACGCTCCCTGCCTCAACGCTCCTGCTCCGCGCGGCCGGCTCGGGCGCGCCGGTCGAGGGCTGTCTTCCCTCCATGTTCCTCCCTGACCCTGTCGTGGACGATCCGGTGGCCTCCGCGCGCGCCGACGGCCCCCTCGGAGGCGGCGGTCGCCGGTTGGCGGACGGTGATGGCGCAGGCACCGCCGGTCGCCGGCCTGCGCCCTCGACGCCACCCGTTCGGAGTAGTCACCGCGCCTGGGGACGGGTCGCGCAGCCACCCTGGAATTACCCGAACGGGCTAACCCCGAGAGGAGCAACCATGCACGTCAGACGAATGCTCGGCCTGGCGCTCGCCACCCTGGCCTTCGCAGGGATCAGCGCGACGGCGTCCTTCACGGCCGACGCGGCCACGCCCCAGGTGTCCTGGGGGGACTGCAAGTACGGCCACGGCTACCCCGTCAAGCACAGCAACGGCTACTGGTACTGCCAAGGCGGCACCTACGACGGCCAGAGGATCTACGGCACGACCGGCTACTGACTCCGCACATCCCCTCGGGCCGCCGGTTCACCCCGGCGGCCCGAGGGCCGGCTTCGGGCCGCCCGGCGACCCTGAACGGCCGGCCCGCCGCTTCGGGCCCGGCGTGAGCGGGGTCGGCAGGCCGGGGACTCCTCCGCCGATCGGACCGCTCGCGTCGCTGCCGCCTCACGCTCACCCTTAGCATCGGATCCAACACAGTCGGCTCGCGGGGCGCCGCCTGCCTGTGCCAGGACGGACGGGTCTGCCGAAGGGGTCCGAGGTGAGGTCTGAGTCCGATTCCCAACCGGCCGCGGGAGCCGTGGCCGCCCCGTTGCGCCGTACTGCGCGCGAGCGGCGGCGCCGGTGGCGGGCGCTTCCCCTGGCCCTGGGCATCGCGCTCAGCACGATCGCCCCCCTCCTGCAGGTCGACGTCGCGCTGGCCACCGGTGAGCAGCCGGCAGGAGCCCGCAGAGGTGTGGAGCCGGGTACGGAGTGCCGGCCCACGCTGACCGGTGTCGCCCATCAGGATGACGATCTGCTCTTCATCAACCCCGAGGTCCAGCGCCTGGTCCGCCGCCGGTGCGCCGTCGGCACCGTCTACCTGACCGCCGGAGACGCCGGACACTCCTTCACCGAAGACCGCTACGTGCAACGGCGCGAGGAAGGATTACGGGCGTCGTACGCGGCGATGGCGGGCGTGGCGAACCGCTGGCACCGCAGCGATCTCACCGTACGGGGCCACCGCCTGGTGTCCTTCGTCCTCGACGAGCGCCCCGACGTGCGGCTGGTCTTCCTCCGGCTGCCCGACGGGTTCTCCAAGGGGGCGGGGAGCGCCCGGTACTCGGGGCAGAGCCTGCTGAAGCTGTTCCGCGGGCAGACGGCGCGCATCAGGGCGGTGGACGGAGCGGGCTCGTACACCAGGGAAGAGCTGACCTCGGTGATCTCCGGCGTCGTATCGCTCCTGAAGGCGCAGCGCATCCTGACGCTCGACTACGACAGCACCACCTTCGGGGTCGGCCCGCCGAATCCGGCCGATCACAGCGATCACGAGATGACAGGGCGGTTCTTCAGGAAGGCCGCCTTCCTTGCTCCCGCCCGGCCGGCGGTCGCGTCCTACGTCGGCTACGGCCTCTCCCTGCTGCCGGCCAACCTCACTCCGCAACAGCGGCGCGACAAGGAAGCCGCCTACGCCGCGTACCTGCGGTACGCGGGATGCCCGAAGGGGCCCTGCCCGGCCCGACCCGCCCTGAGCCAGGCCTTCCGCCGGTGGATGGCCCGGGAGCACACGCGGTTCCACCGGCGGCCCCGGCCCGGCGAGATCGTGTCGGCGATGGGCCACACGAACGCGAAGGCTGCCGTCGAGCGCTGTCTCACGAGGGGCCTCGGCCGGTTCGCGGGCACCGCCGTGGCGACGGCCGACTGCGACGGGCGTCCGGGGCAGCAGTGGACCTTCGCGGGCGCCACCGTCAAAGACGCCGGGTCGGGGGCGTGTCTGACCGCTTCGACGGAGGTCGCCATGGCACCCTGCAGCGGTTCGGCCGCCCAGACGTGGTGGCGCGACGCGGACGGAAGGATCGGAACGGGCAGCCGCTGCCTGCACCAGGACGACCTCGCGATGCCGCGCCCCCGCCTCACCCTGGCGCCGTGCGGCCCGTACCAGCCGGAGGTGCGCTGGCAGTGGTGACGGGCGACCGGACGCGACCGGACGGCGTCCGGGCCGGCGTTCCCCGAACAGCGGCGCGGCGCCGCTCCCCTACGCCGCCGTGTGGGGCACCCAGACCGCGGCGTGGAAGGGGCCGTTGGCCGAGGACGGGTCGGCGGGCGGAAGTGCTGCGCTGCCCGCGACGGTGCCGTGGCGGTCGGCCTGCGCCGCGGCGGAGTTGAGGCCGCCGAGGGAGGCCAGGTAGGTGAGGCCGCCGTTGTCGGCGCGGGCGACGAAGGCGAAGGAGTTGGGGGCGTAGTTGTTGCCGACCAGGAGGTTCCCGGCGATCTGCCTGACCTCGGTGACACCGCGCCCGGTACCGATCACGGCACTCGTGTGCGTCAGGAGGTCGAAGGAGCTGGCGAGCATGCCGTCGCCGCCGACCACGGTGCGCCCGCTGACCAACTGCGCGGTCAGGAGGCGGGAGCCCAGGTCCGTGCGGACGCCGGTGCGGAGGTCGTAGGCGTATCCGGTGAGGCGGTTCTCGGCCGTTCGCGACTGGCCGACCACCGTGGAACCGCTGATGTCGTTGGCGGTGCTGGAGCTCCCGCCGAGGGTGCCGAGATCGGTCATCTTCCGCGTGCGCAGGTCGTACGCGAATCCGTGCACCGTGGTGGCGGGCGTGTCCGGCAGGGAGGAGCTGCCCACGACGATCGCACCGCGGACGGCCGCCGCGGTGCTGCCGCCCGACGGGCCGGCGAGGCTGCCGAGATCGGTCATGGTCCGGGTGCGCAGGCTGTACGCGAAGGCGTGGGCGACCCCGTCACCGGGCAGCGACGAGGTGCCCACCACGGTGTCGCCGTCCAGACCGGTGACGTGCGTGCTGCTGCCGCCGAGCGTGCCGATGTCCACGAGCCGGCCGGTCCGCAGGTGGTAGGTGAAACCATGGGTCGGGCCGTCGGCGGAGAGGTCCGACTCGCCCACGGCGTAGTCCCCCTGCACGCGGGTCGCACGGCTGGAGTGCCCCAGCGTGCCGAGATCGGCCATGGTGTGCCGGCGCAGGTCGTAGGCGAAGGCGTGTTCGGCGGCGTCGCCCTTGGTCAGTGAGCTTCCGACGACCGTGTTGCCGTCGATGGCGGTCGCCTTGCTGCGGGTACCGCCCAGGGTGCCGAGGTCCTGCACGGTGTACTGCACGGGTGGCGGCGGCGGCGCCTCCTCGGCGGACGACCTGTCAGCGGCGTACGCCGGAGCCGCTCCCGCGGCGAGCAGGCCCGCGACCACCAGGGTCCAGGCCCGTGAACGCATGCGCATGATGCCCCCCTGCTCCTGCAACGAACGATCGGGACGAACACGGTGCGGCAGACCTCTGCGCCCTCCCCGAGCAGGGGGCCGCCGATGGTGCACAGCCCCCACTTGTACGCCGGTTCCCCTCGACCCGACAGTGAGCGTTCGGCCACGAACCGGACCCGGTCCGACCGCTCAGGCGCCCAGGGCGGTGATCTCGGCGTCGAGCCGTGCGGCCAGCGCGTCGAGATCCTCCTCCGCCGGGGCGCCGGAGGAGCCCAGCGCGTCGACGAGGTCGCGGCCCGCCACGACCTCGACGGCGCCGGCGTAGCGCGGCGAGGTCAGGCCGCCCGTCGGGACGACCTCCGTCCGGCCCTCCAGCAGGACCAGCGAGTGGTCCCGGCCCGCCGGATCCAGCAGCGCGCGGACCTGGTCCCGGGTGACGTGCATGCCGCGCCTCCTCACCGGCCCGAGGGACCGGGTCCGCCGCTCTGCCGACGCCGCCCGCTCCCGCCTCCGGCCTCGTCCTCGCGGGCCGCCGCCCGCTCCTCCCCCGCCTGTACGCCCTTCAACGGCTCGCCGCTGCCGGTGCCCGCGCGGTGGTACCCCTCCCGCGCGCCGGCCGTGCCCGGCACGGTGCGCTCGTGCGCCTGGCTCTCGGATCCGGAGTGGGCTCCGGGTTCTTCCTCGTCGCGCGCCCGCGCGAACCCGTCTTCGTTCTGCCGCTTCGGCCGGCTCATGTCGGGCTCCTCTCCGGTGGCCCCGGGCGGGGAGCCCGGGGTGCGCACTGCGAGCGGCCGCGGCCGCCGGTCACGGTGCGGCCTGCGTGCGCCGGTGGGCGTCTTCCCGGCCGGCGAGCCGCCAACCCGCAGCTCCGCCGCGTGCTGCGCACCGGCCCCGCGGGGCCGGGCGCGGCGAACGGCGCCGGGGTCTCGGCCCCGCTGCGCGGCCGTCGCCGCACCGGGCGCGCATAGTGGTGGGGTGAGCACTGATCGTGATGCTGTAGAGGGCGCCGGCACCGGCGGCGGGGAGGCGCAGGTCATCGTCGTGGGGGCGGGACCTGCCGGTTCCGCCGCGGCGGTGCACCTGGCCCGCGCGGGCCTGGACGTCCTGCTGCTGGAGAAGAGCGATTTCCCCCGGGAGAAGGTCTGCGGCGACGGACTCACCCCTCGCGGCGTCCACCAACTGGTGCGCATGGGCATCGACATCAACGCGCCGGGGTGGATGCGCAACCGGGGCATGCGCTGGGTGTGCGGCGGACACCAGGTCGAACTCGACTGGCCACGCCTGGGCACCCTGCCCGACTTCGGGCTCACCCGCAGCCGCCACGACTTCGACGACCTGCTCGCCGCGCACGCCCGCAGCGCCGGTGCGCGCGTGCACACCCGCGTCAAAGTGACGGCTCCGCTGACGGACCGGGCCGGCCACGTCATCGGGGTCTGCGCCACGCGCGGACCGGATGGGGAGCCGGTGCGCTACCGGGCGCCGCTCGTCGTCGCGGCCGACGGCGCCTCCGCGCGGACGGCCCTGGCCCTCGGGCTCCAGCGCGACACGCACCGGCCCGTCGCGGCCGCCGCCCGCCGGTACTACCGCAGCGCGGCCCGCACCCACGACCCCTACCTGGAGCTGTGGGCCGACCTGCGCTGCCCGGGCACCGGACGGGACCTGCCCGGATACGGCTGGGTGTTCCCCCTGGGGGACGGGCGCGTCAACGTGGGCCTGGGCGCCCTGCCGCAGCACCGCCACGACCGGCCGGTGGACCTCCGCGCCGCGCTGGAACACTGGCTGCGGCGCACCCCCGAGCACTGGGGCCTGTGCGAGGAAAGCGCCGCCTCGCCCCTGCGCAGCGCACCCCTGCCGATGGGCCTGAACCGGCGGCCGCAATACCGGCGGGGACTGCTCCTGGTCGGCGACAGCGCCGGCATGGTCAGCCCCTGGAGCGGAGAAGGCATCGCGCAGGCCATGGAAGCCGCGGAGGTCGCCGCCGACACCATCGCCCTGGCCCTCGCGCGGCCCGCCGGACCACGGCGTGAACACGCCCTGCAGCACTACCCGGCGCAGATCCGCCGCCGCTGGGGCCGCTACTACCGGCTCGGCAACCTCGCCGGGGACCTCGTCTTCTCCCGCTACGGCTTCCGGCCCCTGCTCCACCCGCGGGTCATGGCCTCGCCCGCACTCCTCCACACCCTGGCCCGTCTCCTCACGCAGGTGACCGACGAACCCGCCCAGGACACCATCGACGCCGTCCTGCACACCCTGCTCCGCCTCGTTCCCACCCCACGACGTTGATTTTCTGAAAATTGCTGCAACATCTTGCAGGCCTGGATAGGGTGAGGCCGCTCCTCGACCACCCGTGAAGGGACCCGAATCCATGCAGGGACCGAGACGCCGGCACGCGAGCGCCGGCGCGGCGGCGGCGCTGGCCGGCGCCCTCCTCTTCAGCGCTTCGCCGCCCGCCGCCGCGGACGCCCCGGCGCAGACGCCGATCCACTTCCAGGTGACGACCCGGACCGACTGGGGCGACCAGGTCTTCGCCGTCGGCGACGCTCCGGCCCTCGGAGCCTGGGATCCGGCACGGGCCGTGCCCCTCGACGCGCACGGCTACCCGGCCTGGACCGCCGACGCGCTCGTCGCCTCCCACACCCCGGTCGAGTACAAGTACCTGGTGAAGAAGGCCGACGGAACGATCACCTGGGAGGAAGGCGCGAACCGTCTCCTGCGACCCTGGGACGCCCCCGTCACCACCCGCGACACCTTCCGGGTCAGTGCCGGCACGCCGGCCTCCGGCATCGCGCCGACGTGTGCCGGCTGGTCCGAGAGCTGGCGCTACACCTCCGTCTTCAACGGCTGCGGCGGCGCGTACACCCTCCAGGTGCTCTACCGCGACGGCAGCACGTCGACCTGCCGGGAGGTCGCCGCCGCGACCGCCACCTTCCCCGGGTACGGCCCGTACGAGAACCACCCGGTGGCCGTCAGCCACTGCTGACGGCGCGCAGTCCGCTCCGGTGCGGGCCTCGGCTCCCGTCCGGGTCCACGGAAGGCCGTCCCGGGGTGTGTGCCCGCGCGCGGTGCAGCATCCTGCGGGTATGGGATCGATCATCGTCCTGTTCGAGCTGGAACCGGACCGCGCCATCGGCCCCGACGGCGTCGAGCCCGTCGTGGTCCGGGTCCACGCGGCCGGCGCCGACCCGGACGTACCGGAGGACCCGGCGCCCCGCACGCTGTGCGGGAAGGACACCGACCCGATGGAGCACGCGCACTACCGGCCGGAGGCACCGGGCGAGCCGTGGTACCCGCCCGCGCTGGAGGAGCGGCGGTGCCACGCGTGCGAGGCGGCGCTGCGGCTGCTCTGAGCGCCCTGCGCCGCGTCCCTCAGCCCGGGCGGGATTCCTCGGCCAGCCCGGCGGTCCAGCCGAAGGGGAGCTCGGCGCCGTCCACGGTCACCGCCTCGACCGCCCGCGTCTCCGGATCGATCTCGGCCTGCACCCCCTCACCGGCGTAGCGCGGATAGCCGGAGGCGCCGAGCGCACCGGTGAGCTCGACGCGGGCGGTGCGCAGGACGGTCTCGCGGCCCCGTTCGGCTTCGGAGCCGGGGTCGGCGGGCGGGCCCGGGTGCAGCACGATCGTGTACCGCTCGGGGACGGCGGCCCGGCCGGGCTCGGCGGAGGCAGTCATGGGGGCAGGCTAGTGACCGGCCGGGCCGCGGGCGCGGAGGCGGGGCGGGGAGTCGCCCCTCCGGCCCTGTGCAGCCGGCCCGCAGAACGACGCGGCGCATGCGTTTAGCCGCTGATGGCGCGGTTAGGCGCCCGGTACCGGGAGGCTCTCCCGCCGCCCGGGGATCACCACGGGAGGTGACGGCGATGGTACTGCCGATCCGACGACACGGCAGCAGTCCTGGTGCTGTGCTGCGGGGGCGGGACCCCTTCACCGAGTTCGAGAGCATGTGGGACCAGATGGGCCGGTATCTGGAGCAGGCCGCGGCGCCCGCCGCGGGCGGCGGGGTCTGGCTGCCGATGGCCGAGGAAGCCGAGAGCGGCGACTCGTACACCGTCAAGCTCGAGCTGCCCGGCTACCCGGCCGACAGCATCGACATCGAGGTCGAGGGCGAGGAGCTGATCGTCAGCGGCGAGCTGTCCGAGGAACACCACGGCAAGGTCCTCAGCAACCGGCGGGCCGCCTTCATGTACCGGACGAGTCTGCCGACCGGAGCGGACCCCGAGCGTTGCGACGCCGACCTCACCGACGGCGTGCTCACCCTGACCATCCCGAAGACGAGCCGGCAGCAGCGCCACAAGATCGAGATCGGGCACAAGGAGCAGCGCACCGAGGGGAAGACGCCCGGTGAACTCGGGGGTGAGAGCGGCATGACCCCGGTCGAAGCGCACAACACCTTCGTCGCGGGCGCCACGGCGCGGGCCGAGGAGGAACAGGCCGGCCGCGCCGCCGGCGGCACTCCCGGCACGGCCACGCCGGGAGAGCCGGAGTCGGGCCTCTGACCCGAGCCGCATGCGTTCTGTCACCGCCCGTGCCGTCGTGAGTGTCGGCACGGGCGGTGCGTCGTCTGGGCCCCCGCCGTCACTGACATTGACCAGCGCCACATTCTTGACAAGAGGCCACTCAAGTTTTATCCCGGAATCAGATCAGACATATGGACTGAACTGACCACAAGACGGCTATGCGATCAGAACAGGAGGCCACGACGATGGCCAAGGCTGTGGGTATCGACCTGGGGACGACGAACTCCGTCATTGCCTCGTACGAGGGCGGAAGCCCGGCAGTGATCCCCAACACCGAAGGCGGGCGCACCACGCCTTCCGTCGTGGCGTTCACCGACGCCGGCGACCGCCTCGTCGGACAGCTGGCGCGCCGGCAGGCGGTGCTGAACCCCCAGGGCACCGTGTATTCGGCCAAGCGCTTCATGGGCCGGCGTGTCGGCGAGATCGGCACCGAGGCCGAGCAGGTCTCCTACGAGGTCGTCGCCGGCCCCGAGGGTGCTGTCCGGTTCTCCGTACGGGGGAAGTCCTACGCGCCGGAGGAGATCTCGGCCGCGGTGCTGCGCAAGCTCGCCGACGATGCCTCCAAGCAGCTCGGTGAGAAGGTCACCCAAGCGGTGATCACGGTTCCGGCGTACTTCAACGACGCCCAGCGCCAGGCAACGAAGGACGCGGGACGCATCGCGGGCCTGGAGGTGCTGCGCATCATCAACGAGCCGACCGCGGCCGCGCTCGCCTACGGGCTGGACAAGAAGAAGCACGAAACGGTGCTGGTCTTCGACCTGGGCGGCGGGACCTTCGACGTCAGCATCCTGGACGTGGGCGACGGAGTCGTGGAGGTCCGCTCCACCGCCGGCGACACCCACCTCGGCGGCGACGACTTCGACCGCCGCCTGGTGGACCACCTCGCGGAGGAGTTCAAGCAGCAGAACGGCATCGACCTCCGCAACGACCCGCAGGCCCTGCAACGGCTCTACGAGGCGGCGGAGAAGGCCAAGGTGGAGCTGTCCAGCGCCGCGCAGACCCAGATCAGCCTGCCGTTCGTCACCGCGGACGCCTCGGGCCCCAAGCACCTGACGGCCACCGTGACCCGGGCGACCTTCGAGCAGATCACCGCCGACCTGGTCGAGCGGTGCATGGGTCCCGTGCGCCAGGCGATGGCCGACGGCAAGGTGACCGCGGACGATCTCGACGAGGTGATCCTGGTCGGCGGTTCCACCCGCATTCCGGCGGTCCAGACGCTCGTGCGCCGGCTCACCGGCGGCAAGGAACCCAACATGTCGGTCAACCCCGACGAGGTGGTCGCGCTCGGGGCGGCGGTCCAGGCCGCGGTGCTCCAGGGCGAGGTCAAGGACGTGCTGCTGCTCGACGTCACGCCGCTCTCCCTCGGCGTGGAGACGCTCGGCGGTCTGATGACGAAGCTGATCGAGCGCAACACGACCGTCCCCACCCGGCGCGGCGAGGTGTTCACCACCGCCGAGGACAACCAGCCGGCCGTGGACGTGGTCGTGCTGCAGGGCGAGCGGGAGCGGGCCGCGGACAACCGGGTCCTGGGCCGGGTTCGCCTGGACAACATCCGTCCGGCGCCGCGGGGCGTGCCCCAGATCGAGGTCACCTTCGACATCGACGCCAACGGCATCCTCAGCGTGTCGGCGAAGGACAAGGACACCGGCGCCGAGCAGAGCATCACGGTCTCGGGCAGCGGCACCCTGGACGAGGCCGAGGTCCAGCGGATGCTCCAGGAGGCCGAGCGCAACCGGGAGGAGGACGTCCGGATGCGTGCGCTGGTCGAGGCGCGCAACGAACTGGACAGTGCCGCCTACCAGGTCGAGCGGCGGCTGGGCGAGCTGGGCGACGCGGTCGCCGTCCACGACAAGGCCCGCGCCGAGGCGCTGATCGCCGATGCCCGCCAGGCCGTGAAGGAGGAGGCGCCGCTGGACCGCGTCCGGTCGCTGACCTCGGACCTGCAGCAGGTCCTGCACGGCCTCGCCTCGCCCGGCGGTGGCCCAGGTGCGGACGGCGGTGCCGGCGGCGGCCCGGGAGCTCCTGGTGCCGGGGGCGCGGCCGACGGAGACGACGTCATCGACGCCGAGTACACGACGCGATGACGGCGCAGGACAGAAGGCGCATGCGGACCAGGGCCGCAAGGAGCGCAGAGGGCAGGGCAGCCGCCGGGCGACCGGCCCGGCGGCGGCCGGCGAACGTACAGCGGGGCGAGCGAGGTGAACCATGAACGACAAGCAGGCAGAGGCCCGGCCGTGGCTGCAGGACGAGAACCGGCCCGCCGCCGACGCGCCCGCCCCGCCCCCCGACGGCCGTCACGGGGCGGCACCCGACAACGGCACCGACCCCGGCACCGACACCGGGACCCGGGCCGGTGTCCGGGCGGCCGTCCAAGACGACGCCGAGGTCGCCGAACTGCGCGACCGTTGGCAGCGGGCGGTGGCGGAGACGGAGAACCTCCGCAAGCGCTGCGCACGACAGCTCGAGGACGTGCGCCAGAGCGAGCGGGACCGCGTGACCGCCGCCTGGCTGCCGGTCCTGGACCACCTGGAGCTGGCGCTCCAGCACGCCGATGCGGATCCGAAGTCGGTCCTGGCCGGGGTGGAGGCGGTCTGCCAGCAGGCGTTCGGCGTACTGGCCCAGCTGGGCTACCGCCGCATCGCCGAAACGGGCGAGCCCTTCGACCCCTCCCGCCACGAGGCCGCGCAGGTCCTCGACGAGCCGGACGCCACGCCGGGCAGCGTCCTGCGCGTCCTGCGTCCGGGCTACGACCGGGAAGGCGGGCTGCTGCGTCCGGCGATGGTGTCGGTGGCGAACCGATCGCAGGAGTGAGGATCCCCCATGGCGACCGCGAACCGCGACTACTACGAAGTGCTCGGCGTGGCCCGGGACGCCACCGCCGAGGAGATCCAGCGCGCCTACCGCAACCTCGCGCGCCGCTGGCACCCCGACCTGAACAAGGAGCCGGGTGCTGAAGAGCGGTTCAAGGAGATCGGCGAGGCGTACGACGTCCTCTCGGACCCGGAGCGCAGGGCCGAGTACGACCGGTTCGGCGACGCCTGGCAGCAGGTGGCCGCGGGCCGCTCGGCCGGCCGCGGCGACGGCCGGCGGGCGTACGCCCAGGCCGGCGGACCGGACTTCGTCGGCTTCGGCACCGGCGGCGCGGGCGCAGGCGCGGGCTTCGGCGGCGGGGGAGGCACGGGGTTCGAGGACCTGTTCGGCGACCTGTTCGGCGGCAGGGGCTTCGGCGGCGGGTACGCCCGCGCCGGCATGCCCGGCGCCGACCAGCGGGCCGAGATCGCGCTGAGCGTGGAGGACGCGTACGCCGGCGGCCGGCGGACCGTCACCCTGGCCACTGCCGCCGGCCCCCGCAGCTACGAGGTGAACATCCCGCCCGGTGTCACCGACGGGCAGCGCATCCGCCTCGCCGGGCAGGGCGGCAGCGGAAGCGGGGGCGGCCCGTCCGGTGACCTCTACCTGGTCGTGCGCCTGGCCCCGCACCCCCGCTACCGCGTGGAGGGCCGCGACATCACCGTCGACCTGCCGGTCACGCCCTGGGAGGCTGCGCTCGGGGCCTCGGTCCCGGTGGAGACCCCCGGCGGGCCGGCGCGGGTGGACCTGCCGCCCGGCTCCTCCAGCGGGCGCCGGCTGCGGCTGCGGGGGCGCGGCCTGCCCAGCCCCCGGGGTACCGCGGGCGACCTGTACGCCCAGGTGAAGATCATGGTTCCGCCCGATCCGGAGCCCGCCGAACGCGAGCTGTTCCGGCGTCTGGCCGAGCAGTCCCGGTTCGACCCGCGGGCGAACCGCGGCACCACGGGAAGGGGGTGAGCGGCGATGGCAGAGCACCCGCGGAACGGCGCCGCGACCTACCCGATCGTACGGGCCTGCGCCCGCCGCCGGGCCCGCGCCACCCTCGGCGAATTCGCCGCCGTGACCGGCCTGCACCCGGAACTGGTGCGCCGCTACGTCGCACTGGGCCTGTTGGAGCCCGACGGCGACCCGGCGGGAGGGACGTGGTTCGGCAGCGCCCATCTCGTACGGGTGGCACGCATCCAACGCCTGCGCACGGATCTCGGACTGAACTACACCGCCGTGGCGGTGGTCCTGGACCTGCTGGAGCGCATCGAAGAACTCGAGGCCGCGCCACCGCGGCGCGGCATCGTTGACGGGAGGTGAAGACCGTGGACATGAACCGACTGACCCAGAAGTCCCAGGAAGCCCTGCAGGACGCCCAGACGAAGGCACTGCGCTTCGGCCACGTGGAGGTCGACGGAGAACACCTCCTGCTCGCCCTGCTCGACCAGAGCGACGGGCTGGTCCCCCGGCTGCTCGCCTCCGCGGGCGCCGACGCGGACCAGACCCGCGCCGAGGTCGAGGCCGCGCTCGGCCGCCGGCCGCGGGTGTCCGGCCCCGGAGCCTCGCCCGGCCAGGTGTTCCTGACGCAGCGCCTGTCACGGCTCCTGGACACCGCCGAGCAGGAGGCCGGACGGCTCAAGGACGAGTACGTGTCCGTCGAGCACCTGATGCTGGCCCTGCTCGCCGAGGACACCGGCACCGCGGTCGGCCGCATCCTGCGCGACCAGGGCCTGAACCGGGAGCGCTTCCTGGACGCGCTCACCGCGGTACGCGGCAACCAGCGCGTGACCTCGGCGACGCCCGAAGCCACCTACGAGGCGCTGGAGAAGTACGGCCGCGACCTCGTCGCCGAGGCCCGCTCCGGCAAGCTGGACCCGGTCGTCGGCCGGGACGCCGAGATCCGCCGCGTGGTGCAGATCCTTTCCCGCAAGACGAAGAACAACCCGGTACTGATCGGCGATCCCGGAGTGGGCAAGACCGCCATCGCGGAGGGGCTGGCCCAGCGCATCGCCCACGGCGACGTTCCGGAGGGACTCCGCGACAAGATCGTCTTCGCCCTGGACATGGGGTCCCTCGTGGCCGGCGCCAAGTACCGCGGCGAGTTCGAGGAACGGCTCAAGGCCGTGCTCCACGAGGTGACCGCCGCATCCGGGCGGATCCTGCTCTTCGTCGACGAGATGCACACGGTCGTGGGCGCCGGCGCCGCGGAAGGCGCCATGGACGCGGGGAACATGCTCAAGCCGCTGCTGGCCCGCGGCGAACTGCACATGATCGGCGCCACCACCCTCGACGAATACCGCAAGCACGTGGAGAAGGACGCCGCGCTCGAACGCCGCTTCCAGCCGGTGATGGTCGACGAGCCGAGCGAGGAGGACGCCGTCTCCATCCTGCGCGGCCTGCGCGAACGCCTCGAGGTCTTCCACGGGGTCAAGATCCAGGACAGCGCCGTCGTCGCCGCCGTCACGCTCTCGCACCGGTACATCTCCGACCGGTTCCTGCCCGACAAGGCCATCGACCTCGTCGACGAGGCCTGCGCGATGCTCCGCACGGAGATCGACTCGATGCCGGCGGAACTCGACGAACTCAGCCGGCGGGTGCGGCGCCTGGAGATCGAGGAGGCGGCGCTCGCCACCGAGGACGACCCGGCCGGCCGGACCCGGCTGACCGGCCTGCGCGAGGAGCTGGCCGCCGCCCGCTCCCGCGCCGACGCCCTCCGCGCCCAGTGGGAGGCCGAACGGGCGGCCCTGCGCACGGTCCAGACGCTGCGTGAGGAGATCGAGCACATCCGCTACGAGGCCGAGGAGGCGGAGCGCTCCTACGACCTCACCCGCGCGGCCGAGCTGCGCCACGGCAGCCTGCCCGACCTCGAACGCCGGCTCCAGGCGGCGGAGGAGCAGCTCGCCGCCGAGCGCGGCGGGCAGCGGCTCCTGCGGGAGGTGGTCACCGAGGACGAGATCGCCACCATCGTCGCCCGCTGGACGGGCATCCCCGTCAGCCGGCTCCTGGAAGGGGAACGGCAGAAGCTGCTGCGCCTGGACGAGATCCTCCACGAGCGGGTCATCGGCCAGGACGAAGCCGTCCGCCTCGTGGCGGACGCGGTCATCCGCGCCCGCGCCGGGGTCAAGGACCCGCGCCGGCCGATCGGGTCCTTCCTCTTCCTCGGTCCGACCGGCGTCGGCAAGACGGAGCTGGCCAGGACCCTGGCCGCGGCCCTCTTCGACACCGAGGACAACATGGTCCGCCTCGACATGAGCGAGTACCAGGAGCGGCACACCGTCAGCCGTCTCGTCGGCGCTCCGCCCGGATACGTCGGCTACGAGGAAGGCGGCCAGCTCACCGAGGCGGTACGCCGCAAGCCGTACTCGGTGGTGCTGCTGGACGAGGTGGAGAAGGCCCACGCGGACGTCTTCAACACGCTGCTCCAGCTCCTCGACGACGGGCGGCTGACCGACGCCCAGGGCCACACGGTCGACTTCCGCAACACCGTGATCGTCATGACGAGCAACATCGGCTCCCAGCACCTGCTCGAAGGGGTCACCCCGGACGGCGAGATCAAGGAAGGAGCGCGAGCGGCCGTCATGGAGGAGCTGCGCCGTCACTTCCGGCCGGAGTTCCTCAACCGGGTCGACGACGTGGTCCTCTTCAAGCCGCTGACGCTCCCGGAGATCGAGCGCGTCGTGGACCTGCTCACCGAGGACCTGCGCCGCCGGCTCGCCGACCGCAGGCTGTCGCTCGTCCTCACCGAGGCGGCCCGCCGCCACATCGCGGCCGAGGGGTTCGACCCGGTCTACGGAGCCCGGCCCCTGCGCCGGTTCATCCAGCGCGAGGTCGAAACCCGCATCGGCCGGGCCCTGCTCGCCGGCGACATCGCCGACGGCTCCACGCTCACCGTGGACGTCGAAGGCGGCTCCCTCGCCATCGGCGTCGACGCGCCGCGGGAGCCGGCTGCGGCGGCTGCGGCCGGAAACCTGTGAAGAGGAAGGATGCCACCATGACCGACACGTCGCCCGACCGCAGCGGATGGAGGGCCCTGCTCGAGGAGGTGACCGCTTCTCACGCCGGAGAACTCGCCACGATCGAAGTGCTGGACCCCGAGATCGGGCACCAGTACGAGGCCGAACGGCTGCCCTTCTCCTACGTCGCCTACGACCCGAAGAACGATGTCGTGGTGGTCGGGGTCGGCGGCCGTCCGCCGCGCTACCCCGTCGTGCTGCGCCACATGGTGCCGCACCCGAAGGGAGTCGACACATCGACACCCGACGTCCGTGAGGCGGCCGTCCGCGTTCTGGACCCCGACGGCACCGCCACCCTGATCACCTTCTTCCCGGCCGCCGACACGCAGGCGCCTGACAACGGCACCACCCGCTAGACGGCTGAACGGAGGTCGGCCCGTGTGGCCGCGTGCCACGAAGGTCCCCTGACGTCCCGGTCCCGTCCCGTCCCGACCAAGAACG
>NZ_JBEYXN010000039.1:0-41085 GCF_040704625.1 Streptomyces sp. NPDC046866
TGCAGGGGGGACCCTGTGGGAGAGTAGGACGCCGCCGAACAATCATTGTGGGAAAGCCCCGCACCTTCTGGTGCGGGGCTTTTCTGCGTTTACGGCCCAACCGGCCTTACCATTCGACTGTGCACCGTGACGGTCTTCTTGTCCCTGCGCGGGTCCACCACGACGTACAGCGGGATGTATCCAGAGGGCCGGGTGGAGTTTAGGTTTGCGGCATGGGATACGAGCTGGTCATCTTCGACAACGACGGCGTCCTGGTGGACAGTGAGCCGATATCCAACGCCATCCTGGCCGAGTACCTGACCGAGCTGGGGCACCCCACCACCTACGAGGAGTCCGTGCGGGACTACATGGGGGCCGCACTGCACCGGGTGCACGACACCGTGCTGGCGCGGAGTGGGCAGCGGCTGCCCGCGGACTTCGACCGGGCCTTCCAGGCGCGGGTGTTCGCCGCCTTCGAGAGGGAGTTGAATGCCGTGAGCGGCGCGCGGGAGGTGTTGGAGGGGCTGCGCGGCCGCGGTGTGCGGTACTGCGTGGCCTCTTCCGGGAGCCATGAGCGGATCCGGGTCGGGCACCGGGTGGCCGGGCTGGATTCGTTCTTCGACGACGCCACCCTCTTCAGTGCCGAGGACGTCCGGAAGGGGAAGCCCGCCCCGGATCTCTTCCACCACGCGGGCCGGGTGATGGCGGCCCCGCCGGAGCGGTGTGTCGTCATCGAGGACAGCGGCCTCGGGGTGCAGGCCGCGCTCGCCGCCGGGATGACCGTGCTCGGGTACACGGCGATGACGCCGCCCGAGCGGCTGGCCGGGGCCACGGCGCTGTTCGACGACATGAAGGAACTTCCCGGCCTGCTCGCCGAATTGGGGTTGTGATCCATCTACCCACCGGTAGATGGCGGCCCTACGCTGTGCCGCCATGACAGACGATCTGCGGCTGCGGCGCGGGCGGGGCGCACTGGGGTTCGGCTTCTTCGTGCAGGGCGTGACCTTCGCGCTGCTCGTGACGCGGATCCCCGCCATCCAGGACCGGTACGGGATATCCGACGGGCTGCTGCCCGCCTTCCTCGCGGCCGTGCCGGTACTGGCGGGGGCGGCCAGCGTCGCCACCGAGCACCTCGTCAGGCGGGTCCCGCCCGCGGTCGTCCTGCGGTGGGCGCAGCCGGTGGTGCTGCTCGCGCTGCTCGGCGTGGGCGCCGGCACGCGGATGTGGCACGTGGCCGCGGCGCTCGGGGTGTTCGGGCTGGCCGTGGGGGCGTTGGACGCCTCCATGAACATGCTCGGCGTCAGCCTGCAGCAGGCGTACGGGCGGTCCATCATGCTGGGCTTCCACGCCGCGTACAGCCTCGGCGGGATCGTCGGTGCCTCCGCCGCCTGGGCCGGGGCCCACTGGCGCCTGGAGTTGTTCGCCTCCTACCTGCCCGCCGTGGCCCTGCTGCTGCCGCTCGCCCTCGCAGGGAGTCGGTTCTACGTCTCCTCCCGCGGGGAGGAGGGTGCTCCCGCCGACGCCGCCGGCCTCGGCGCCGGCGGGTTCCGGATGCTGCTGCCGCTGTGCCTGGTGATGGCGTGTGCGTACATCGGGGACTCGACCGTCTCCAACTGGAGCGCCAAGTACCTCCAGGACGTGCTCGGCAGTTCCGAGCAGCTGGCGACCGTCCCCTACAACCTGTACATGGTGACCACGCTGATCGGGCGGGCCGTGGGCGACCTCGGGGTGCGGCGGTTCGGTGCCGTGGCCGTGGTGCGCGCGGGGGCGGTCCTGGCGGCCGGCGGGTTCGGGGTCGTGGCCGTCGCGCCCGGGGCGTGGGCCGGCATGGCCGGGTTCACGCTGCTCGGGCTCGGGCTGTGCGTGATCGTGCCGCAGACCTTCGCGGCCGCGGGCCGGCTGTTCCCGGGATCCTCCGACACGGCCGTCGCCCGGCTCAACATCTTCAACTACGTCGGCTTCCTGGTCGGTTCGCCGCTCGTCGGCGGGCTCGGCGACGCCTGGAGCTACCGGGGGGCCATGCTGGTGCCGATGGCGCTGGTCCTGGTGACCCTGGTCCATGCCCGTTCGTTCGGGGGCGACGGCGCCCGCTACCGTGTGCGGCATGAGCCGCCGCGCGTTGTTGATGTGGGACGAGGCAGTAACGGGCTATGACTTCGGACCGGGTCACCCCATGGACCCGGTGCGCCTGGCGCTGACCATGGGCCTGGTGCGCGCCTTCGGGCTGGACCGGGAGGTCGAGCTGCGGGCGGCCCCGCCGGCGGGGGACTCGACCCTGCGGCTCGTCCACCGGGAGGACTACGTGGCCGCGGTCCGCGCGGTCTCCGCGGACCCCGGGACCGCCGACGGCTCGTACGGGCTGGGGACCATGGACGATCCGGCGTTCCACGGCATGCACGAGGCGTCCGCGCTGATCGCCGGGCAGTCGGTGGCGGCGGCCGAGGCGATCTGGCGGGGCGAGGCCGAGCACGCGGTGAACTTCGCGGGCGGCCTGCACCACGCGATGCCGGGCGGGGCCTCCGGGTTCTGCGTGTACAACGACGCTGCCCTCGCGGTGGCCCGGCTGTTGGAGCTGGGCGCCGAGCGGGTCGCGTACGTGGACGTGGACGTGCACCACGGCGACGGTGTGCAGGCGGCGTTCTGGGACGACCCGAGGGTGCTGACGGTCTCGCTGCACGAGCACCCCAGCACCCTGTTCCCGCAGACCGGCTGGCCGCAGGAGACGGGCGGGCCGGCTGCCGAGGGCTCGGCGGTGAACGTGGCGCTGCCCGCCGGGACCGGAGACGAGGGCTGGCTGCGCGCGTTCCACGCCACGGTGCCCGAGCTGCTGGAGGAGTTCCGGCCGCAGGTGCTGGTGACCCAGCACGGGGCGGACACGCACTTCGAGGACCCGCTCGCGCACCTGGCGGTCTCGCTGGACGCTCAGCGGGCGGTGCAGGAGTCCTGCCACCGCCTGGCCCACACGTACGCGGACGGCAGGTGGCTGGCGCTCGGCGGCGGCGGGTACGCGGTCGTGGACGTGGTCCCGCGCTCGTGGAGCCACCTGGTGGGCATCGCCGCGCACCGGCCCGTGGACCCGGAGTCGGCGCTGCCGGCGTCCTGGCGGGACGAGGTGTACGCGCGGACGCGGCAGCTGGCGCCGGCGCGGATGACGGACGGCCGGGAGGTCTCCTGGCGGGACTGGGAGGCGGGTTACGACCCGGCCGACCGGATCGACCAGGCCGTGCTCGCGACCCGGCGGGCGGTGTTCCCGCTGCGCGGCATGCTCACGTAGCGGTTAGAGCGGGTGGGGCGAAGTCGCCCCGGAGGTGCGGGCGCGGTGCAGCATCGTTACGCCAACGGTGGGGCCGTTCCCCGTAATCGGTGATCCGGCACAAGCGTTGCGGCAGCATCGAAGGCGTGTTGAGCACCGGCGCGCTGCGTGCGCATCTGCTGGCCGCCCGCCTCGCCGGGCCGATCGCGACGACCCGGGAGGAGAGCCTGCGCAGCTACCGGCTGTTCGCGGCGCGCGACCCGCGGGTGCTGCTGGGGCTCGAGCCGGAGGGGGCATGGGACGAGCGTGGCCTGCTGGGGCTGATGGCGGACAAGTGCGGGGTCTCGGGGGATCCCGGGCAGGTCAGCGGCTCGGACGTGATCGATCCGGAGCGGACGGTGGCCGCCCTTCAGGCCTTCGCGGAGCGGCTGCGCGCGGCGGCCGGAGCGCGTTCGCCCGTGTTGTTCGGCACGGGGCACCCCCACCGTCTCCTGCAGTTCTACGCCAGTTTGGCCCGGGCCCTGTCAGCGGCCGGCTGTGTCGTCCTCACTCCGGCGCAGGGGGCAAGAGTCGACATGGCGACCCGGTTCGGGGTACGCACGCACTGCCTCGATTACGTACGGGGGGTCGCGCTGGTGCGGGAACCCGGCGCGTGGCCTGAAGGGAGTGCCACCGGCGCGCACTCCCATTCACCGCTGCCGGTTCGGATGGCGCTCGGGGCCCTCGCGGACGCCGGAGGCCCGCTGCCGGAATTGGTGGTGGGGGACCATGGCTGGGTCTGCGGCGCAGGTCAGCTTGGTGTGGAGGCGATCGGCCTCGGGGATACGGACGACCCGGCCCTGTTCGTCGGGGAGGCCGAAGGGAGAATCGCGGTCGCCGTTCCGCTTGATGATGCGGTGTCGGCGGACTACTACCGACCGCTCGCACGGTATGTACTGGACCGGGCGAGCCTGCCGGGCGCGCAGGAGTGGCCGTAGCTCCTCTTCCCCACTCGTATCACACGCCCCTAATCTGGTGAGTGAGCGTGCGACGACGAGGAGTAACCGGAGGGGAAGCCGGTGCCCGTCATGCACGGAAGGTCAAGGTGTGTCATGGCTGCTGGCGAGAGGCCTCTCAGTGAGGTTCAGTTCCTGACCGTGGCGGAGGTCGCCTCGGTGATGCGAGTGTCGAAGATGACCGTGTACCGCCTGGTGCACAACGGTCATCTGCCCGCGATCCGGGTGGGCCGGTCCTTCCGGGTCCCCGAGAACGCGGTCCACGAGTACCTCCGAGAGTCGTATGTGGGGGTGGAGTCGGCCTGAGACTGACGCCCGCGACACCTTTGGGTCACGTTCGATCCACTCGGATTACAAGCTCGGAGCTCGGGCGGGTAGGCTAGGCCGACGTAGGTCGTGTGGGCCCAGACGCCCCGCACCGATCCCCGCTGGCGCGGGGATGTTCCGAGAAGTGAGCGAGGGTAGTCGTGGGCTCTGTTATCAAGAAGCGGCGCAAGCGGATGGCTAAGAAGAAGCACCGCAAGCTGCTCAAGCGCACCCGCGTCCAGCGTCGTAACAAGAAGTAAACGGCAGCTGTACGTGTTCTCCGCAGCCCCTCCACCATTCTGGTGGAGGGGCTGCGGTGTAGCCGGACCAGGCGGGGGACGACGAGGAAGGCGCTGAGCTCGTGGGGAAGGTCGTGCTCGTGACCGGGGCAGCCCGGCAGCTGGGGGGCCGCTTCGTGCGGCGCGTGCAGCGGGACCCGGACGTCGAACGGGTGATTGCGGTGGACGCGGTGGAGCCCACGCGCCCCCTCGGATCGGCCGAGTTCGTGCGGACCGACATCAGGCAGGTCTCCATCGCCCGCGTGCTCGCCGAGCACGCCGTGGACACGGTCGTCCACCTGGCCGTCACCGGAGGCAGCGCCGGGACGGGCGGCATGGGCAGCGCCGTGAAGGAGACCAACGTCATCGGGACGATGCAGCTCCTCGGCGCCTGCCAGAAGTCGCCGACGGTCCAGCGGCTGGTGGTGAAGTCCAGTACGAGCGTGTACGGGGGCGCCCCGCGGGATCCGGCCGTCTTCACCGAGACCACCCAGCCGAAGTCCCTGCCGCCGGGCGGCTTCGGCAAGGACGCCGCCGAGGTCGAGTCGTACGTACGGGGGTTCGCGCGCCGGCGGCCCGACGTGGCCGTGTGCGTGCTGCGCTTCGCGAACATCCTGGGCCCGTACGCGGACTCCGCGCTCGCCGAGTACTTCTCGATGCCGGTCCTGCCGACGGTGATCGGCTTCGACCCGCGGCTGCAGTTCGTCCACGAGGAGGACGTCCTCGAAGTGCTGCGCCTGGCCGCGCAGGAGCCGCGCCGCGGCACCCTCAACAGCGGCACCTTCAACATCGCCGGGGACGGCGTGCTGCTGCTCTCGCAGTGCGCGCGCCGACTGGGCCGGCCGACGGTGCCGCTGGTGCTGCCCGCGGTGACGTGGGTGGGGGCGGCGCTGCGGGCGGTGGGGGTGACGGAGTTCTCACCCGAGCAGATCAGACTTCTCACGCACGGGCGGGTCGTGGAGACCACGCAGATGCGGGAAGTGCTGGGATTCAAGCCGATGTACACCACCGCGGAGACCTTCGCCGATTTCGCGCGCGGCCGGGGCGGCGGGCTGCTGCCTCCGGAGCGGGCGGCGCGGGCCGTGGACCGGGTGGCGGGGCTGTTGGACGTCGGGGTTGCCGGAGCCGAAGAGGGAGCGCAGCGATAGTGGCGGACGCCAAGGTCATTCCGTTCGACGAGGACCGGCCGCGCCGGCGGGTCCCGGGGGTGCGCAGGGTGCGGGCGGTGCCCGCGCCGGCGCCTGCTCCGGACGCGGAGGAGCAGGCCGCCGAGGCGGACCGGGAGGCGGCCGCGGACGGCGCGGACGGCGGCCGCGCCGCGGGCGCCGGCAGGCCCGCCTGGGACCGGCGGATCGCGGGCGGTCTGGCGTTCCTGCGGCGCCGCATCACCGGGGAGTACGAGGTCGACGAGTTCGGCTACGACAAGGAGCTCACGGACCAGGTCCTGATGTCCTTGCTGCGGCCGCTGTTCGACAAGTACTTCCGGGTCGAGGTCAAGGGCATCGAGAACATCCCGGCCGAGGGCGGGGCGCTGATCGTGGCGAACCACTCCGGGACGCTGCCCCTGGACGGGCTGATGATGCAGGTGGCGGTCCACGACCACCACCCGGCGCAGCGGCACCTGCGGCTGCTGGCCGCGGACCTGGTGTTCATGCTGCCGGTGGTCAACGAGCTGGCCCGCAAGGCCGGGCACACGCTGGCCTGTTCGGAGGACGCGCAGCGGCTGCTGGAGGCCGGCGAGCTGGTCGGGGTCATGCCGGAGGGCTTCAAGGGGATAGGGAAGCCGTTCGGAGACCGGTACAAGCTCCAGCGGTTCGGGCGCGGCGGCTTCGTGTCGACGGCGCTGCGGGCGGGCACGCCGATCGTGCCGTGCTCGATCGTCGGCGCGGAGGAGATCTACCCGATGGTCGGCAACGCGAAGACGCTCGCTCGGCTGCTGGGGATCCCCTACTTCCCGCTGACGCCGACGTTCCCCTGGCTCGGCCCGCTGGGGGCCGTACCGCTGCCGACGAAGTGGACGATCCAGTTCGGGGAGCCGATCGCGACGGACGGGTATCCGCCGGAGGCCGCGGAGGACCCGATGCTGATGTTCAACCTGACGGACGAGGTGCGCGAGCAGATCCAGCACACCCTCTACAAGCTGCTGGTGCAGCGCAGGTCCGTCTTCTTCTGACGGGCTTCTTCTGACGGGCCGACCGGATACGACGAGGTGCCCGGCCCCCGCGGGGGCCGGGCACCTCCTCTGCGCCCTGCCCTAGTCGGCGTCCTCCGCCTTGAGGCCGAGGCCCGGGAGGAGGCCCGGGAGCAGGGGCGGCAGGGTGATCTCCGGCTCCGGCAGGCCCGGGGAAGCCGCCGGCGCCGTGGTGTCCTGGCCCGCGGGCGGGTGCAGGAGGTCGCCGGTGCCGCCGAGGAGGCCGCCCGGGGCCTGCGAGGGCTTGCCGCCGGACGTGGACGGTGCGGCCGGGGGCTGGCTGGCCGCGGGCGCGGGCGCGCCCTGGCCCGGTGCGGACTGCTGCGTCCCGGAGGGCGCGCTCGGCTTGGCCGGCGTGCCCGATCCGCGGCTCTGCTCCGGGGCCTTGGGGAGCAGGGCCTGCAGGGGCGCCACGTCATCGTCTATGGCCTGGAACACCGACTCGACCTGTCCGCCCACGTCGGTGAGCTGGGCGGGCAGCTTCTGGCGGAGCTGTCCCCAGGCGTCGCGGTGGGAGCGGGAGAACGTGGACAGCGCCTGGATCGGGCCGAGCGAGCCGTCCTTCTCGTACGCCGCCTGGAGCAGCCGGTGGCCTTCGGCGGCGTCGTGCCGCATGCCGTCGAGGGCGCGGCGGATCGCGGTGAGCGATTCGTGGTCCAGGTGGCCGGTGCGGCCGCGCTCCATCAGCCGGCGCGCCTCGAACAGGCGGTTGGACGCCTGGTCGAGGTAGAGCTCGCCGCGGTCGGCGTCCTCGTCGGCCAGCCCGAGCTTGAGGTCCTCCATGCCCCGTTTGACGGGGTAGAGGGTGTCACCGGGCAGGGCGTCGGTGCTGGCAGCGGCCACTCCGCTGAAGGCCCCGGCGGCCACACCCACGGTGAGGCCGCCCGCTGCGATGCCCTTGGACCAGCGGGAGCGGGGCCGCAATTTCCGGAGCGGGGTCGCCCGGTGGGCGCCGCGGCCGGCCCGCTGCTCGGGCACCTGAGGGTCCGAGGCGGCACCGCCTCCGGCCCTCTCCTCCATCACCATGGCCTCCATGGCGGCCACGAGCTGGGCTCGTTGCACCACTTTGACCTCGGGGTCCAGCTCCGGGCGCGGCAGCTCGCCGAGCACGCTCGCCAGGGCCAACAACCGTTCGTGGTCGGCAGGTTCGGCAGGTGCCTCGGACTGCTCGGCCGCCGGGTCCGGTTCGGAAAGGTCGGATGGGTTCCGATCCTCCAGGGCCTGGGCGAAGGCGTTCGCCCGCCGGTGCGGAGTCACGTTCGCGATCACTGGCGGCACCTCCTCTCGTCATGACGATCGACTCCCCAAGGTGTCCGGAAGGTTGCCTTCCTTGAGCACATCCACCCTTTCGAGTGAGCGGCTTCGGGCAGGGCTTGTCCACAGGGAGCCTGCATCCCGCACAACGAGCGGCGCGGCAGTTGGGTTACGGACGAAGGATGATCGGACCACAGCGTCATCGAGGGGTCACCGGTTGTGTGGATGGTGAGCGGTCGGGAGGGGTGGGGGGAGGGGGCACCAGGGAGGCGGGAGGAGGCGGGCGGGGACGGGGGCCGCGGCGGGGGAGGTGCGCAGGGGGCGGGGTTCAGCGGGCGTCTTCCGGCAGCAGGCGGGCCAGGGTGCGGACCGCCCGGTACTGGAGGGTCTTGATGGCGCCCTCGTTCTTGCCCATCACCCGGGCCGTCTCGGCGACCGACAGCCCCTGCAGGAAGCGCAGGGTCACGCACTCCTGCTGCTGGGGGTTCAGCTTGCGCACGGCCTCCAGCAGGGCCGCGTTGGAGAGCGACTCCAGGACCGAGTCCTCGGGGGACCGTTCCACCTCGTTGGCGTCCAGCATCTCGCCCGTGGTCACCTCCAGGCGGAAGCGGCTGGACTTGAAGTGGTCGGCGACCAGGTTGCGGGCGATCGTCACGAGCCAGGCGCCGAAGTCGCGGCCCTGCCAGGTGAAGGTGGAGATGCGGCGCAGGGCGCGCAGGAAGGTCTCGCTGGTGAGGTCCTCCGCGGTCGCCTTGCCGCCGACGCGGTAGTAGATGTAGCGGTAGACCGTGTCGCTGTACTGGTCGTAGAGCCGGCCGAAGGCCTCGGCCTCGCCGGCCTGCGCCCGTTCGACCAGGTCCATCATGCGGGCCTGGTCGCTGTCCGCGGTGGGGCGGCGCGCGGCCGGTGCGCTCGTGCCGGTGGCGGTTCCGCCGCCTGCGCGACCGCGTCTGCCCACCGTCGCCCCGCCGTCGGTCAGGGCATAGCAAGGACCGGCCGGGCCGAGGCCGGCGGCGAGGGCGGGGACGGCGTACGCGGTGGGGACGAAGCCGCGCAGGTGGTCGAGGACCGTTGCGCGCAGCGTAGCCAGGCCCGAGGCGTCAACCCCGACAGGTGGGTACACGGGACTCCCAGAGGCAGAGCTTCCATCACGTGCAGTGCGAGACCGTTCACCCGTCGTGGCGACAGATGGGCGGCGGCATGCGTCTGAGGAGAATAACGCTTCGTACAGGCAGCACTACACCCAGTTGCTCAAATCACCGATTCCGACACTTCTGTTGCGCCTCGAAGGCATATTCGGTCGCAATTGGTGATCGCTTACTGATCGGTTGGCGACGCGGAATGGGCGCTTCCACGGTGGCTCGCGACCGAGTCGCGCAGGCGTGCGTGCCCTCCCGCGCCGGCGGGTAAGGCTGAGGGAATGTCCGCCGCGGGGCGGCCGCGGAACGGCGCGCAGCGCGCCGCCGGGGCCCCGGCCTGCTGCGATGCAGGCGGCGGCCCGACTGCCGTACGGCGGGAGCTACTTGCGGCGGCGGTGCAGGGCGATGGCGGCGGCCGCGCCGCCCGCGATCGCGCCGACCCCGGCGGCCGCCGGGACGCCCACCTTCACGGCCTTGCGCCCGGTCCGATAGTCGCGCAGCCGCCAGTCGTGCTCCCGGGCATGCCTGCGCAGTTTTGTGTCGGGATTGATCGCGTAGGGATGCCCGACCAGTGACAGCATCGGAATGTCGTTGTGCGAATCGGAGTACGCCGCGCAGCGCTCCAGGTCGAGGTTCTCGGCCGCCGCCAGCGCGCGCACCGCCTCGGCCTTCGCGGGGCCGTGGAGCGGCTCGCCGACGAGGCGGCCGGTGTAGACGCCGTCGACGGACTCGGCGACCGTGCCCAGCGCCCCGGTCAGGCCGAGCCGGCGCGCGATGATCGTGGCCGTCTCCACGGGCGCGGCCGTGACGAGCCAGACCTTCTGGCCGGCATCGAGGTGGGCCTGGGCCAGGGCGCGGGTGCCGGGCCAGATCCGCTCGGCCATGTACTCGTCGTAGATCTCCTCGCCGATGGCCATCAGTTCGCTGACCTTGTGGCCCTTGACGATGGACAGGGCGCTGTCGCGGGCGTCCTGCATGTGCTCGGGGTCCTCGACCCCGGCGAGCCGGAACCAGGCCTGCTGCCAGGCGAAGCGGGCGAGCTCGCGGCGGCGGAAGAACTCCCGCTTGTACAGGCCGCGGCCGAAGTGGAAGATCGCCGCGCCCTGCATGACGGTGTTGTCGAGGTCGAAGAAGGCGGCGGCGAGGTCGTCGCCGGCCACCGGGAACTCCGGCTCGGCGGGTGCGGCGGGCTCCGCCGGTGCGGCTGCCGCGGCCGGCTCGGCCGGTGCGGCCGGGGAGGTGGGCGCAGCCGGAGGCGCGGCCTGTGCCTCGAGGCGCTGCGCGGTCTTGCGGGCGGCCTCGGCCGAGGCCTCGCCTGCCAGCACGCTCCGCGCGGTCGCGGAGCGCCTACGGGGGGTGAGCCATCCCAGAGCGGCCATGACGCGAGCATAGCCACTGTGTTCGGGACTTCCCGAACCGAAGGGATGCCGGGGGCGTGAACTCTGCGGTGCCTGGGTGTTACGGGGCGGCGCGCGAGAATGGTGGGCATGAGCCCTTTGCTGCGTCGTAAGGAAAAGAAGCTGCCCGGCGAGCGGATGGTCACGCTGGTCGGCAAGCCGGGGTGCCACCTGTGCGAGGAGGCCGAGGCGGTCGTCGCGGAGGTCTGCGCCGAGCTCGGGACACCGTGGGAGAAGAAGGACATCACGCAGGACGAGGAGCTCTACCGGCGGCACTGGGAGCAGATCCCGGTGGTGCTGATCGACGGCGAGCAGCACACCTTCTGGAGGGTGAACCCGGACCGGCTGCGGCGGGCATTGGAGGGCTGACCGCCGACCGGTTACCATCATGGGCGTTTTGTGCGGTCTCGGGGGCGTATCGATGAGGAGTGTGTACCGTTTTGCCCCCGACGGGATTTGAACGGGTTCGGCGTGTTGTGCGTTCCCGTCCCCACCACCCGGGCCGCGTGACCCCCATCACTTTGCGCGGACAAAGCGGACACAATCTTTGTGCACGCGTTCACAAAGACATAGCCTGCTGTCGACGGGGCGGTCCAGGGACAAGTGGCCGCCCACAGCCCCGCTCATCCCGCAGGAGCATCGTGGCAACTGGCCGAACTCACCGACCGGCGACCCGCAGCCGAGGTATCCCCGAGGCCACCGTCGCCAGGCTTCCGCTGTACTTGCGCGCCCTGACCGCGCTCTCCGAGCGCTCGGTCCCCACGGTGTCCTCCGAGGAGCTCGCGGCGGCGGCCGGAGTGAACTCCGCCAAGCTCCGCAAGGACTTCTCCTACCTGGGCTCCTACGGCACCCGCGGCGTCGGCTACGACGTCGAGTACCTCGTCTACCAGATCTCCCGCGAGCTCGGCCTGACCCAGGACTGGCCCGTCGTCATTGTCGGCATCGGCAACCTCGGCGCGGCCCTCGCCAACTACGGCGGCTTCGCCTCCCGCGGCTTCCGCGTCGCGGCCCTCATCGACGCCGACCCGGCCATGGCCGGCAAGCCCGTCGCCGGCATGCCCGTCCAGCACACCGACGACCTCGAGAAGATCATCGAGGAGAACGGCGTCTCCATCGGCGTCATCGCCACCCCGGCCGGCGCCGCCCAGCAGGTCAGCGAGCGGCTGATCGCCGCGGGCGTCACCTCCATCCTGAACTTCGCGCCGACCGTGCTGTCCGTCCCGGACGGCGTCGACGTGCGCAAGGTCGACCTGTCGATCGAGCTGCAGATCCTGGCCTTCCACGAGCAGCGCAAGGCCGGCGAGGAGACCGGCGCGCCCGCGGGCTCCGGCGAGGCCGCCGCCCCCGAGGGCTCCGCCTCCGGCTCCGGTGCGGGCGCGGGCGCCGGCGCGGCTCCGGCCGCCGCCGTGCTGCCCCCGGCCGCCGGCCCCCGCAAGAACGGCCCCGAGGGCGACGTCCCGGCGGTGATGCCGGCATGAGCCTGCTCGTCGTAGGCCTGAGCCACCGCAGCGCGCCGGTCAGCGTGCTGGAGCGCGCCTCCCTGTCCGCGGACGCCAAGGTCAAGCTGCTGCACGACACCCTCGCCGCCGAGCCGGCGACGGAGGCGGCGGTGCTCGCCACGTGCAACCGCATCGAGCTGTACGCGGACGTGGACAAGTTCCACGCCGGCGTCGCCGAGCTCTCCACGCTGCTGGCCCAGCACAGCGGAGTGGCCCTGGAGGAGCTCACCCCCTATCTGTACGTGCACTACGAGGACCGCGCCGTCCACCACCTCTTCTCGGTGGCCTGCGGCCTGGACTCGATGGTCGTCGGCGAGGGCCAGATCCTCGGCCAGATCAAGGACACCCTGGCCCTGGGCCAGGAGCTCCACACCGCCGGCCGGCTGCTCAACGACCTGTTCCAGCAGGCCCTGCGCGTCGGCAAGCGGGCGCACTCCGAGACCGGCATCGACCGGGCCGGGCAGTCGCTCGTCACCTTCGGCCTGGAGCAGCTGACCGCCGGGCGCGAGCCGGTGGAGTCCTGGGCCGCGGGCAAGCGGGCGCTGGTGATCGGCGCCGGCTCCATGTCCTCACTGGCCGCCGCCACCCTGGCGCGCGTCGGCGTCGCCGAGGTCGTCGTGGCGAACCGGACCGCGGAGCGCGCGGACCGTTTGGTCGAGATTCTGGTTGCCTCAGGCACAGGGGTGGCCGCACGGGCCGTCCCCATGGCCGGCGTCGCGGACGAGCTGACACGAGTCGACGTCGTCGTCTCCTGTACGGGCGCCACCGGACTGGTGCTCACCGGCGACGAGATCGCCGCGGCCGTCGACGGCGCGGTCGCCGAGGAGTCGGCTGCCGCAGCCGCCGCGGCCGACCCCGCGGCCGGCCCCGCCCTCGACCTCGACCCCGAGGTGGTCGCCCGGCTCGCCGCGGTCGCCGCCGCCGGCGGGCGCCTCGCCGACCTCGGCGGCGCCCGGACCATCAGCGCCGCCGTCGCCGCCGGTGACGGCTGCCCCGTCGACGTCCCGGCCTCCGCGGCCACCGCGGCCGCGGGCCGCGCCGCGCTCACCGGAGTCGACGCCACCTCCCTCGAACTGCACGGCACCTGGGCCGACCAGGGCGAGGCCGCCGCCCACCGGCAGCCCCGCAAGGACACCGCCGCCGGCGCCCGCGGCCGCGCCGACGGCGCGCCCGTACGCCTGGCCCTGCTGGACCTGGCCATGCCGCGCGACATCGACGCCGCCGCGCACCGGATCCCCGGGGTGCGCCTCGTCGACATCGAATCGCTCGCCGAGGCCTCCGCCGACGCGCCGATGGCCGCCGACGTGGACGCCGTCCGCGGCATAGTCGCCGACGAGGTGGCCGCCTTCGGCGCCGCCCAGCGCGCCGCCCACATCACGCCGACCGTCGTCGCCCTGCGCGCGATGGCCGCCGAGGTCGTCGCCATGGAGGTCGCCCGCCTCGACGGCCGCCTGCCCGAACTCGACCAGCGGCAGCGCGCCGAGGTCACCCAGACCGTACGGCGCGTGGTGGACAAGCTGCTCCACGCGCCCACCGTGCGCGTCAAGCAGCTCGCCAGCGAGCCCGGCGGCGCCGGCTACGCCGAGGCGCTGCGCGAACTCTTCGACCTCGACCCGCAGACGGTGGCCTCCGTCAGCCGGGCCGACCAGGACCACGACCCAGGACGGGCCTCATGAATTCACGTTCCGACCAGCCCCTCCGGCTCGGCACGCGGCGCAGCAAGCTGGCGATGTCCCAGTCCGGGCACGTCGCCGAAGCGGTCCGCGCCGTCACCGGCCGGCCCGTCGAGCTCGTGGAGATCACCACCTACGGCGACGTCTCCCGCGAGAACCTCGCGCAGATCGGCGGCACCGGCGTGTTCGTCACCGCCCTGCGCGAGGCGCTGCTGCGCGGCGAGGTCGACTTCGCCGTGCACTCGCTGAAGGACCTGCCGACCGCGCAGCCCGAGGAGCTCGTGATCGCGGCCATGCCGCTGCGCGAGGACCCGCGCGACGCGCTCGTCGCCCGCGACGGCCTGACCTTCGAGCAGCTGCCCGACGGCGCCCGCATCGGCACCGGTTCGCCGCGCCGCACGGCGCAGCTGCACCACTACGCGCGCGCCCTCGGCAAGCGCATCGAGACCGTCGCCATCCGGGGGAACGTCGACACCCGGATCGGCTACGTGCGCGACGGCGAACTCGACGCCGTCGTGCTCGCCGCCGCCGGACTGAACCGGATCGGCCGCAGCGACGAGGTCACCGACCACCTGTCGGTCGACAACGTGCTGCCCGCTCCCGGCCAGGGCGCCCTGGCCGTCGAGTGCCCCGCCTCCGACGAAGACCTCGTCGCGGCGCTCGGGCAGCTCGACGACCCGCACACCCGGGCCGCCGTGACCGCCGAGCGGTCCCTGCTCGCCGCCCTGGAGGCCGGCTGCAGTGCGCCCGTGGGCGCGCTCGCCGATCTTCTGGCCGACGGCCAGACTGTCAATGAAATGCGCCTGCGCGGCGTCGTCGGAACCCTCGACGGCGCGACGCTCGTGCAGCTGTCCACCACCGGTCCCGTGCCCCAGTCGTACGACGAGGCCATGGCGCTCGGCCGCGAACTCGCGGACGAGATGCTGGCCAAGGGCGCGGCCGGTCTGATGGGGGAGCGATCGCTTTGAACCCCTCACGTCCGACCACCACCTCCGCTCTTCCGGTCGCCGCCACCGGGCACGGGCACGTCACCTTCCTCGGTGCCGGCCCCGGTGACCCGGGTCTGCTGACGCTGCGGGCCGTCGAGGCGCTCGCCGCCGCGGACGTACTGATCGCGGAGCCCGAGGTGCTCGAGGTCGTACGCACGCACGCGCGTGCGGGAGTGGACACGCCGCAGCTGACGATCGCTGACGAGGCGTCAGCGGCCGCCGGTCTTCCGGTGATCCGGGATGCGAGCAATCTTGTCATGGAGGCCGCGCGGTCCGGCAGGCG
The DNA here is from genome assembly GCF_040704625.1 of Streptomyces sp. NPDC046866. NCBI lineage: Bacteria > Bacillati > Actinomycetota > Actinomycetes > Kitasatosporales > Streptomycetaceae > Streptomyces > Streptomyces sp. NPDC046866. The sequence continues at coordinate 15,237 of NZ_JBEYXN010000039.1, forward strand.
GGTCGTGCGTGCCGTCACCGGCGACCCCGGGCTCGACGGCAACGCCGCCTCCGAGATGCTCGTCTGCGCGAACGAGGGCATCCCCTTCGAGGTGGTGCCGGGTGTCGCGACCGCCGTCGGCGTGCCCGCGTACGCGGGTGTGCCGCTGCGCGGCGAGCAGGGCGCGGACGTCCGGTTCGTCGACGCGCGGACCGCTTCGGCACGGTGCTGGAGCGAGGTCGGCGCGAGCACGGGCGTCGTGGTCGTCTCCGCCACGCTGGAGACCGTGCCGGGCGCGTGCGCGGAGCTCGTCGCGGCCGGGCGCGCCGCCGACACCCCGCTGACGGTGACCGTCGCCGGTACCACGACGCGGCAGCGCACGTGGAACGCGACGCTCGGGACGATCGCCCAGGTCTTCAAGCAGGGCAAGGTCCTGCCCTCGCCCGAGGGCGCCCGCCCCGTCATAGCCGTGGTCGGCGAGCAGGGGGCCGCGGCCGGGCGGCGCGAGGAGCTGGCCTGGTTCGAGTCGAAGCCGCTGTTCGGGTGGCGGGTGCTCGTGCCGCGCACCAAGGAGCAGGCCGCCTCGCTCTCCGACCAGCTGCGCTCCTACGGCGCGGTCCCGCACGAGGTGCCGACCATCGCCGTGGAGCCGCCGCGCACGCCGCAGCAGATGGAGCGCGCGGTCAAGGGCCTGGTGACGGGCCGGTACGAGTGGATCGCCTTCACCTCCGTCAACGCGGTCAAGGCGGTGCGCGAGAAGTTCGAGGAGTACGGGCTCGACGCCCGCGCCTTCGCGGGCATCAAGGTCGCCGCGGTGGGCGAGCAGACGGCGGCGGCACTGGTGGAGTTCGGCGTGAAGCCGGACCTCGTCCCGAGCGGTGAGCAGTCCGCGGCCGGGCTGCTGGAGGACTGGCCGCCGTACGACCCGGTCTTCGACCCGATCGACCGCGTCTTCCTGCCGCGCGCCGACATCGCGACGGAGACGCTGGTCGCGGGCCTGATAGAGCTCGGCTGGGAGGTCGACGACGTCACGGCCTACCGGACCGTGCGGGCGTCGCCGCCGCCGGCGGACACGCGCGAGGCGATCAAGGGCGGCGGCTTCGACGCGGTGCTGTTCACGTCGAGCTCGACGGTCCGGAACCTGGTCGGCATCGCGGGCAAGCCGCACAATGTCACGGTGATCGCGTGCATCGGCCCGGCCACGGCCAAGACGGCGGAGGAGCACGGCCTCCGCGTGGACGTCCTGTCCCCCGAGCCGAGCGTGAGCAAGCTCGCGGAGGCCCTGGCCGAGTACGGCGCGGCCCGTCGCGAGGCCGCGAAGGAGGCCGGCGAGTCGGTCTCCCGCCCGAGCGAACGCCGCCCGGGCGCCCGCCGCCGCCGCACCACCTGATCCGGCCCCGGCCTTGCCCCCGCTTGCGAAGCGGGGCCGATCTCAGCCCCACCCCCCGCTCCCGAAGCGGGGGGTGGGTGGGCCATTTCAGCCTCGCCGCGTTTGAGGTGCGGGTCCGGGCGGAGCCCGGTGCCCGGCGGAGCAGGGTTCCTTGGGGCTCCGCCCCAGACCCCGCGCCTCAAACGCCGGCGGGGCTGGAGTTGCCGGACCCGGCTTCGCATGGTGGCGGGCCTGCGGGACGGGAGCCGAGATGTGGAGCCCCGCCGGCGAGTGAGGCGGGGTGCAGGCGGCTCCCGGTTGGGGCCCGGCCAGGGCCTAGGCTGGGGGGACTGCTGTCGAGAAGAGGCGACCAAAGATGAGCGCGTACGGATCCTTCCCCGGCTCGCGGCCCCGCCGGCTGCGCACCACCCCGGCCATGCGGCGGATGGTCGCGGAGACCCGGCTGCACCCCTCGGACCTGATCCTCCCGGCGTTCGTCCGGGAAGGGATCTCCGAGCCGCTGGCGATCTCGGCCATGCCGGGCGTGGTCCAGCACACCCGCGACACGCTCCGCAAGGCCGCCGTGGAGGCCGTCGAGGCGGGCGTGGCCGGCATCATGCTGTTCGGCGTCCCGGCCGACGAGAACAAGGACGCGCTCGGCACGGCCGGCACCGAGCCCGACGGGATCCTGCAGGTCGCCATCCGCGACGTGAAGGCGGAGGTCGGCGACGACCTCGTCATCATGTCCGACCTGTGTCTGGACGAGTACACCGACCACGGCCACTGTGGCGTGCTCGACGCGCAGGGGCGCGTCGACAACGACGCCACCCTCGAGCGGTACGCCGAGATGGCCCAGGTCCAGGCCGACGCGGGCGTCCACGTGGTCGGCCCCAGCGGCATGATGGACGGCCAGGTCGGCGTCATCCGTGACGCGCTCGACGAGACCGGGCACGAGGACGTGTCCATCCTCGCCTACACGGCGAAGTATTCGTCCGCGTTCTACGGGCCGTTCCGCGAGGCCGTCGCCTCCAGCCTCCAGGGCGACCGCAAGACGTACCAGCAGGACCCGGCGAACGCCCGTGAGTCGCTGCGCGAGCTGGCGCTCGACCTGGAGGAGGGCGCCGACATGGTGATGGTCAAGCCGGCCGGCCCCTACCTGGACATCCTCTACCGGGTCGCGCAGGCCGTGGACGTGCCGGTGGCCGCGTACCAGATCTCCGGCGAGTACGCGATGATCGAGGCGGCCGCGGAGAAGGGCTGGGTGGAGCGGGACCGGGCCATCCTGGAGACGCTGACCGGCATCCGGCGGGCCGGCGCGGACACCATCCTCACGTACTGGGCCACCGAGGTCGCCGGCTGGCTCAACCGGGCCCGCTAGCACCCCCCTTGACCGGACGCGGCCGGGGCGCGGCCGGGAGCGGCCGGTTCCGCCGGGTTCGTGCTGCTCTACGCTGACCGCATGGCGAAGCAGCAGCGTGGCGAGGCCACCGTGGAACTCCTCCTGGCCACCGCCCTGCGCGTGTACGCCGCATCCGGCCAACAGGGCTTCACCGTCAACGCCGTCACCGCTGCCAGCGGCGTGAGCCTCGGGAGCCTCTACCACCACTTCGGCAGCTTCGACGGGCTGGCGGCCGCCCTGTACACGCGGTGCATGGGGCGGCTCTTCGCGGAGCTGACGGCCGCCGTCACGCGGGCCCGCACCGCCCGTACCGGGGTGAAGGCGCTGGTGGGCGCCTACCTGAAGTTCACCCGGGAGGAGCGGGACGCCGCGCTCTTCCTGCACGCCTCGGCGTACTCCGGCTACCTCGCCGTGCACGCCGAGGAGATCCGCGCGGCCAAGGAGGAGCAACTGGCCGCGATCATCGGCTGGATGGGCGCGCGGATGGCGAAGGGCGAGATCGTCCCGCTGCCCGGGCCCCTGGTCGAGGTCATGGTCATGGGGCCGGTGACGGAGGCGGCCCGGCGCTGGCTGTCCAGCACGTACGAGCTGGACCTCGACCAGGCGGAGCGGCTCCTGCCGGACGTGATCTGGCGTGCGCTCAAGCCGGAATGATTTTGAATAATTTTCTAGAAATTCGCTCCACTGTCGGCGCCTTGGCAGGCCACAATGGCGGGAGTGCATGCGGAAGCCCCCGCCTCCCCCGGGGGAGGAGGCGGAGGCTTCCCGTGCGAACGCTCGCCTACGGCTTCGCAGGCGCCGCGGCGGCCTTGTCGGCCTGAACGGTCTTGGCGTTGGCCGTCTTGGCTGTCGCCGTCTTGTCCTCCTTGCCCTGCGGGCGGTCCGGGTCGAGCTTGAGGTCCTCGATGTCCGTGAAGTCGATGCTCGTCTGCGCTTGCGTGGACGACGGGTACGCGACGAGCGCCGAGCCCGTGCCCGCCTTCTCGGCCCGCTGCTCGTGCATCTCCGCGTTCGGCGAGCCGCTCCGCAGGACCAGTTCGTCGCCCTTCGCGGCCTCGACCCCGGTCGGCGGGCCGCCGTCGACGGCCAGCTGGGCGCTGACCGCGTCGTCGACGGTGATGTCCACCCGGTCCCGCCCGCCGCGGGCCAGGATCCCGATCCGCTCGGTCTGCCCCGTCGTCACGCGCAGGCCCAGCAGCGCCCGGAGCTTCGCGGGGCCGCGCACGCCCAGCGGCAGCGCCTCCACCCGCAGCGTGGTGAAGGTGTCCACCACGCCCCGGATCACGTCGCCCCGGTTGGTGCCCACGAGGGTCACCTCGTCGTCACCGGCGTCGGTGTTGACCGCCACATCGCCCTTGACGTGCGAGAAGGCGAGGGTCTGCGCGTAGCTCGTACGCGTCAGCCGGCCGCTGTCCACGCCCGTCGGGGTGAAGGTCAGGTGGTCGTCGCGGGCCCCGCCGCGCACGGCCACGCCGTGCCCGTTCGCATCGAGGTCCACCAGCGGAATGCCGAGGATGCCGACGTAGCCGCCCGGGACGCCCGGGTAGCCGGTCACCCGGCCCGCCGCGATGTCCACCAGCACGTCCGACGAGGCGCCCGTGAGGTGCAGGGCGTGCTTGGCGATGGTGACCTTCAGGGAGGGGGAGGGTTCGCTCACGTTGCCCGCCAGGTCCTCCAGCCGCACCGCGAAGCCGTACCTGCCGTCGCGCAGGGCCGCGCTGACGACCTCGTAGTCGCCCTCGGGGGTGGCGGTGTCCTTGCCGACCACGGCCGCGCTGCCCTTGGCCGGGGTGGCCAGCAGCCGTACGAGGGCGTTCGGCTCGACCCCGAAGCCCTGGAAGGCGGGCTTGTCGACGGTGGTGATGTCGTCGATGTCGTTGCCGCCGGAGTCGCTCGACGCCAGCAGGTCCGGCGCGGCGGTCGGCGCGGCCGGGGCGGTCGTGTCGAGCTGGACGAGCAGGCGGTGCGCGCTCTCCGGGCCCGAGCCGACGGTGTGGCCGGTGCCGGGGGCGCCCGGGTCGTCCGACGGATCCACCACGACCACCTCGGCGGTGATCAGGTTCTCGCCCTCCGTCAGGACCGGGTCCAGGTGGATCTGGTACAGGCCCGGCCGCGCCACCGGGTCCACCGGCTGGGCGAAGCCGACGCGCTGCCCGTCGCGCTCCACGGCCACCTTGAAGCCCGGCGCGTCGTCCGCGAGGGTCGCCGTGGAGTTCTGCGGGGACAGCGCGATGCCGGCGGCGCGCAGCTCGGCGTCGTCCACGCGCAGGAACAGGTCCGGTCCGGCGATGCGGGTGACGTCGTCGTTGTCGAAGCGGCCCGAGTCCGACTCCCGCTTGAGGTCAAGGCCGAACGGCTCGGGCGCCGCCCGGTTCGCCACGGCCAGGTCGTACACGGCCTGCGGCGGGGCGGTCGGCGCGGCGTCGCCCGGCCGCGTCGGGTCGGCCACGCCGCTGTCGCTGACCGCGAGGAAGTACGGCTCGTCCTGCACGACCGGGATCGCCAGCCGGCTCGTGGAGCTGCCGGCGCGGACGGTCGCGGGCGTCCCGGTCGCCACCTTGGTGCCGTACTTGTCGTACGCGCGCACGACCAGTCCGGAGACCACCTCGTTGAATGCGACCTCGGCGGTGACGTGCCCGGTGTGGCGCGGCTCGATCCGGAAGAAGTCCACGTCGGTGGCCGAGTGCAGGGTCAGCTTGGCCCGGTTGAACCGGTCGTCCGAGCCGAGGTCCGCGGCCACCGCCGTGTCGGTGGACTCGTTGGGCTCCAGGGCGTCGGGGAAGGCCCCGAGGGTGGAGAACACGTCGAAGTACGTGGTCTGCGCGCCCTGCGCCGGAGCGGTCGCGGTGGGCGGGGTGGTGTTGCCGGTCCAGGTCGCGTAGCCGATCCCGTCGACCGTCCACAGGCCGTTGTACTCGCCGATCCGCAGGGTCTGGTTCGTCGATCCGGTGGCGCAGGAGAACCGGCAGGGGGCGTTCAGGTCCGGGTCGAACGGGGCGTCGCCGACCCGGAAGTCCGGCGACCAGGTCTGGCCGCCGTCCCGGCTGGCGGACCCGTACAGCTCCAGCAGGAAGTCGTTGCTGCCGTTGGGGCCGGTGCCGTTGTTGGTGCGGCCGGAGCGGTTGTCGTACCAGGTGACGACGGCGTTGCCGTCCTGGTCGATGTGCGCGGTCGGCATCACGGCGAAGGTCTGGCCCGGCCCGTGGTCCACGCGGCCGCGGGTGAAGGTCTGGCCGTTGTCCGTGGAGCGGGCGATGACGACGTCGGCGTCGTCGCCGTTGCCGAAGCTGTTGTTCGGGTCGTCGTTGGAGACCACGTACACGTTGCCCGGGCGGGCCGGGTCCGGCAGGATCCACGGCTGCATGCTGCCCTGGAGCCAGAAGTCGGTGCCGGGGACGTCGCCGCCCGGGGTGTCCTGCACGTTGCAGGTGACCGTGGCCTGGCCGTTGGCGAACGCGGCCGTCTTCTGCTCGACGGTGCCGGCCGCGAGGTTCGCCCCGCCGGAGCCGTCGCGCAGCAGCTGGACCGAGCCCTGGTTGGCGTTGCCGTCGGCGCCCTCGTTGCAGAGGTTGGCGTGGTACGCCACGTACAGGTCGCCGTTCGGCCCGACGGCGGCGTGCGAGGGCCACACGTTGCCCTCACCGGCCGCGGAGACCCCGGCGGGCGCGGACCAGGCCATCGCGCCGCTGGTGAGGCGGGAGAACTGCACCTGCCAGGGGGACGCGAGGTGCGTCCAGACCAGGTACAGGTTGTCCCGGTAGGGGCTGGCGGGGTTGGCGTCGGCCACCAGCCACGGCTTGTCGTGGTTGGAGGTGCTGTTCCCGCTGACCTGGGTCGCGGTGTACGTCTGGGTGCCGGGGGTGGTGGTGTCGTTGATGCGGCCGACGCCCACGCCGAAGCGGGGGGCGGTGTTGAAGTTCGTCGAGAGGTGGGCGACGAACAGCCGGCCCTGCGAGTCGAAGGCGAGGGACGGGTCACCGCTGCACGGGAGGGTCGAGTTCCGCCTGATCGGGAAGCCGTCCTTGCCGTAGTTCAGGTCGATGCGGACGGTGCATCCCTGCATCACCGCGACCTGGCTCGGCCGCCGGGGGTTCACGGTGGCGTTGTGCGGCTCGTTCCCGACGTTCCCGAGCCCGCGGTCGGTACCGGCGTGGGCGGGGGTGGCGGCTCCTACGACCCCGAGGGCCGCGAGGGCCGAGACGCCAACGAAGGCCGACAGCACCAGGAGCATGCTGCTGAGGGCGGCCAGGAGGCGCCGCGGGTGGGGGTGTCGACGTTGGCTCCGGGGGCTCACCATGCGCCGCCCACCTGGTGTCTGGCTCTGCTCATCCCTCTCCTTCCGGCGCTGCCTGCGCTGTGTGCGAGAGGACTGTGGCACCGCGGCGGGGACGGCCCCGGGGCGCCGGGGATCGCGTCACGGGAATTCATCAAGATCCCCGACAGAATCACCTGGGTGGCGGAGCCGGGCATGGGGAAGGGCCGCCCCCGGGTGGGGTGGCGGCCCTGGTCAGGCGGGGTCTGGCGCGTGGTGCCTAGGCGCCGACCCAGCCGGTCAGCCGCGCCCAGCTGGCGGGCGCGAGGGTGAGGGTGGGGCCGTTGGGGACCTTGGAATCGCGGACGTGGATCCTGTCGGTGGGGCAGACGGCCGCTTCGACGCAGTTGCCGCCTTCGCTGCCGCTGTGGGACGACTTCCGCCAGGCAATGGCCACTTCCAGGCACTGGCCGCCCTCGCTGCCGCTGTAGCTGGACTTGAACCACTTCAGTGCGGTGCTCATAGCTCTCCTAGCAACCGGTCCAACAGGTCCTTCGTCTCGACGAAGTTGAGGGCCTGTGACCGCAGCATCGCATACTTCTGCGAGAGGATGCTGACCTCGTTCGGGTCACGTACGAGGATGCTGCCGCGTTGGGTCTCCGAGTACGCGAGGAGCTGGTGCTCGGGTGTTTCCAGCAAGGTGAACGGGCCATCGAGGCCCGCGTGTGCGGTGATGCCGAGTGGCAGTACCTGGATGGAGATGGCCGGGCGGTCGGCGCAGGCCCTCAGGTGCCGAAGCTGCTCCCGGTACACCGCGTCTCCGCCGATCCGGTCGCGAAGTGCCCCTTCGCAGATCACGAAGCTGAGCGTGGGCGGGATCGGGCGGCGCAAGATCTCCTGACGTTTCATGCGGCGGGCAGTCTGGAGCTCGATCTTTTCCTCGCCGATGAACGGCACGCGGCAGCTGAGCACAGCGCGCGCGTACTCCTCTGTCTGGAGCAGTCCGGGCACGGCCAAGGTGTCGAACCAGGAGAGGGCCAGCGCCTCGGCCTCCCGTTCCATGTACTCCTCTGCCCAGGCCGGGATCATGTCGACCTCCGGCAGCCGGTTGGCGGCGACGGTCAGCAGGCCCGGCAGGCCCAGGATCCGGTCGAGGCGCTCGGCGACGTCCGGCATCAGGACTCGTCTGCCCTGCTCGATCGAGGCCAGCGTCTCGATGTCCACGATGGCCTTTTCGGCGAGTGCGCGCTGTGTCAGTCCTTTGGCGGTGCGACCGGTGGCGACTTGGTCGCCGACCATCTTCATTGCTGTCGCGTTGGGCCGAGGCCGCTTCCTTGGTGGCATGAATCCGAACTCCCCACCTGAGCACGAGAGATAGCCGTACCAACCCGTACTGAGTGGAGAGTACGAGTGGGTCGACTCCCTCACGTTAATCACGCACCGCGACGATCGCGCCGTGAATCTCGATATTCAACCCGCCCTGCTGCGGGAGCGCCTCTACCCCCGAAGTCGCCAAACGGTGGCGTCAGCCAGGGAGTTCACGGCGGTGACACTGCACGCGTGGGGTGTCACATCACGCCTCGATGACATGTCGCTCTGCGTGAGCGAGCTGGCCACCAACGCCCTGCTCCACGGCGTACCGCCCGGCCGCGGCTACCTGCTGCGGCTGCTCCGTTTCGACGGGGCGGTCCGGATCGAGGTGCACGACAGCGGGGGCGGCCGGCCGCGCATCGAGAGCCGAGACGCGGACGCGCCCGGCGGCCGGGGGCTGCTACTGGTGGCGGCGGTCGCCGACCGCTGGGGCGTCGGGCTGCGCGTACCGGGAAAGGTGGTGTGGTGCGAGTTCGCCGGATGACCGCCCGAGCGCGAGGGCGATGAGCAGCCCGAAGGCGAGGGCGGCGGTGGCGGTGCGGGCGTCGTTGAAGAGCTCCCAGCGGCGCAGGACCTCCGCGTAACCGGGCGGCGGCGAGGTGGCGGCCCACTGCTTGATGCGGCCGTTGATCGGGACGTTCCCGAACCGCGTGATCAGGAACGAGGCCACCGCCAGCAGCCCGGCCGCCCCGGCCAGGCGGCGCGCCCGGCCGCGTACCGAGGCGGCCAGGGCGAGGGAGCTCAGGGCCGAGGCCGCCATGGTGGCCTGCATGGTGATGCCGTTCATCTTCATCAGCTCGGCGTGGAAGTCGAGCCGCATCTCGATCGGCACCGCGTTGAAGGTCGGGACCAGGTTGGCGGCGCCGTAGCCGAAGGCGCCGGCCAGCAGGCCGGTGGAGAAGAGGGCGAGGCCCAGGAGGGGTCGGGGGCGGGAGCGCACGGCCGTCACCGCCCGGTGAAGCGGCCGGCCGCGGCGCCGCCGAGGCGGCCTGGCGGCAGACGGCGGCCGAAGGCGAGCAGCAGGAGGTCCTGGGCGGCTCCGTACACGGGCGCCGCCCCGGCCCCGTACGACCAGTCCATGTCCTCGGCGCACAGCCGTACGCCGGTGAGGTCCACGCCGAAGAACCTCAGGCCGCGGGGCCGGATCGCGTCGAGCAGGATGCGCAGCCGGTCGGCCGGGACGCGGCGGTCGAGCCCGAGGGCGGTGGTGACGTCCAGGCCGTGGACCACGTCGTGGCCGAGGGCGGCCGGGAGCCCGCCGACCGGCGGGGTCCACGGGTGGTGGGCGTGGTCGCGGAGGAAGGCGCTGAGCTCGGCGGTGGAGTGGGCGGCGGCGTCGCGGCGGGCGACGCGGTCGGTCATGCGGTGGAGGCTGCCGCGGGCCTTGAGCAGTTCGCCCAGGGTGGCGGGGAGGGAGAGCCGGAAGCCCATCGACATGTGGGCGACGACCTCGCGGACGGTCCAGCCCGCGCACAGGCTGGGGGCGTTCCAGTCGTCGGCCGGGAGGGCGTCGAAGAGGTCGGCCAGCTCGCGGCGTTCGGCGGCTATGGCGGCCTTGATCTGCATGTGATCAAGCCTGCGGGCCGCTGATCCATATGGCCAATAGATGGTTCTGCTGCCATCTAGCATCGGCAGTTATGGAACTCCGGCAGCTGCGCTATTTCGTCACCGTGGTCGAGGAGGGCGGCTTCACGCGGGCCGCCGCACGGCTGCACCTGGCCCAGCCGGGTCTGAGCGCTCAGATACGGCAGTTGGAGAAGGAGTTGGGGCAGCCGCTGCTCGACCGTTCGCACCGGTCGGTGACCCTGACCGAGACGGGCCGGGCGGTGCTGCCGTACGCGCGGGCGGCGCTGGCCGCCGCGGACGCGGTGCGGGAAACGGCCGACGCGTACACCGGGCTGCTGCGCGGGCGGGTCTCGCTGGGGCTGGTCTCCGGGGCCACGGGGCACGCCTTCGACATCGCTTCCTTCCTGGCGGACTTCCACGAGGCGCATCCGGCGCTGGAGATCGCCCTCACCGAGGACGCGTCGGAGCGGATGCAGGCCGCGCTGCTGGCCGGGGAGCTCGACATCGCGCTCCTCGGGCCGACCGAGGAGGCGGCGCCGCCCGGGCTGAGCTTCGAGACGGTGATCGACGTGCCGCTGGCGGCCGTCGCGGCGGCGGGGGACCCGCTCTTCGACCGGGGCGGCGGTGCGGAGCGTACGGAGGTGCCGCTGGCGGAGCTGCGCGACCGGGCGCTGATCTGCCTGCCGCGGGGGACGGGGGTCCGGGCGGCGCTGGAGCGTGCCTGCGGGGAGGCCGGCTTCCGGCCGCGGGTGGCCTTCGAGGCGGCCGCGCCGCAGGTGCTGGCGCAGCTGGCGGCCCGGGGGCTGGGTGTGGCGGTGCTGCCGGCGGGGGAGGGCGGGGGCGGGAGCGCTGGGGAAGGCGCGGCCGGGGCCGGCCCGGCCTTCGACGGGCCCCTGCGCGCCCTGACCATCGTCCGGCCGGGCATCCGCGCCCGGATCGCCCTCGCCTGGCGCTCCACCGGCCCGGCGAGCCCGGCGGCGCGGGTCCTGCTGGACAGCCTGCGGGGGCGGCTGCGCGCGAGCCTGCCCCCGGCGATGGGGGATGTGCCCGAGGTAACTGGCAGGGTGCAGCCATGACTGAGCAGCTCATAGGCATCCAGAAGCCGGTGCGCCGGATCCTCGACCCGGACGAGGCGATCGCCGTGTTGGAGCGGGCGGTACCGGGGCTGGTGGAGCACCGGCGGGGTGAGCCCGCCGCGTACGACTGGACCGCGGCCGAGGCGCTCGGCGTCGCCCTGCCTGCCGATTACAAGCGTCTTTGCGAGCTGTACCCCGCCTTCGAACTCGACGACTTCCTGGGCGTCTTCCTCCCCGGGCCGCAGGAGGAGACCGACTGGGCCCGCATGGCGTGTGAGGAGCGGGAGCGGTGGGTCTCCTATGCCGATGGCGGACTGGTCCCGCCGGAGGTGGAGCCGAGGAATCTGCTCTCCTGGGGAGCGTCCATGGAGGGGGACGACTTCTTGTGGAGTACCGGGGCAGGCGGCCCGGAGGAGTGGCCGGTCACCGTCTGCTCGCGCAACGGGCCCTGGTGGCACTACGACGGCGGGATGGTGCAGTTCCTGGCCGAGCTCTGTGACGGCACCTTCGAACCGTGGGCCCTCCCGCCGGTCAGGCCCGAGGTCACCGGCTGGTGGGATGAGCGAGGGGTCCGCCACGACGTGGCGTGACGCGCCGGAGCGCGGGCGGGTGATGCCGCCCGCCGCCCTGGTCGTCACGCCGGGCCGGCGGGCGGACTGCGCTGCTCGAAGCCGGTACTGGGCCCGGGGCGGGCGCCGGGTCTGGTCTGCGCGGCTCAGGCCGCGTCGGCCGGGCGGTGCGGCTCGCGCCACATGCCCCACAGGACCGGGCCGCCGCCCGGGAGCTGCACCTCCTCGCGCACGGCGAAGCCGAAGTGCTCGTAGAAGGGCAGGTTCTCCGGCTTGGAGGACTCCAGGTACGCCGGGAGCCCCGCCGCGTCGGCCTTGGCCAGGCCCGAGCGCAGCAGGGCCGCGCCGTGGCCCTGACCCTGGGCGGCCGGGTCGGCGCCGATCAACGCCAGGTACCAGTGGGGCTCCTGGGGCGTGTGCTGGGCGGCCTCCCCGACGGCGTCCCGGAACAGCGGGGCGCGGTCGCCGAGGATGTCCATCAGCTCCTGGATGGTCTCGGCGTCGGGCACCGCCTTGGCCTGCGCCTCCGGCGGCACCCAGAACGCGGCCGAGGCCTCGGTGCGCTCGCAGACGCCGTGCAGGCCGTACTGGCGGGTGAAGAGGGTGCTGAAGTAGCGGGTGAGCGTCGCCTCGCGCGAGGCCGCGTCGGGGAAGAACCAGCGCATCATCGGGTCGTCGCCGAAGGCGCGGGCCAGGCTGCCGCTGATGAGCGGTGCATCGTCGAGCGTTGCCGTTTTCGGGGTATTTGCTATCGACATGTGGATCATTCTGTATGTCGGGGGTGCGGGGGTGAGGAGTGGGGGGGGGGCAGGTAGGGGGGGCGGGGTAACAGGGAGCGAGAAACGGGGCGTTCGGCTGTCAGGGCCGTCACGTATTCACCGGAGCCTGCGAGGGCTCTACGGGCGGCCGGCTTCGGCAGGCCACGCCGTGGTCAAGGCGGTGTGGGCCTGAGGTATGCGGTCCGGCACGGTCCCGTGCCGACTAGCGCAGGGGCCAGATGCGGGCGGTGTCGGGCCGGGGGGCGCCGGCGCGCCAGCAGCGCAGGACGGCCCAGGCGGCCAGGCTGATCAGGCGAGCCAGCGCGAGGAGCAGGGTGGGGCGGGAACGCCCTCCAGGGCCGTGCCGGTCTCGCCGCGTCGCCGGCGCTGTCGCTGTGCCCATGGGATGCACGGTAGGCGGGATGCGGGGAGGGCTCACGGGGCGGCGGACGACTTCGTCAGCTCGGTGGCAGGGCTCGGTGACGGTTCGCCGAAAAAACTTTTCGGCGAACCGTCACACACGTGCGGTGCGGCGGGTCAACCCACTGAAAGCGCACAACGGACCCGCAGAGGAGCACATCCCATGACCACCACCGCCACCGTCGTCACCGTCGTCGCCGCTGTCATGGCCGGCTTCTCGGGGGCCTCGATCTTCGCCAAGGCCAAGTACGTCGTCGAGCCCCTGGCCGAATACGGGGTCCCCCGGAAGATCTGGAACCTGCTCGGCCTGGCCAAGGCCGCCGGCGCCGTCGGCCTGCTGGTCGGCCTGGCCGTGCCGGTCATCGGCCTGCTCGCCGCGGTCGGGCTCATCGCGTACTTCGCCGGCGCGGTCATCACCGTCGTACGGGCCCGCGCGTACGCCCACACCCCGTTCCCGCTCGTGTACATGGCCCCGGTGATCGCCGCCCTGGCCCTCGGCTTCCCGGGCTGACGCCCGGGGCGCCGTCAGGCGCCGTCAGCGGCGGACGGTTGGCGAACGCCCACACCAGGAGCGGAAACACCGCGACCCGCTCCATGCCGCCCATGCCGAGCCCGAGGTAGTGGCGGGACAGGAACAGCCCGAAGGCCGCGACCGCGAGGCCGCCATCGCCGTGGTGACCGTCCTGTCTTTCCTCCTCGACGACTGACCAGTCGACGCCGGGCCCCCAGCTCGCTCGACGGCCCGCCGAGCGAGGGGCGGCGACCTTCAGGCCGCCCAGGAGAACGGCGCAGAGAAGGCGTTCTTTCCTTCGTTCTCGAATGCGAGACCGAAGGCGTTCACCCGTGACCTGGTCGCGACCCCGGCCGCGAGGGTGTCCGCAGGGAAGCCCACCCCGCTCACTCTGACGCCCTTTCCGGTCGCGTCCAGATGGGAGACGAAGTCCTCGACCTCCATGTCGATCGCTTCACCGATCCTCACCTGGTGCCGTCGGCCGTCATCGACGTATTCGATCCGGGCGGTCTCCAACCCGAGCATCTCGCCGACCATCGGGGCGAGCGCCTCCATCGGGCCGCCTCGCTGACCGGAGAAGACCGCACCGAGCGCCTCGGCTTGCTCCGGCGAGGCCGTCTCGTCCATGAACATGCCCATGCGCCAGTTGCCCTCGCTCATGAGCGGTGGGGTGTCGGCCACCACGGCGACCTTCAGGCCGCTCACGTCGACGTCATCGACCTGACCGGAAGCGATGTGGAAGGCAAGGACCACCTGACAGCGGTCGTAGTCCGCAGGAGCCGAGAAGCCGGAGGTAGCGCAGGGGCACACCATGTTGCAACTGCAGTTCTCGAAATACGTCCCCTCGATTCGCCATGCCATCGGAAGCTCCTTCCTGAGGCATACCACTCGGCTACATTTTCCGCTCCCGACCATTGCCCGGCAATGCACTCCATCAGCCCCAGACGGCCGTCGGACGCTGCGACGTGCGGAACCGGCCGGGACGCCCCCGGACACTCCCCGACCCCGCCCCACGGTGACCCCGCCCCCCGCCCCCGCCCGGCAGATCCGCCTGCCCCCACTCGCGCTCCCACCGCCCCGGGCGCACCCTGGAACCAGGGTGTTGACCCCTGGAGGTGATGCAGCATGTCCACACTGGTCGGGTGGCATGTGGAGCTCGAGTTCACCGAGGACGGCCACCGCACCACTGCGGCGGCCATGGTCAGGCTCGGTGACGGCTCCGAGATGAGAGCGCGCGGCTACGCCATGCGCCACCCCTCCGACCCGGAGCAGCTGAGGGTCGGGGAAGAGATCGCCGGCGCGCGTGCGCTGATGGATCTCGCGTCCCAGATGTTGCAGAAGGCCCACGGTGAGATCGACGAGGCGACCGGCCGCCACTCGTACCCACTGACCCACTGACGCGGCGGCGCCACGGAGGGCGAACATCGTGAGGGGCCTCCGGGCCCCTCACGAGCGTCCCGTCTCCGTCTCCGTCCCCGTCCCCGTCCCCGCCCCCGGCGAAGCCGCCGCCACCCGTTCCCGCAGCCGTTCCATCGCAGCCGCCAGCTCCCGTGCCGTGCCCACCGGAACGACGGCCGCGCTGCCCGGGACGCGCACGCCGCCCGTCAGGGCCACGCGGGTGCCGCCGCCCGGAGCCGGGGACGCCGCCATGCCGATGATCAGGAAGCGGCTCTGCAGCCAGCACCACCCCGGCCGGACCACCCCGCGCAGGCGGGCGCGGAAGCCGTACCTGCTGAGAGCCAGGGCCTCCACCCGGTCGCCGGCCACCCGCAGGACGCGCAGGCTGCGCATGTCCGGCTGGAACCGCCCGAACTCGCCCTCCAGGTCGGACATCACCGCCCAGACGGCCTCCACCGGAGCCGGAACGACCTGTTCGACCACCCGGGCCCCACGGACCCCCGCAGCCATGATCCGAAGCCGCGCCACCGGGTCCACGCCCGCGCCCGGGCCCGCCGGGACGGCGCTCCCCGCCGTCGTGTACGTCATGAGAACCACGCCTTCCGGAAGCTCGTACGGGCCCGGTGCAGCCGGGACTTGGCGGTGCCGGCCGGGACCCCGAGGAGGCAGGCCGCGGACTCCTCGTCCAGGCCCTCGACGTCCCGGAGCACCAGGACGGCCCGCTGCCCGGGCGTGAGCCGGGCCAGGACGTCGTCGATGTCGGCGGCCAGATGGGGGTCGCCGGACCCCGGCCCGGGCAGGTCGGCCAGCTCGGCCGGGCGGGCACGGGCGGCGCGCCGGGCGGTGCGCACCGCCTCCCGGACCGCGATCGCGCGCACCCACCCGTACAGGGCCTCCGGGTCGCGCAGGGAGCGCAGCGACGTGAACACCGCCAGCAGCGCCTCCTGCGTCGCGTCGGGGCCGTCCGCCAAGGCGATCGGCGTGCAGATGCGGGCGACGTACGGGCCGAGGTGGTCGAGCAGGTCGTGCAGCGCGAGGGTGTTCCCGGCGCGGGCGGCGCGGGCGAGGGCGACTCCGCGGTCGCGGTCGGCCGGGGTCAGGGCGCTCACCGGGTTCTCGCGAGGCGGGCGGCGGCCCAGCCGAAGCCGAGGCAGGCGGGGGTGTAGAGCAGCAGGTTCAGGGTGTGGAAGGGGCCGGGCGGGCTCTCGAGGAGCCGGGCCGCCCACCCCAGGCCGGCGAGGCCCCGTACGGCCAGGACCGCAGCGACCGCGCCGGTCACCAGGCGGGTGAGCCGGCCGCCCCGGCCGCACCCGTGCGCGAGGACGGCGGCGGCCCCCCGTGCGGCGGCGGCGCGGCGACGGGCGGTGGTGCCCAGGGGTGCGGTGGAGCGGAAGCGGAACGCGGCCGGCCGGGCCGTCGGTGTGGCCGTCATGGGAGCCCCTCGGGTCGTGTGCGACGTACGGACAACACCCCGAAGAGGCACCGACCCGCCGAAACGTTCGGTGTGTCCTGCGTCACGCCGCCGCGGGACGGGGTCAGCGCGGTATCCCCGGTTGCGTCCCTCTCGGATCGGGAAATGCGACGGCCCCCGGGGCGGGTGCGCCGGGAGCCGTCGGGTGGAGCCGGTGGAGCGTCAGAGGCGCTCGGGGGTGCGGATGCCGAGCAGGGACATGCCCTTGGTCAGGGTGCGGGCGGTCAGGTCGCACAGGAACAGGCGGTTCTCGACCTGGTCCGGGGTCTCGGCCTTCAGGACCGGGCACTCCGAGTAGAACGTGGTGTACAGCGACGCCAGCTGGTACAGGTACGCCGCCAGCTTGTGCGGGGCGTACTCCGCGGCCGCCTCCGCGATCAGCTCGCCGAAGCCGTCCAGGTGCAGGCCGAGGGCCCGCTCGGCCGGCGCGAGCGGAAGCTCCGGGTGGGCGGCGGGCTTCGCGTCCCCGGCCTTGCGCAGGATCGACTGGATACGGGCGTACGCGTACTGGAGGTACACGGACGTGTCACCGGTCAGCGAGACCATCTGGTCCAGGTCGAACTTGTAGTCGCGCGAGGCCGAGGTGGACAGGTCCGCGTACTTCACCGCGCCGATGCCGACCTGGACGGCCCGCTCGGAGATCTCCGCCTCGGTCAGGTCCTGGGCCTTCTCCCGGACCACGGCCGCAGCGCGGTCGATCGCCTCGTCCAGCAGGTCCACCAGCCGCACCGTCTCGCCCTCGCGGGTCTTGAACGGCTTGCCGTCCTTGCCCAGGACCGTGCCGAAGGCCAGCTGCACGGCCTTGGTGTCCTCGTTCAGCCAGCCGGCGCGGCGGGCCGTCTCGAAGACCATCTTGAAGTGCAGCGACTGGCGGGCGTCGACCACGTAGATCAGCGTGTCGGCCTTCAGGTTGCCGACGCGGTCCCGGATCGCCGACAGGTCGGTCGCGGCGTAGCCGAAGCCGCCGTCGGACTTCTGGACGATCAGCGGGGTCGGGTTGCCGTCCGGGCCCTTGTACTCGTCGAAGAACACGCACAGCGCGCCGTTGGAGCGGACGGCCACGCCCGACTCCTCCAGCAGCCGGCACGTCTCGGCCAGCATGTCGTTGTAGCCGGACTCGCCGACCACGTCCGCGTCCTGGATGTCCATGTCCAGCTTGTTGAAGACCGAGTAGAAGTAGATCTTCGACTCGTCCACGAACCGCTGCCACAGGGCCAGCGTCTCCTCGTCGCCCGCCTGGAGGTCCACCACCCGGGCCCGGGCCCGCGTCTTGAACTCCTCGTCGGAGTCGAACAGCGCCCGCGAGGCCTTGTACAGGCGGTTGAGGTTGGACATCGCCTCCTCGCCCGAGGCCTGCACGTCCTCCGCGGCGTTGGCGCCGGCCTTGTGGTCCAGCTCGTGCGGGTGCTCGATCAGGTACTGGATGAGCATGCCGAACTGGGTGCCCCAGTCGCCGATGTGGTGGCGGCGCACCACCGTCTCGCCGGTGAACTCCAGGATCTCGACCATCGCCGCGCCGATGACCGCCGACCGCAGGTGGCCGACGTGCATCTCCTTCGCCACGTTCGGCTGCGCGTAGTCGATCACCGTCGTGCCGGCGGCCGGGGAGAGCGGGACGCCCAGCCGGTCGTCGCCGGCACGCGCCGCCAGGGTCTCGATGATCGCCCGGTCGGAGACGGTGATGTTGAGGAAGCCGGGGCCGGAGACCTCGATCTCCTCGATGACCCCGCCCTTGTCCAGGCCGCCGACGACGGTCGTGGCCAGCTCGCGCGGGTTGGCCTTGGCCTTCTTCGCGAGCGCCAGGATGCCGTTGGCCTGGAAGTCGGCCCGGTCGCTTCGTCGCAGCAGCGGGTCGGCGGCACCGGCCTCCGGCAGGGCCGAGGCGAGGGCGTCCGCGACGCGCTGATGGACCGAAGAAGCGAGGGAAGGGACCGAGGCCATGAGCTGCCGTTCCTGTGAGGTAGTGCACTTGGTTGTTCCGACAAGTGCCGAGTATCCCACGCGGCCGCGTCTCATTTCCCGGGATAACCGCCGAGATGGCACCGGTCCCCGGGCAACCCCGGAGCGCCTGCTTCCGTCTGGGAGAATGGCTGAAGCCAGCATTTCGAGTAGAAGGACGTGTCGTGGCTCAGAGCAGCACCGAGACCGACTGGGTCTCCCGTTTCGCGGACGAGGTCATCGCCGAGGCGGAGCGCCGAGCACCCGGCAAACCTGTCGTCGTCGCGTCCGGACTCTCCCCTTCCGGCCCGATCCACCTGGGCAACCTCCGCGAGGTCATGACCCCGCACCTGGTCGCCGACGAGATCCGCCGCCGCGGCTTCGAGGTCCGCCACGTGATCTCGTGGGACGACTACGACCGCTACCGGAAGGTCCCCAAGGGCATCCCGGGCGTCACCGAGGAGTCCCACGCCCAGCACATCGGCCGCCCGCTGACCGCCGTGCCCGCCCCCGAGGGCTCCGAGTACCCGAACTGGGCCGAGCACTTCAAGGCCGCCATGGTCGAGGCGCTGGCCGAGCTGGGCGTCGAGTACGACCCCATCAGCCAGACCGAGCAGTACCTCGCCGGCACCTACCGCGAGCAGATCCTGCACGCGATGAAGCACCGCGCCGACATCGACGCCGTCCTCGCCCAGTACCGCACCAAGCCGAAGGCCGCGAAGAAGCAGGGCCAGAAGCCGGTCGACGAGGCCGAGCTGGAGGCAGCCGAGGGCTCGGGCGCCGCGAGCGAGGACGACGGCAGCGCGGAGGGCTCGGAGTACTTCCCGTACAAGCCGTACTGCGGGGCGTGCAACAAGGACTTCACCAAGGTCGTCTCGTACGACGACGAGACGACCGAGATGACCTACGTCTGCACCGAGGACGAGTTCACCGAGACCGTCAAGCTGTCGGAGTTCAACCGCGGCAAGCTGGTCTGGAAGGTCGACTGGCCGATGCGCTGGGCCTTCGAGGGCGTGATCTTCGAGCCGTCCGGCGTCGACCACTCCTCGCCCGGCTCCTCCTTCCAGGTCGGCGGGCAGATCGTCCACCTCTTCGGCGCCGAGCAGCCGATCGGCCCCATGTACGCCTTCGTCGGCATCAGCGGCATGGCCAAGATGTCCTCCAGCAAGGGCGGCGTCCCCACCCCGGGCGACGCGCTGAAGATCATGGAGCCGCAGCTCCTGCGCTGGCTGTACGCCCGCCGCAAGCCCAACCAGAGCTTCAAGATCGCCTTCGACCAGGAGATCCAGCGGCTCTACGACGAGTGGGACAAGCTGGAGGCCAAGGTCGCCGACGGCTCCGTGCTCCCCGCCGACGCCGCCGCGCACAGCCGCGCCGTCCGCGTCGCCTCGCACGAGCTGCCGCGCACCCCGCGCCCCCTGCCGTACCGCACCCTCGCCTCGGTCGTCGACATCACCGCCGGCCACGACGAGCAGACCCTGCGCATCCTGGCCGACCTGGACCCGACCCAGCCGCTCACCTCCCTCGACGAGGTGCGCCCCCGCCTGGACCGCGCCGAGAACTGGATCACCACCCAGGTCCCGGCCGACCAGCGCACCCTGGTCCGCGAGGAGCCCGACACCGAGCTGCTCGCCTCCCTGGACGACGAGGGCCGCCGCTCCCTGGAACTGCTCCTGGAGGGCCTGGACTCGCACTGGTCGCTGGACGGGCTCACCACCCTCGTCTACGGCGTCCCGAAGGTGATGGCCGGCCTGGAGCCCGACGCCAAGCCGACGCCCGAGCTGAAGGTCGCCCAGCGCTCCTTCTTCGCGCTGCTCTACCGCCTGCTCGTCACCCGGGAGACCGGGCCGCGCCTGCCCACGCTGCTGCTGGCGGTCGGGGCGGACCGCGTCCGCAAGCTCCTGGCCGCCTGAGGCGGCCGGGCCGGGCCGGCCGAGCCGCCCGCGCCATGCGGAAGGGCCCGCACCCCCGAGGGGTGCGGGCCCTTCCGCATGGCTGTCCTTCCGCCCTTCCGCCCCTGTGCGTGCCGCGGGCGGCGTTGCGCGCGGGGCGTTAGGCGATGTGCTCCTTCTCCAGGTCGCGCTGGTAGCGCTGCTTCAGGTCCGGCATCAGCCGCCGCAGCGTCGACGCGCTGCGCGGGTGCACGATCCCGAGGCGGTCGGAGAGGTGTATGTCCAGCTGCTCCGGGTTCGGGAAGCCGCCGTACTCGTCGATGTACGCCCGGAACACCTCGTACGCGGCCTCCGCGAACTTCACCTCGTCCACGACCTCCGGCTCGGCCGGGGCCTCGGCGCCCTCCGCCTCCGCGGACTCCTCCGCCTCCAGGATCTGCGACGGCCGGGCCCCCTGCGCCGGGACCACCGCCTCCTCCTGCGGCAGCTCCGGGCCCGCCGGCGGCATCACCGGGGTCGGCTCCAGGCCCTCGACGTACTGCGGGTTGTAGCCGCCCTCGTACGCGGCCTGCGGAGCCAGCGGCGCGGCGAACCAGGCGCTGTCGTGCGCCGCCGGCATGGCGGTCGGCTCCACCGCGAACGCCGGCGCGGTGTGCTGGCCCGGCCCCGGGAGCGCCGCGCCGGGCGTCCCGCCCGCCGCTGCGGCCAAGGCCTGGGCCCGCGCCCGGCCCAGCGCCTGCGCCTGGGCGGCGGCCTGCTCCGGGGTGAGCCCCAGCGCCTCGGCCTGCTCCGGGGTCAGGGCCGGCGCCTGTGCCTGGGCGAGCGCCTGCGCCTGGGCCTGGGCGAGCGCCTGTGCCTGCGCCCGGGCCTGCTCCGGGCTCAGGGCCTGCGCCCCGGCCCCGGGCGGGGTCTGCGCCTGGCCCCGGCCCCCCGGCAGGCCCGCACCCGCCTCCAGCGCCGCAGCGGTACCCGGCGCGGACGCCACCGCCGCCGCGTCCACCGGCGGCAGCAGCGCCGGGTCGATGCCCGCCGCCGCCAGCCCCTCCGGGGCCGTCTGCGACAGCGGCACGCCGATCCGGGCCAGCCGCAGCGGCATCAGGGCCTCCACCGGCGCCTTGCGCCGCCACGCCCGCCCGTACCGGGCCTGGAGCCGCGCCTGGTAGATCAGCCGGTCCTGCTCCATGCCGACGGCCTGCTCGTACGAGCGCAGCTCCCACAGCTTCATCCGCCGCCACAGCTTGAACGTGGGCACCGGCGACAGCAGCCACCGCGTGATCCGCACGCCCTCCATGTGCCGGTCCGCGGTGATGTCCGCGATCCGGCCCACCGCGTGCCGCGCCGCCTCCACCGTGACCACGAACAGCACCGGGATCACGGCGTGCATGCCCACGCCCAGCGGGTCCGGCCAGGCGGCCGCGCCGTTGAACGCGATCGTGGCCGCGGTCAGCAGCCACGCCGTCTGCCGCAGCAGCGGGAAGGGGATCCGGATCCAGGTCAGCAGCAGGTCCAGCGCCAGCAGCACACAGATGCCCGCGTCGATGCCGATCGGGAAGACCAGCGAAAAGGTGCCGAACCCCTTGTTCAGCGCGAGCGCGCGGACCGCGGCGTAGGAGCCCGCGAAGCCGATGCCCGCGATGACCACGGCACCCGCGACCACGACGCCGATGAGTATCCGGTGCGTTCGAGTCAGCTGCATCGCGGCCACCCGCGATCCCCTCCCCTTGTCGAGCTACGGCAGGCACAGCGTACGGGTGACTGTACGGGTGACTGAATGTCAGCCTCCAGTAAAGTCCCCGGTTCCGCCGTGTCCTACTGCTGGGAGGGGGAGGCCGACGCCTCGGGCTGCTTCTGCTGCTGGTTGGCGGCGTCGACCGAGCCGACGACCTCCTTCGCCGCGGTGATCGCGGCCTCGAGCAGCTTGGCCTGGTCAGGGGCGCCCGCGCCCTCGTAGGCGGCACCGTTGTAGTCGAGGGTGACGACCACGTTCTGGGTCCGCGCGACGATCGTCGTGTTGAAGAAGTCCACGTCCTTCTTCACGCTGTAGACGATCGAGGTGGCCGCGTCGCCGATGCCGCCCGCCGCCTCGGGCTTCACGTTCTGTGCACCCTCGGTGGCCTTCGCCTGCTCGATCTGCTTGTTGTACTGGTCCTCGGCGCGCTTGTTGGCGCCGCCCAGCGAGGCGTGCGAGTCGTAGCGGGCCAGCGAGACCGACAGCCAGCGGTACTGCGAGCCCTTCAGCCCGTCCTCGTCCAGGCCGTTCCACGAGCAGCTGGCCCGGCTGTTCAGGTCGTTCGACTTCGTCGCCGTGCCGTTCTTCTCCTTGGCCTCCGGGACGATCGTCTCGATGGTCTTGGTCTGGATCGACTTGCACGGCTCGGGGAGCGTCGCGTAGGCCGCCTTCTCCAGGGCCGGCGACGACTTCCCGTTCGGCTTGGCGGACGCCGACGCGCCGGCCTTCTTGCTGCCGTCGGAGCCCGAGCCCTTGCCCTTGTCCGAGTCGGACGAGCATCCGGCGGCGGCGAGTATCACCGGTACGACGGCTGCGGCTGCGAGCACACGGGTGAGGCGCGAGGCTGATCGGTGCATGGTTCCTTCAGTCAGTACGTTGTGGGGCGCGTTCAGTGGACGGACGCGGTGCGGACGCTGTTCGGTTGCGGGACCCGTGCAACGGTAGCCCGACCCGGCGCGCGCCTGCTGTGCGCGCCGTCACGCCGGGGCCCGCCCGGTCCCCGCCGTCAGTCGTTGAACCGCTCGACGAGCGCCTGCGCCAACTGCCGCACGCGCTCCTGCGTTTCGGTGGCGGGCGGCACGGTGCCCGGCAGCGAGGGCTGCACGCTGTACTCGACCGTGACGATGACGTTCGACGTGCGGAACACCACCCGCACCGTCCGCGCCTGCGCGGCGCTGGCACCGGCGGCACTCAGCTTGTCCTCGAGGTAGGCCTCGCTGCCGAGCCCTTCGAGGACGCGCGAGCCCAGGTCGGGCGTGGGCGCGGGGCTGCCGGTGCCGGTGCCGGGGGCGGCGCCGGTGGCGGGCGGCGGCGCGGGCTGGGTGGCGGCCGGTGCGCCGCCCGCCGGCGGGGTCGCCGCGGGGCTCGCGCCGCCGGGGGCCGGGGTCGGGCTCGCGGTGGGGCCGGGGAACGGCAGGTGCGCGTCGGTCAGCCGGCGGACGTAGACCTGGCGCGCCTTGTCGTCGTCGCTCATGGCCGTCCGGTCGTACGACACCACCCGCTCGAAGCCGACCGACAGCAGCCGCGTCTCCTCGGGGGTCTGCGCGGTCCAGCGGCAGCCCACGTGCCGGTCGGCGTCGTAGGAGGTGTCCGCCGTGCCCGCGTACAGCTGGGTGCGCTGCTCGTCGGTGAGGCCGGCCGCGGCCGGGAGCATGGCCTTCACGCGCTTGGCGTCGGCGGCCTTGCACGGCGCGGGCAGGCTGCGGTACTTGCCGGCCGGGGCGGGCGCGGGGGAGCTGTCGCCGGCCTTGGAGTCGGTGCTGGTCCCGCTGCCGTTCCCGCTGGTGCACCCGGTCAGGCCGGCCACGCCGGCCACGAGCGCGGTGAGCATCGCGATGCCCGGCAGGGCTCGCCGTACCGCCGCCTTGCGCTGCACGTCCACTGGCTCCCTTCGACCGGCCGGGGGTCGGGCGGTCAGGAAAATGCGTTGCCGCGCTCTGGACGCGGCTGGACACAATGTCTATCGCACACGTTGGTGCCGGCGCCGGTTCCCTGTCTGATGTGGGGCTGTGAGCGAGGGTTTTTGCCTATTCTGAGTTTTCTGTGGGTTTCGGGGGATTAAGACAGTATGTCGTATGTAGAGGTACCGGGGGCGCAGGTCCCTATCCGGATGTGGGCCGATCCGGCGTCGGTGGAGGAGCAGGCGATGCAGCAGCTCCGCAACACCGCGACCCTCCCGTGGATCAAGGGCCTGGCCGTGATGCCGGACGTCCACTACGGCAAGGGCGCCACGGTCGGCTCGGTGATCGCGATGAAGGACGCGATCTGCCCGGCGGCGGTCGGCGTCGACATCGGCTGCGGCATGTCGGCGGTGAAGACCTCCCTCACCGCGAACGACCTCCCCGGCGACCTGTCCAAGCTCCACTCCCGCATCGAGCAGGCGATCCCGGTGGGCATGGGCATGCACCGGGAGGCGGTGGATCCGGGGCGGCTGTACGGGTTCGGGTCGACGGGGTACGGGGACCTGTGGGAGCGGTTCGACTACCTCGCGGATGCGGTCAAATTCCGACACGAACGTGCCACGAAGCAGCTCGGAACGCTCGGATCCGGCAACCACTTCGTCGAATTCTGTCTCGATGAGTCCGGTTCGGTCTGGTTGATGCTGCACTCGGGATCCCGGGGCATCGGCAACGAGCTCGCCTCGCACCACATCGGCGTGGCCCGGGGGCTCTCCCACAACCAGGGCCTGGTCGACCGGGACCTCGCGGTCTTCCTCGCGGCGACGCCCGAGATGGAGGCGTACCGCAACGACCTCTTCTGGGCGCAGGAGTACGCCAAGTACAACCGCGCGGTGATGATGAGCCTGTTCAAGGAGGTCGTCCGGCGGGAGTTCCGCAAGGCGAAGGTCTCCTTCGCGCAGGAGATCAACTGCCACCACAACTACGTGGCCGAGGAGCGCTACGAGGGCATGGACCTGCTGGTCACCCGCAAGGGCGCGATCCGCGCCGGCAGCGGGGAGTACGGGATCATCCCGGGCTCGATGGGCACGGGCTCGTACATCGTGAAGGGGCTCGGGAACGAGAAGTCCTTCAACTCCGCCTCGCACGGAGCGGGCCGGAAGATGAGCCGCACGGCGGCGAAGAAGCGGTTCTCCGCGCGGGACCTGGCGGAGCAGACCAGGGGCGTGGAGTGCCGCAAGGACTCCGGCGTGGTCGACGAGATCCCGGGCGCGTACAAGTCCATCGAGCAGGTCATCGACCAGCAGACCGACCTGGTCGAGGTCGTGGCCAAGCTCAAGCAGGTCATCTGCGTCAAGGGCTGAGGCCCGGGGCGCGGTCTCGGGGGAGTGGAGGAGCTCCGGACCGGGTTCGGTCCGGAGCTCCTCCGCGTGGTGTCAGTTCTCCTCGCCGTCCAGGAGGAGGTCCACCGGCAGCTCCACGGCGACTCCCAGGTGTTCGGGGACGGGGACGGACGTGCCGCGCTTGTACGTCCTGCGCAGGCCGTACGTGCCGTTGCGGGGGGCGCAGCAGTAGACGACCTCGTCGTGATGGCGGTCGGCGATGATGTACACGGGCACGCCGGCCTGGGCGTAGGCGTCGACCTTGATGTGGACGTCGTCCGCCCAGTTCGACGAGGTGACCTCCACGATCAGCTGGAAGACGTCGGGCGAGTAGCAGTTCATCCGGCCCTTGTAGTCGCGGAAGTCCGCGTTGACGAGTGCGAAATCCGGGATGGCGAAGTCCGAGGGGCCGGTCGGCAGCCAGATGCCGACGCCCTGGAGGTAGCGCAGTCCGGCCTTCCTGGCCCCGGCCTCGTAAAACCTCTCGGTGAGCCAGCTCAACGTGAGGGCGTGCGACCCGTCGGCGGGTGGTGTCACAGTGAGCCTTCCCCGGAGGATCTCCACTCGGTGCCCGGGAAGCTCCTTGGAGAGACGATCGGCGGCCTCCGCGATCGTCGTCTCGTGCTGTGTGACGGCCATGGCTTCCTCCTTTTCGCGACTCATGGTTCTGGAGCGTAGCCCCGCCCGTGGGCAAACCGCTCGACACCACCCGTACGGGCGCAACCAGCGCGCCGCTGGCCGGCCCCGCGCCACAACTTCCTCCGGGAACCCTCTAGTAGTGCTTTGTTAGGTGGTGTCGTAGGTCTGCCATGGGATGGTCTGCCGACAGGTGGGGCAGGTGCCGGTCCAGGTGGCGATGAGGTGTTGGAGG
>NZ_JBEYXN010000040.1:0-39274 GCF_040704625.1 Streptomyces sp. NPDC046866
TCCCGCCGCACCAGCGGTGCGAACACCTCGGACGCGAACTCCTCCAACCGGCCCCGCACCGCGACAAGCTCCCCAGCCCTCATACAGCCAGCGAACTACCACACACACGACGCGACAAGCCAGCTAACAAAGCACTACTAGTTGGGGCCGCGAGTCTCGCCGGGGGATTGACGGTGGCGGATGGTCTAGACCAAGGTGGCGGCATGGGGAGAACTCGTGTGCTGCTTGCCGCCGTCGCGTCGCTGTCGCTCGCTCTCGGGGGCGCCGGGTCCGCTCAGGCCGGGGTGGGTTTGCCCGTCGTCGTGTCGCACGTGCCGACGCAGGAGAAGGTCGTCTTCATCACCGTCGACGACGGGTGGGTCCACGACCCGGCCGCCGCGCAGACCCTTCTCGACCGGCGGGTTCCCGTGTCGCTGTTCCTGCTGCCGGGGGCGGCCTCGTACGACACCGGGTACTTCACCCGGCTCGTGGAGGAGGGGCGGGCCACCGTCGAGAACCACACGGTCAACCACCCGGACCTCACCACCCTCGACGCCGCCGGGAAGGACGCCGAGGTCTGCGGGGCGGGGGAGCGGCTCGCGGCCGCGTTCGGGCGGGAGCCGAAGCTGCTGCGGCCGCCGTACGGGGCGGTCAACGACGACGTACGGCTCGCGGCGAAGGCGTGCGGGGTGAAGGCGCTGGTGACGTGGACGCACGACTTCACCACCTGGGACCGGACCCCGCCGACCCCGCAGCTGAAGCCCGGCGACATCGTGCTGCTGCACTTCACGCCGACGCTGGGCGCGGACCTGCAGCGGGCCCTGGACGCGGCGAGGGCCGCGGGCCTGAAGCCCGCGGCCCTCGTGCCGCACCTGAAGGCGGCCGGGATCGTCCCCTAGCCGCGGCGGCGGCAGCGCCAGCGGCGGTTCACAGCTCGCGGTGGACCTTGGTGTTCGAGGCCTGGGCGCGGGGGCGGACCACGAGCAGGTCGATGTTGACGTGGCTGGGCCGGGTGACGGCCCAGGTGATGGTGTCGGCCACGTCGTCGGCGGTCAGCGGCTCGGCGACGCCCGCGTACACCTGGGCGGCCTTCTCGGTGTCGCCGCGGAAGCGGGTGGTGGCGAACTCCTCGGTCTTGACCATGCCGGGGGCGATCTCGATGACGCGGACGGGCTGGCCGACGATCTCCAGGCGGAGGGTCTCGGCCAGGACGCGCGCGCCGTTCTTGGCGGCGACGTAGCCGGCGCCGCCCTCGTAGGTGGCGTGCCCGGCGGTGGAGGAGAGGACCACGACGGTGCCGTCGCCGGAGGCGGTCAGGGCGGGCAGCAGGGCCTGGGTGACGTTGAGGGTGCCGATGACGTTGACCTCGTACATCGTGCGCCAGTCGGCCGGGTCGCCGGTGGCCACCGGCTCGGCGCCGATCGCGCCGCCCGCGTTGTTGACCAGGACGTCGCAGCGGTCGAGGGAGGCCGCGAAGGCGTCGACGGCGGCCCGGTCGGTGACGTCGAGGGCGTGGGCGGCGGCGGAGTGCCCGGCGGCGGTGAGCTCGGCGGCGAGGGCCTCGATGCGGTCCTTGCGGCGGGCGGTGAGGACGACGTGGTAGCCGGCCTTCGCGAGCTGCCGGGCGGTGGCGGCGCCGATGCCGCTGCTCGCGCCGGTGACGACGGCGGTGCGGGTGGCCGTGCTCATGTGGGGGCTCCTCGGGCGGTCGTGCGCGCGTGCGTGTGGCGTGCGTGCGTGTGTTCGTACGGGCGGGTACCGGCCAGCATAGGCGGGGGTCAGCGGCCGCGCGGGGCGTACATGATCACGGCCATTCCGGCGAGGCAGACGAGGGCGCCGGCGATGTCCCAGCGGTCGGGGCGGTAGCCGTCGGCGACGACGCCCCAGAGCAGGGAGCCCGCGACGAAGACCCCGCCGTAGGCGGCCAGGACGCGGGCGAAGTCGCCCTGGGGCTGGAGCGTGGCCACGAAGCCGTACAGGCCGAGGGCGATCACGCCGGCGCCGATCCAGGCCCACCCGCGGTGTTCGCGCAGGCCCTGCCAGACGAGCCAGGCGCCGCCGATCTCCAGGACGGCGGCGAGGGCGAACAGGGCGGCGGAGCGGGCGATCAGCATGGCGCGAAGCGTACGCAGGGGCCGGTTGGGGGAGGGCTCGCCCTCGTTCGTGTGATGGTCCGACCGGTCGGAGCCCGGGGTGGTTAGCGTCCGCGCGTGAAGGAGGTGGTGGCGGTGCGCCGTGGCGCCGTACGGAGTGTGGTGGTGGCGGGGCTGCTGGTGCTCGGCGGTGCCGCCGGGGTCCAGACGCAGGCCCTCGCGCAGGGGCCCGACGAGGGCGACGTGGCCGATGTCGCCTACCACGGGCGGGTGTCCCTGGAGCGGGGGCAGTTGCGCGTGTGGCTGGTGCCGCAGAACGACGGGCCGGCCGCGCTGCCCGACGCGACGGTACGGGTGAGGCTGTCGGCCGAGCTCGCCGACCGGCAGGAGCTCGGCCAGGGCTGTGTGCGGGCCGGCTCGCGCGAGGTGGTGTGCGAGACGGGGCCGCTGCCGATGCACGGGTACGGCCGGCACATCGGGCTGCTGCTGGCGCTGAAGGAGCCGGTCCCGGAGGTGGTGGTCCGGATCGACACCTGGTGGAACGGCGGGGCGTCGGACCGGAACCTGTCCAACAACCAGCACGCGGTCCTGGCCCTGGACACCGGCGACCCCTACGCCTTCTGACGCCCAGGCACTGACCGCCCGGGCGGTCAGTGCCTGCCCACCGCCCCGAACTCCTCGACCGCCTCGCTGACGATGCGCTGGAGGCGGGCGTGGTGGGCTCCGCGCCAGTAGACCCGCTCGCACGCCGTGCACTGCGCGAACACGTCGTAGGAGCGGTGCGTGCCGCGCTCGAGGCGGTCGCCGACGCTGTCCTTGTCGGCGTCGCGCAGCGCACCGTTGCAGGCGGTGCAGCGGGTCCACGGGGCGAGGGCCGGGGCGAAGCGGCCCAGCACGTCGCGCAGTTGCTCGTCGGGGTTGTCGCTGTAGACGTAGGCCCCGGCGAAGATCTCGCGGCGGCGCAGCAGCCCGCGGTCGCGGGAGAGCAGGACGCGCTGCTCGTCGGCGGAGCGGGTGGCGAGGGCGGGGTCCCCGATGTCCTCGTTCTCGTACGCGGCGTCCACGCCGAGCAGGCGCAGGCGGCGGGCGAGGGTGCCGAGGTGGACGTCGAGCAGGAAGCGCAGCGGTGCGCCGTCGACGCGCTGCGGACGCTCGACGCCGAACACCTCGACGGACTGCCCGGCGCGCGGCACGTACGAGACGGGCACCTCGCGGCCGTCGACCAGCAGCCGGCCGACCTCGGTGAGCGGGACCCCGGCCGATTCCACGACGTGGCCGAGGCTGGAGGCGCCGTCGGTCGCGGTCGGTACGCGCTCGGCGCGCCTGCTGGGCGGGGCGAACAGGCGCAGTTCGGGGGCGAGGGTGAGCTGAATGCCGGGTCCGTTCACGCTGCCAGCATGCCATTGCGGGGCGGGCCGGCGCGGGGGATTTACGCGCTCTGCGCGGCCTCGTCGTAGGCGGCGCGGTGGGCGCTGACCTCGTCGAAGTGGGTCTCGGCCCACAGCTTCACCGAGGACAGCAGGGTGCCGAGGCCGGCGCCGAGCTCGGTGAGGCGGTAGTCGACGCGGACCGGGACGGTCGGGGTGACGGTGCGGCTGACCAGGCCGTCGCGTTCGAGGGAGCGCAGGGTCTGGGTCAGCATCTTCTGGCTGACGCCCGGGATCTTGCGGCCGAGGTCGCTGTAGCGCATGGAGCCGCCCTCGGCCTTGCCCAGTGCGCTGACGATCAGGCCGACCCACTTGTCGCTGATGCGGGCCAGGAGCTGGCTGGTGGGGCACTCCTTGAGGAAGGCGTCGTAGGCGTAGCGCGCTTCTTCGCGGCGGGCGGCGGCGCTGAGGGTGGCCATCGGTACCCACTTCCGGGTCGGGTACGCACTCCGAAGTACGTACTTACGGAAAGAGAGTACCTCTCCCTAGGTTAGTGCTCACAAGGAACGGGCGGACGAACGAGCCGAACCGAGCGAAACGGGAGACGGATCATGAGCGAGAACACCACGCGGACCATGCAGGCAGTCGTCGTCGACGAGTTCGGCGGCCCCGAGCAGGTGCGCATCGTCGAGGTGCCGGTGCCCCGCCCCGAGGCCGGCCAGGTCCGGGTCCGGGTCCGGGCCGCCGGGGTCAACCCGGTGGACGGCGCGGTCCGCGTGGGCGTCTTCGGCGGCGCGGGGCAGCGCCTCGGCCTCGGCTGGGACGTGGCCGGCGAGGTGGACGAGGTCGGCGCCGGCGTCACCGGCTGGTCGGTGGGCCAGCAGGTGATCGGCCTGCACTACGGCCCGGTCAAGCCGCTCGGCACGCACGCCGAGTATGCGGTGCTCGACGCCTCGGCCCTGGCCCCCGCCCCGGCCACCGCGGACGCCGTCGCCGCCGCCGGGCTCCCGCTGAGCGGACTCACCGCCGGGCGCGCGGTGCGGCTGCTGGACCTGGCGCCGGGCTCCTCGGTGCTGGTCACCGGGGCCGCCGGCATCGTCGGCGGGCTCGCGGTGCAGCTCGCGGCGCGGGCCGGGCTGGCGGTGACGGCCCTGGCGGGCGAGGGCGACGAGGAGCTCGTACGGTCGCTGGGCGCGACGGCTTTCGTCCCGCGCGGCGGGGCCCCGGCCGAGCAGGTCGACGGGGTGATCGACGCGGCGGTCCTCGGTGAGGAGGCGCTCGGCTTCGTCCGCGACGGCGGCGTCTACGTGGGCCTGCGCCCGCACGCCGCCCCGGCCGCGGAGCGCGGGATCACGGTGGTCGAGCAGGAGGTCGCGGCCGACGGCGCGCACCTGGCGGAGCTGTCGGCCCTGGTCGACGAGGGCGCGCTCACCCTGCGGGTGGCCCGCACGATCCCGCTGGCCGACGCCGCGAAGGCCCACGCCGAACTGGCCGAGCCGGGCACCCGCGGCCGCCTGGTCCTGACCACCGCCTGACCCGCCGCCTGACGCCGCCTGACCCTCCTGACCGCACGCCGAGCCCCCGCCCCGCGGCGGGGGCCGGCGGCAGGCCGGGTGGCACACGGCTCAGGGCCGGCCTCAGGAGCCTCAGGAGCCCGGCCTCAGGAGCCCGGCCTCAGGGCCAGACCAGGCAGTACGGCTGGTGGCCCGCCTCGTGGAGGCGGTGGCTGAAGTCCTGCCACTCGTGCAGGAGCTGGTAGACGTTGAACGCGTCCCGCGGGCCGCTGCGGTCGGGCACCGTGGACCAGATGAACGCCGCCGCGCCGACCGACTCCTCGCCGATGTCGCGCAGCGGGTCGACCACCGTCATGGGGAGCTTGACCACCGCGTAGTCGGGGTGGAGGACGACCAGCTCCAGCGGGGGCACCTTGTGCAGGGGTATGCCCTGGATGCCGGTGAGGACCATCGCGGCCATCGTCTCCGGCTTGATCTTGGTGAACATGCCGCCCATGCCGAGCTCGTCGCCGCCGAGCTCCTCCGGCCGCATCGTGACCGGCACCCGGGCCGCCGTGGCCCCGTCGGGGGCGCCGAAGTACTTGTACGTCACGCCCATGCCGCGGCCCTTGGGCAGCAGGCTGCCGGCATCCTCGGCCGTCTCGGTCTCCGGCACCGGATCGGCCGCGTCCGCGGCCCGCCGGCGGTGCCTGCCCCGGCGGCGGGCTTCGCGGGCCTCGCGGGCGCGCTTCGGGTCGAGGCCGTCCGTACCCTCGCCCGGTCCACCACCGCGTTGCATATCTCCACCCGACTGGTCTTGCCTGCCCCGGCCCCGCGGCCCCCGCCACGCAGCCTGATCATCATGGCAGTGACCTCCCCGCGGGCGGCGCGGTGAAACGCCCGTCCGCAAGTCAGTCGCGGCCTGATGAGACCATGGCTCGTGTGAGCTACCCGTACCCGTATGAAGCCAAAGTCTCGCAGACTCTCTTTGACCGCGCGTCCCTCGTGACGCCCGGCGGCGTGAACTCTCCGGTGCGCGCGTTCCGCGCCGTGGGCGGTACGCCCAGGTTCATGGTGTCCGGTACCGGTCCGTACCTGACCGACGCCGACGGCCGCGAGTACGTCGACCTGGTCTGCTCGTGGGGCCCGATGATTCTCGGCCACGCCCACCCGGCCGTGGTGGAGGCCATCCAGGCCGCCGTCGCCCGCGGCACCTCCTTCGGCACGCCCGGCGAGGGCGAGGTCGCCCTCGCCGAGGAGATCGTCGCCCGTATCGAGCCCGTCGAGCAGGTCCGCCTGGTGTCCTCCGGTACGGAGGCCACCATGTCCGCGATCCGCCTGGCGCGCGGGTTCACGGGCCGCTCCAAGGTCGTGAAGTTCGCCGGCTGCTACCACGGCCACGTGGACGCGCTGCTCGCCGCCGCCGGTTCCGGTCTGGCGACTTTCGCGCTGCCGGACACCCCCGGCGTCACCGGCGCGCAGGCCGGCGACACGATCGTGCTGCCGTACAACGACCTCGACGCGGTCCGGGCGGCCTTCGCGGCGCACCCCGGCGAGATCGCCTGCGTGATCACCGAGGCCGCGCCCGGCAACATGGGCGTGGTCACGCCCGCCGAGGGCTTCAACCAGGGGCTCGCCGACGTGTGCCGCGAGAACGGCGCGCTGTACATCTCCGACGAGGTCATGACCGGTTTTCGCACCTCGCGGGCCGGCTGGTACGGGGTCGACGGCGTCAAGCCCGACCTGATGACCTTCGGCAAGGTCATGGGCGGCGGCTTCCCGGCCGCGGCGTTCGGAGGCCGCGCCGACGTGATGGGCCACCTGGCCCCGGCCGGCCCGGTCTACCAGGCGGGCACCCTCTCCGGGAACCCCGTCGCGACGGCCGCGGGCCTGGCGCAGCTGCGCCTGCTCGACCAGGCCGCGTACGAGACGGTCGACGCAGTGTCGGCGCAGATCCAGGGCCTGGTCACGGACGCGCTGGCCAAGGAGGGCGTGGCCCACCGGCTGCAGACCGCCTCCAACATGTTCTCCGTCTTCTTCACCGACAAGCCGGTGCGGAACTACGAGGACGCGAAGACGCAGGACGCCTTCCGCTTCAACGCGTTCTTCCACTCGATGCTGTCGCAGGGCGTCTACCTGCCGCCGTCGGCCTTCGAGTCGTGGTTCGTCTCCACCGCCCACGACGAGCAGGCCGTCGAGCGGATCGCGGCCGCGCTGCCCGCCGCCGCCCGCGCCGCCGCGCAGGCCCTCCCGGAAGGTGCCGCATGAGCGACATCACCGTCGTCCACCTGATGCGCCACGGCGAGGTGCACAACCCCGACGGGGTCCTGTACGGGCGCCGCGCGGGCTACCACCTCTCCGAGCTGGGCCGCCGCATGGCGGACCGGGTCGCCGAGCACCTGCAGGACCGCGACATCACGTACGTGGTCTCCTCCCCGCTGGAGCGGGCGCAGGAGACGGCGGCGCCGGTCGCCAAGACCCACGGCCTGGACGTGGCGACCGACGCGCGGCTGCTGGAGGCGGAGAACGTCTTCGAGGGCAAGACCTTCGGCGTCGGCGACGGCGCGCTGCGCAAGCCCGGCAACTGGAAGCACCTGACGAACCCGTTCAAGCCGTCCTGGGGCGAGCCGTACGTGGAGCAGGTCGTCCGGATGATGAGCGCGATCGAGGCGGCGCGGGACGCGGCCCGCGGCCACGAGGCGGTCGCGGTCAGCCACCAGCTGCCGATCTGGATCGTGCGCAGCTTCGCGGAGAAGCGCCGGCTGTGGCACGACCCGCGGCGCCGGCAGTGCACGCTCGCCTCGCTGACCTCGTTCACGTACCAGGGCGACAAGCTGGTGTCGGTGGGCTACAGCGAGCCGGCCCGGGACCTGGTTCCGGCGCACCTGCTGGCCGGGGCGAAGCCCGTCAAGGGCAAGTCGAAGGCGTTCGGCGCCTGACCAGCGCATTGACACACCGGACGGGGGGCGCGGAAGATCGCGCAAATCGCTCATGCGAAACTTTTCACATGAGAATTGGCCGCGCCCTCCGTCGCCGCTCGACCCGCGGCGGCCGTGCCCTCCTGCTGACGGCGGCGACCGTCGGATGCGCCCTGACCCTGACGGCGTGCGACGACGGCGGCAAGCCGTCCGGTTCCGGCGGCGGGAACTACGTGACGGGCCCGAGCGGCATCTCCACCGTCGCGAAGGGCGAGCGCACCGAGGCCCCCAAGCTCGACGGGGAGACCGTCGACGGCAAGACCCTCGACACCACCGCGCTCAAGGGCAAGGTCGTCGTCCTCAACGTGTGGGGCTCCTGGTGCCCGCCGTGCCGCGCCGAGGCCCCGAACTTCGCGAAGGTCTCCAAGGAGCTCGCCGACGCGGGCAAGGACGTGGCGTTCGTCGGGATCAACACCCGCGACAACACCAAGCAGAACGCGGCCGCCTTCGAGGAGAACTTCCAGATCTCCTACCCGAGCCTGTACGACCCGGACGGCAAGCTGATGCTCCGCTTCCCGGCGGGCACGCTGAACCCGAACGCGATCCCCTCCACGATCGTCCTCGACAAGCAGGGGAAGATCGCGGCCCGCACCCTGGCCGCGCTCGACGAGGAACACCTGCGCTCCATGATCGACCCGCTCCTCGCGGAGCAGTGACCTCGTGGTCCCCCCGCTCCTGCCCCTGGCCGCCGAGTCGGCCGGCGTGAACACCACGGTCCTCAACGGGGCGCTGCTGCTGGCCCTGCCCATCGCGGTCCTCGCCGGCCTGGTGTCGTTCTTCTCGCCGTGCGTGCTGCCGCTGGTCCCCGGCTACCTCTCGTACGTCACCGGTGTCAGCGGCGCCGACCTCGCCGAGGCCCGCCGCGGCCGGATGGTGGCCGGCGCGAGCCTGTTCATCCTCGGCTTCACCGCCGTCTTCGTCTCGACCGGCGCCCTGTTCGGCCAGTTCGGCAACGCCCTGGTGGGCAACAAGGAGATCATCTCCCGGGTCATGGGCGGCCTGGTGATCGTCCTCGGCCTGTTCTTCATGGGCGCCATACCGGGGCTGACGATGCGGGAGTTCCGCTTCCACCGCAAGCCGGCGGCCGGCCTGGTCGGCGCGCCCCTGCTGGGCATGCTCTTCGGCCTCGGCTGGACCCCCTGCATGGGCCCGACCCTCGCCGCCGTCACCACGCTCTCCCTCGACCAGGCCAGCGCCGGCCGCGGCGCCCTGCTGACCGTCGCGTACTGCCTGGGCCTGGGCCTGCCCTTCATCGCCGCCGCGGTCGCCTTCCGCAAGGCGCTCGGCGCCTTCGGCTGGGTCAAGAAGCACTACGCGTGGGTGATGCGCATCGGCGGCGGCATGCTGATCCTGACCGGACTGCTCCTCGTCACAGGAATGTGGAGCACCATCATCAGCGACACGCAGAGCTGGACCCGAGGCTTCACGGTGGGGATCTGAGGACGACACGGACATGAGTACGACCGACAAGGCGCCGACCGACGAGGCGCCCACCGAAGGCGCGAGCGCAGCCGAGACCGAAGCCGAGGCCGCGGCCGGCGCGCAGCTGTCCACCGCCCCGACCGAGGACGCCGGCGGGCCCGTCGGCATCGGCGTGCTCGGCTGGATCCGCTGGTTCTGGCGCCAGCTCACCTCCATGCGGGTCGCGCTGATCCTGCTGTTCCTGCTGTCCCTGGGCTCCATCCCCGGCTCGCTCATCCCGCAGACCCAGGTCGACGCGATGAAGGTGGCCCAGTGGAAGAAGGACCACTCCTTCTGGGTCCCGGTCGCCGAGAAGCTCCAGCTCTTCGACGTCTACAGCTCGGTGTGGTTCTCCGCGATCTACCTGCTGCTGTTCATCTCGCTGATCGGCTGCATCGTCCCGCGGACCTGGCAGTTCGTCGGACAGCTCACCGGCCGCCCGCCCGGCGCCCCCCGGCGCCTGGACCGGATGCCCGCGTACACCACCTGGCGCACCGCCGCCGCCCCCGACGAGGTGCTCGCACATGCGAAGTCCCTGCTGGCCGGGAGGCGCTTTCGCACCGAGTCCGGCCGCGGCTCCGTCGCCGCCGAGAAGGGCTATCTGCGCGAGGCCGGCAACCTGGTCTTCCACATCTCGCTGATCGTGCTGCTGGTGGCCTTCGCGTGGGGCCAGCTGTTCAAGTCGGAGGGCGGCAAACTCGTCCTGCGCGGCAAGGGCTTCGCGAACACCCTCACCCAGTACGACGACTTCAAGTCCGGCAGCTTCTTCAGCTCCGAGGACCTGCCGCCGTTCTCCTTCACCCTCGACAAGTTCGACGCCAGCTACGAGCGGACCGGCCCGCAGAAGGGCACCCCGCGCGACTTCAAGGCGTACGTCACCTTCCGCGAGGGCGCCGACGGCGCCCCGCAGAAGCGCGAGATCCAGGTCAACAAGCCTCTGGAGGTCGACGGAGCGAAGGTCTACCTCCTCGGCCACGGCTACGCGCCCGTCATCTCGGTGACCGACCCCACCGGCAAGGTCGTCTACAAGGACGCCGTGCCGATGCTGCCCTTCGACGGCAACCTCAGCTCCTCCGGAGCCGTCAAGGTCACCGACGGCTACCGCGACAAGGACGGCAACAAGGAGCAGCTCGGCTTCAACGCCATGTTCGTGCCGACCTTCGCCGGCGCCGGCCAGGGCACGATGCTCTCCCAGTTCCCCGACACCGACTTCCCCGTCCTCGCGCTGAGCGCCTACCACGGCAGCCTGGGCGTCGACTCGGGCCTCCCGCAGAACGTGTACCAGCTGAACACCTCCAAGATGAAGGAGTTCAAGGACGCCGACGGGCAGCTGTTCAAGAAGCGGCTGCTGCCCGGCGAGACCATGGAGCTCCCGGACGGCGCGGGCACCGTGAAGTTCGAGGGCATCGAGCGCTGGGCCACCTTCTCGATCACCCGGCAGCCGGGCAGCGGGCTCGCGCTCGCCGGCGCGATCGCCGCCATCGGCGGGCTGGCCGCGTCGCTGTTCGTGCAGCGGCGCCGCGTCTGGGTCCGCGCGGTGGCCGGCGAGGACGGCGTGACCGTCGTCGAGATGGCGGGCCTGGGCCGCAGCGAGTCGGCCAAGGTGCCCGAGGAGCTGTCGGTGCTCGCGGCCACGCTGCACCAGCAGGCGCCCACCGCGCCTGAACCCGTCGAAGAATCCCCCGAAGGAGAGCGCGGATGACGCCGCTCGCAGCCGCGGCCAACGAGAACCTGGCCCAGATCAGCAATTACCTGGTCTATTCGTCGATGGCGGTCTACACGCTCGCCTTCTTCGCGCACATCGCCGAGTGGACCTTCGGCAGCCGCAGCAAGGTCGCCCGCACCGCCGCCGCCCTGACCGGCGCGGCCGCCGGGGCCGGCGCCGCGGCGGGGCCCGCCGTGCAGGTGCGCACCAAGGGCGGCGGCACCGCCGTCCTCGACAAGCCGAAGGTCGTCACCCGCTCCTCGGCCGGCACCCGTGACGTCCCGGACGGCCCCGGCGCCGCCGGCGGCACCGCCCAGGGCGACCTGTACGGGCGGATCGCGGTCTCGCTGACCACGCTGGCCTTCCTCATCGAGGCGGGTTCGGTCGTCACCCGCGCGCTGTCCGTCGAGCGGGCCCCCTGGGGCAACATGTACGAGTTCTCGCTCACCTTCTCCACGGTGGCCGTCGGCGCGTACCTGGTGCTGCTCGCCCTGAAGAAGAACGTGCGCTGGCTCGGCCTGCTGCTGGTCACCACCGTCCTGCTGGACCTCGGCATCGCCGTCACCTGGCTCTACACCGACAGCGACCAGCTGGTCCCGGCGCTGCACTCGTACTGGCTGTGGATCCACGTCTCCACGGCGATCTTCTGCGGCGCCGTCTTCTACATCGGCGCCGCGGGCGCGGTCCTCTACCTCTTCCGCGACTCCTACGAGAGCCAGCTCGAGGCCGGCCGCACCCCGGGGAAGTTCCGCAGCTCGGTGCTGGAGCGGCTGCCCTCGGCGGCCTCCCTCGACAAGTTCTCGTACCGCATCAACGCGGCCGTCTTCCCGCTGTGGACCTTCACCATCATCGCGGGCGCCATCTGGGCGGGCGACGCCTGGGGCCGCTACTGGGGCTGGGACCCCAAGGAGGTCTGGTCGTTCGTGACGTGGGTGGCGTACGCCTGCTACCTGCACGCGCGCGCGACCGCCGGCTGGAAGGGCCGCAAGGCCGCCTACCTGGCCCTGTTCGCCTTCGCCTGCTGGATCTGGAACTACTACGGCGTGAACATCCTGCTCAGCGGCAAGCACTCGTACGCGGGCGTCTGAGCCGCAGCAGTGGCACGCTGGTGGCATGCCTCCTGTGAGTCATGCCACCAGCGAGAGCCGGGGCGAGGACCGCTGGATCCTGCGCTTCGAGGTGCACCTGCCCATCGCGTACGAGGCCCTGTGGCCGGCCCTGACCACGGCCGAGGGGCTGCGCGGCTGGCTGGCCGCGGCGGACGTCCTCCAGCGGCGGCTCGGCGGAGCCGTCACCCTGCGCTGGCTCAACACCGGCACCACCGTCACCGGCCGGATCACCGCCTGGGACGTCGAACGCATCGCCGAGTACACGGTGACCGAGCACGGCCGGATCCGCTTCCACCTGGAGCCCGTCGGCACGGACTCCACGGTGATCCGCTTCCTCAACGAGCGCTCCGGCAGCGACGAGGACCGGCTCGACTGCCTGGCCGGCTGGCACCACCACTTCGAACTGCTCGAAGCCGCCCTCCAGGGCCACCCGGCGGACTGGGCCCACTGGACCGACGCCCGCTGGGCCGAGCTGCGCTCCTCGTACGGGGCGTTCTCCCACCGGTAGGCGGCCTTCCGCTCGCCATGCCGGTCCCGGACGACGGGACTAACCTGAAAAAGGACGTCCACGGCGCGCGATCCGCGAAGCCGATCGCGCCGCAGGGCCGGAATCGGGGGACCGGTCGGCGAAGACGCCGCGCCCACGCCCCCGTTACCCGGGCCCCCCACCCACGCGGCCGTGGCGTGCGCCCCGACGGCTACGGCTGTCCCCCTCAACGTCCGTCCCACTCGCCAATGCTTTCCCGGTAAGGAGGGAACGCATGAATCCGCATGCTCGCCCCGCACTTCTGGTCCCGCTCCTCGCCTCCGCGCTCGCCGCGCCCCCGGTGGCGGCTGCTCAGGCCGCCCCCGTCGAACGGGCGCCCGCGGCGCCGGCCGCAGCCGTCTGCAAACTCGTGGTGGCTCCCGGCACGAATCCGGTGGAATTCGACCTGACGCTCGCCGGGTTCCCCTCGGGCCAGCGGGTCAAGGTGAAGGGCGCGGAGAACTTCCAACGGACCGTCGACGCTCAGGGCGCCTTCACCGAGCAGGACGTCAAGAAGGGCACCTACACGGTGTTCTTCGGAGGCGGCCGCCACCAAGGGCAGCAGCAGGTCGCCTGTGAGAAGCCGGCCAGGGTCGCGCCCGTGAACGTCCGCATTTCGGAAGTGCAGATCACCAAGGTGTCGACCGCCACGCCCAAGGTCGACTGCACGGTGCCGCAGAACGTCACGTTCGAGGGCAAGCTCATCGGTACGGGCACCGGGACCGTCGAGTACACGTGGTCGGGCCAGGGCCGGCAGACCCAGCCGGACGTCAAGTTCACCGCCCCTGAAACCGCGACGGTCAACTTCGTCGTGAAGTCCCCCACCCGCGCGGCGGCCACGGACCCGCCGCCGAGGGTCAGCGCAGTGCTCAAGGCGGGCAACGCAACGGACCCGCAGGACTTCACGCTCTCCTGCAGCTGACGTCTGCAGCCGGCGTCCGGCTCAGGTCATGACGACCGGTCGTCCTTGTCGCCGCCGTCCCTGCGGTCCTTGTCGTCGCGGTTCCGGTCCTCGCCGAGGGACCGCAGGAACTCCGGGTTGTCGTCGGGCGCCACCCACTGCGTCCGGCGCGCCCCGCCGCCCACCGCGGCCCGCTGCCGGCCGGCGAAGAGCCACACCACGGGGCCGACGATCGAGAAGAGCAGGATGATCAGCACCCACACCACCTTCGGCAGGTGCTTGACCTCCTCCTCGGGGGTGTTCAGGCAGTCGATGAAGGCGTAGATGGTCAGCGCGATGATCAGCAGGAACGGCAGATAGCGCAGCACGGTGTGGGACCGACTCCCCGGCAGTGGCGGGGGACCCGCGTAGGGCCCCGGTGACACCGCCAGGTTAGCCGGTGACGGATACTGGCCCCTATGGCTTACGACGATCTCCGCTCGCTGCTCCGGGCTCTGGAGCGGGAGGGCGACCTCAAGCGCATCAAGGCCGAAGTCGACCCGTACCTGGAGGTCGGGGAGATCGTCGACAGAGTGAACAAGGCCGGCGGTCCGGCCCTGCTCTTCGAGAACGTCAAGGGCTCCTCGATGCCCCTGGCGATGAACGTCTTCGGCACCGACCGCCGCCTGCTGAAGGCCCTCGGACTGAAGTCGTACGCCGAGATCAGCGACAAGATCGGCGGCCTGCTCAAGCCGGAGCTGCCCCAGGGCTTCATCGGGGTCCGCGAGGCCTTCGGCAAGCTCGGCTCGATGGTGCACGTCCCGCCGAAGAAGGTGAAGGGCGACGCCGCCCCCGTCCAGGAGGTCGTCCTCACCGGCGACGACGTGGACCTGGACGCCCTCCCGGCGCTCTTCACCTGGCCCAAGGACGGCGGCTCCTTCTTCAACCTGGGCCTGACGCACACCAAGCACCCCGAGACCGGGGTCCGAAACCTCGGCCTCTACCGGCTCCAGCGCCACGACAAGCGCACCATCGGCATGCACTGGCAGATCCACAAGGACAGCCGCAACCACTACGCCGTCGCCGCCGCGCGGGGCGAGCGGCTGCCGGTCGCGATCGCCTTCGGCTGCCCGCCGGCGGTGACGTACGCCTCCACCGCGCCGCTCCCGGGCGACATCGACGAGTACCTCTTCGCGGGCTTCGTCGCGGGCAAGCGGATCGAGATGGTGGACTGCAAGACGGTCCCGCTCCAGGTCCCGGCCAACGCGGAGGTCGTCCTGGAGGGCTGGCTGGAACCGGGCGAGATGCTCCCCGAGGGCCCGTTCGGCGACCACACCGGTTTCTACACGCCGCAGGAGCCCTTCCCTGCGCTGACCATCGACTGCGTGACGATGCGCAGGCGCCCGCTCCTGCAGTCGATCGTGGTCGGCCGCCCCCCGACGGAGGACGGCCCGCTGGGCCGTGCGACGGAGCGTTTCTTCCTCCCCCTCCTCAAGATCATCGTGCCGGACATCGTGGACTACCACCTGCCGGAGTCGGGCGGCTTCCACAACTGCGCGATCGTCTCGATCGACAAGAAGTACCCCAAGCACGCCCAGAAGGTCATGCACGCCATCTGGGGCGCCCACATGATGTCCCTGACCAAGCTGATCATCGTGGTGGACAAGGACTGCGACGTCCACGACCTGCACGAGGTCTCCTGGCGGGCGCTGGGCAACACCGACTACTCCCGCGACCTCACGGTCGTCGAGGGCCCGGTCGACCACCTCGACCACGCCTCGTACCAGCAGTTCTGGGGCGGCAAGGCCGGCATCGACGCCACGAAGAAGCTCCCCGAGGAGGGCTACACCCGCGACGGCGGCTGGCCCGACATGGTCGAGTCCGACCCGGCCACGGCCGCCCTCGTGGACCGCCGCTGGAAGGAGTACGGCCTGTGAGCCCCATCGACGTGGGCGGCCCGGAGTTCTTCCTCGGCACCGCGGCGCGGTACGTCGCCCTGGCCCGCCCGGAGATCGACCCCGCGCAGCCCGGCGTGCTCCTCGCCGCCGAGCAGGCGGGCGTGAGCCCGGAGGAGTTCGCGGGGTCCGGGGACACCTGGGCCCTGATGTACGAGGCGGACGGCCAGGGCGACGGCTTCGAGCTGCCCGGCGCGCGGGACATCGAGGCGGACGACTTCGCGGAGCAGCTCCAGCGCGCCTTGGCGGCCGGTGAGCCGTTCACCGCCGAAGCCGGGAACTTCCTGCGGCTCGACGCCCGCCCGTCCGGCGACTGCTGGCTGGTCACCGCGCACATCACGCCGCCCGAGGGCCACGACGACGACACCGCCCGGACCCTGGACCTCGGCGCCCTGCCGGCGGCCGACCTCGCGAACGACCTCGAAGCCTTCCGCAGGAGCCTGGCATGACGACCACCGCCGACGGGGTCATCGGACCCGGGTCCGCGCCGCAGGCACCCGGGAAGGTCAAGGCGTTCCTGCGGCTCGTGATGATCGAGCACTCGGTCTTCGCGCTGCCCTTCGCCTACATCGCCGCGCTGACCGCGATGTTCCAGGCCGACCGCACCGTGCACTGGACCGAGCTGCTGCTCGTCACGGTCTGCATGGTGGGCCTGCGGACCTTCGCGATGGCCGCGAACCGGATCATCGACCGGGAGATCGACGCCCGCAACCCCCGCACCGCGGGCCGCGAGCTCGTCACGGGCGCGGTGTCCGTGCGCTCGGCGTGGACGGGGGCCGGGATCGCGCTGGCCGTGTTCCTCGGGGCGGCGGCGCTGCTGAACCCGCTGTGCCTGGCCCTGGCCCCGGTCGCGGTGGTCCCGATGGTGGTCTACCCGTACGGCAAGCGGTTCACGAACTTCCCGCACGCCATCCTGGGCCTGGCCCAGGCCATGGGCCCGGTCGGGGCCTGGCTCGCCGTCACCGGGGCCTGGTCCTGGGACGCGGTGATCCTGGGCCTGGCGGTGGGCGTGTGGATCGGCGGCTTCGACCTGATCTTCGCCTGCCAGGACGTGGCCGCGGACCGGGCGGACGGCGTCAAGTCCGTCCCGGCCCGCTTCGGCGTCCCGGCGGCCCTGTGGGGAGCCCGCGGCGCGCACGTCGTCACCACGGCCCTGCTGGCCTGGTACGCGGTGGCCACGGGTGCGGGCGTGCCGTTCTGGACCGGCCTGGTGGTCGTGGTGGCGGCGTTCCTGTACGAGCACACCATCGTCACCCCGCACGACCTGTCCCGCCTGAACCGCGCCTTCTTCACGGTGAACGGTTTCATCGGCATCGCACTCTTCGTGTGCGCCCTCCTGGACCTCGTCCTGCGGGGCCTGACGCCCTAGCTCGATGGTGTGAGCCGCGCGGGATCCCGCCGCGCGCGGCCTGCCCGCGCGGATACCGTGCGGCCTACCATCGAGTGCATGGACAGGGAGGCCGACGTGACCATCTCGGAGAGCGACCGCCTGCACTCACAGCTCAGCCGGTTCGAGGACATGTTCCCGGGCTACCGGATGGAGATCGTCGAGGGCGCCATCGTGATGAGTCCGCTGAAGCCGCACCACAACGCCACCATCTGGCACCTGTGGAGCGCACTGCAGCCCCAGATGCCCGACGAGTGGGGCTTCCTCAGTGATGTCGCGGTCCCCTTCGACGGCGACAACGAGTTCTGCCCCGACCTCGCCGTGATCCCGGCCGCCGAAGTGGCCAAGAACCTCAGCGCCTACTCGCCCGACCTGATCGAGCTGGCGATCGA
The DNA here is from genome assembly GCF_040704625.1 of Streptomyces sp. NPDC046866. Classification (NCBI taxonomy): domain Bacteria; kingdom Bacillati; phylum Actinomycetota; class Actinomycetes; order Kitasatosporales; family Streptomycetaceae; genus Streptomyces; species Streptomyces sp. NPDC046866. Next base: position 17,326 of record NZ_JBEYXN010000040.1, read on the forward strand.
GGTGGTCTCGCCGAGCACGATCCGCAACGGCTACGAGGTCAAGGACGAGGCCTACGCCCGGCGCGGGATCCCGCACTACCTGATCTTCGACCCGTACAAGGCGCACTGCGTGACCCTGTGGAACCCCGGCCCGGACGGCTACCGGGGCCGGGACACCATCCCGTACGGGCAGGCGCTGACCGTCGAGACGGGCATCGGCACGCTGCGCATCGACACCGCGGCCCTGCCGGTGGACCCCTCGGCCGTCAGCTGACCGGGGCCGGCCGGCGCGGGGTCGGGCGGCGGCGGGAGACCTTGGCGAGTGCCCGCCGGGCGTGGCCGGATAGTCTCGTAGCCATGACTGAGCGCAAGCGCACCCCCTGGGTGGTGGGGGTTTCCGGGGCTTCCGGGACGCCGTACGCGGCTTCGGTGATCCGAGGGCTGCTGGCGGCGGGCGAGAGTGTGGACCTGGTGGTGAGCCGGGCCTCGCGGCTGACCCTGCTGGACGAGACCGGGATCGCCTTCCGCGACGCGCACTGGCGCGAGGACCTGCGGGAGTGGCTGGCCCGCGGCGCGGACGGCAAGCCGGGGGCGTTCCGGGTGCCGGACGGGGACGTCCGGTACTGGGCCGCGGGTGACCTGGCGGCCGGGCCGAGCTCGGGCTCGTACCCCGTCAAGGGGATGCTGATCGTGCCGGCGTCCACGGCCTGCGTGGCGGGGGTGGCGCTCGGGCTGTCGAAGGACCTGCTGCAGCGCGTCGCGAGCGTGACGCTCAAGGAGCGGCGCCGGCTGGTGGTCGCGGTGCGGGAGACCCCGCTGAACGGGCAGACGCTGAAGCACCTGGTGGCGCTGGACGAGGCGGGCGCGGTCGTGCTGCCCGCCTCTCCGGCGTTCTATGCGGGTGCGACGCACATCCAGGACCTGGTGGATTTCGTCGCGGGGCGGGTGCTGGATGCGGCAGGGGTGCCGCACCGGCTGTACCGCCGGTGGGAGGGGGAGCTCGGTGGCTCCCGCCCCCGGGAGGCAAGCGGTGACTAGCGCGAGCGCTTCTTCGGGGTGTGCGGCTTGCGGGTCCTGTCCACGCGGTGGGCGGCGGCGGGCTGGTCGGTGCGGGATCGGTTGGCCAGCTCCTGGAGCTGTCGCATGTGCGCGTAGGCCATCTCGATCGTGTACACGGGTGAACCACTCCTGAAGATCGTCATTGATCTGTTGAAAGATTCACAGGGTGTTGACCCTGTGCGCCTTTGATTCTATACGTAAACTTGCGGGATCGCCGAACAATAGAAGGGTCCAGACAGATGGACGCGGTGGATAGGCAGCTCATCCAGGCACTCCGGGAGAACGGACGCGCCTCGTACGCGGAGCTGGGCCGGCTCGTGGGCCTGTCCGGCCCCTCCGTCACCGACCGGATCAACCGGCTGGAGTCGGCCGGCGTCATCACCGGCTACCGCGCGACCGTCGACGCGGCCTCCCTCGGCCTCGGCGTCACCGCGCTGATCGGCATCTCCCTCTCCGACGCCGCCGACCACGAGGACGTGGCCCGCCGCCTGCGCGACCTCGCGGAGATCGAGGACTGCTGGTTCATCGCCGGCGACGACTCCTACATGCTCAAGGTCCGCGCCAGCGACGTGGACGGCCTGGAGAAGATCATCCGCAAGCTCTCCGGCACCAAGGGCGTCTCCCGCACCCGCACCACCATCGTGCTGTCCACGAAGTGGGAGAACCGGGTCGGCGAACTGCCCGAGGAGCGCTGAGAGTACGGTTGCAGGGTCGGGCGCGCCCCACAGGGCGCCCCGCAGGCAGAGCTGGACAGCAGGAACCTAAGAGGAGGCGACCGGCCGATGGACGCTGGGCTCAAGCGTGAGCTGGAGGAGAAGGTCCGCTCCGGCGAGCGGCTCACCCGTGAGGACGGCATCGCCCTCTACGAGTCCGACGACCTGGCCTGGCTCGGGGGGCTCGCCCACGAGGTGCGCACCCGCAAGAACGGCGACGTCGTCCACTTCAACGTCAACCGCCACCTCAACATGACGAACGTGTGCACCGCCTCGTGCGCGTACTGCTCGTTCCAGCGCAAGCCGGGCGAGAAGGACGCGTACACGATGCGCATCGAGGAGGCCGTGCGCCTGGCCAAGGCCATGGAGAGCGAGAGCCTCACCGAGCTGCACATCGTCAACGGCCTGCACCCGAGCCTGCCGTGGCGCTACTACCCGCGCTCGCTCTCCGCGCTGAAGGAGGCGCTGCCGAACGTCTCGCTGAAGGCGTTCACGGCGACGGAGATCCACCACTTCGAGACGATCTCCGGCCTCTCGGCGTCCGAGATCCTGGACGAGCTGATCGAGGCCGGCCTGGAGTCGCTCACCGGCGGCGGCGCGGAGATCTTCGACTGGGAGGTCCGCCAGCACATCGTCGACCACCGGACCCACTGGGAGGACTGGTCGCGCATCCACCGCCTCGCGCACGAGAAGGGCCTCAAGACCCCGTGCACGATGCTGTACGGGCACATCGAGGAGCCGCGCCACCGCGTGGACCACGTGCTGCGGCTACGCGAGCTCCAGGACGAGACCGGCGGCTTCCAGGTCTTCATCCCGCTGCGGTACCAGCACGACTTCGTGGACATGAAGGACGGCAAGGTCCGCAACACCCTCCAGGCCCGCACGACGATGGCCACGGGTGCGGAGGCGCTGAAGACCTTCGCGGTCTCGCGCCTGCTGTTCGACAACATCCAGCACGTGAAGGTGTTCTGGGTGATGCACGGCGTGCAGACCGCCCAGCTGGCGCTGCAGCACGGCGCGGACGACATGGACGGCTCGGTCGTCGAGTACAAGATCACGCACGACGCGGACAACTACGGCACGCCGAACAAGCTGGGGCGCGACGACCTGCTGGACCTGATCCGCGAGGCGGGCTTCCGGCCGGTGGAGCGCAACACGCGCTACGAGATCATCCGCGAGTACCCCGGCCCGGACGCGAGCCTGCGCGAGTCGCCGCAGGCGATGCGCGTGTGACGGCGGCACGTCGGTAGTCGGCGCGTCAGCAGTCGGTGGAAGGCCCCGGTCCAGCAGGACCGGGGCCTTCGTGCGGGTGCGGCCCCGGGCCGGTGCGGGTGTGCGGATGGCCGTTGCCGAGCAGCGCCCGTAATAGATAACCTCGGCCTGTGACTCTTACTTTCACCTTCGATCCGGTCGTCGATCCCGCCCTGCGCGAGGGCATCGTCGCGCTCTGGACCAACGTCACCAACGCCGGCGGCGCGGTGGGGTTCGTGGCGCCGGTCACCGCCGACGACATCCGCCCGGAGATGGTCAAGCACCTCGTCGCCATGGCCGAGGGGCGCCACCGCCTGGTCGTCGGGCGGGACGCGGAGGGCGGGGTCCGCGCCTGCGCCTTCCTCGCCCTCAACACGCACCGGCTGATGAGCCACTGGGCCTGGGCCTACACCGTCATGGTCGACCCCGCCCTCCAGGGCCGGGGTGCGGGCCGCGCCCTGATGGAGGCCGTGGCCGACGCCGCGCGCACCCTCGACGGCGTCGAGGCGGTCCGGCTCGCCTGCCGCGGCGGCCTCGGCCTGGAGCACTTCTACGCGGCCTGCGGCTACAAGGAGGTCGGCCGCGTCCCCGACGCCGTCCGCGTCGCCCCCGGCGACGACCGCGACGAGATCACGATGCTCCTGCCGCTGCACTGAGGCGGGGCGGCGCGGGCGCGGCACCCCGCGCGGTGTCCGATCTGCGGCTCGTGCCCGAAGATGACCCCCGGCGGCGCTGACCGCGCTCCGGTCGTGCTTCACTGGACGGGCACGTGACGCGAGTACCGACGACAGAGAAGGGGTCACCGTGTCCTTCAAGCCGAGCGCGACGATCCGCTACACCGCGATGCGCCTGGGCATCTTCGTCGGATGCCTCGTCCTGGTGGCCGCCCTCGTCCACGTGGGCTGGGTGCCCGCGGGTCTGGGCGACGCCAACTTCGCCTGGGTCGTGCTGCTCGCCCTGGTGCTCTCCGCGCCGCTGTCCTTCGTCCTGCTGCGCAAGCAGCGCGACGAGATGTCCGAGCAGATCGCCGGGCGGGTGGCGGGCGCGAAGCAGAAGCTCGCCGCGAACCGCGCCCAGGAGGACGCGGCGGACGACGCGGCCCGCGCGTAGGTTAGCTTCCTCACACGGCCGAGCGCCCCAGCCCACGGGAACACCCCGTGGACCGGGGCGCTTTGCGTTGTCCGCTGCCGGAGGAGGGGAGCCGGGAGGGCTCTGGGTCAAAGTATGGCTTTGAGGTTCTCAAAGGGAAAGTGTTAGCGTGTCAAACATGTTGACCACAGTTGCGCACCGAATGACCACGGGCATCCCGCTCGTGGCGCGCCTGCACGTCGACCTCTGCCGCCGCGTGTCCGCGGCCTGTTGCGGCTGTCGCTGACCCCGCCTTCTTCCATCCCCCGTTTTCCTCTTTGCGCATGACCCCCCGGAGAGTGTCCGTGTCCGCGACCCCTCAGGCCCCGGCTCCCGCTGCCGCCACCGCCAAGGCCTCCTTCAAGTTCCCCTTCTGGGCCCAGATCGTCACCGGTCTCGTGCTCGGCGTCCTGTTCGGCTGGCTCGCCCGCAGCCAGGACGTCAGCTGGCTCGCCACCACGCTGGAGAAGGTCGGCGACATCTTCGTCCAGCTGCTGAAGCTGGCCGTCGCCCCGCTCGTCTTCTTCGCGATCCTGGTGTCCATCACCAACCTGCGCAAGGTCAACAACGCCGCCCGCCTCGCCTCGCGCACGCTGCTCTGGTTCATGATCACGTCGCTGATCGCCGTCGGCATCGGCCTCGCGATCGGCCTGCTCACCAACCCCGGGGCGGGCACCGGCCTGACCCCGCAGGACGGCAAGCTGCCCAAGCGCACCGGCTCCTGGATCGACTTCCTGACCGGCATCGTGCCGAAGGACATCGTCACGCCGTTCACCGAGCTGAACGTCCTCCAGATCGTCTTCATCGCCGCCGTCGCCGGCATCGCCGCCCTCCAGCTCGGCGCCAAGGCCCAGCCCGTCCTCAACGTGGCCGAGTCCGTACTGGAACTGCTGCAGAAGGCCCTGTGGTGGGTCATCCGCCTGGCGCCCATCGGCACCGTCGGCCTCATCGGCACCGCGATCGCCTCCTACGGCTGGGAGCTGATCGGCAAGTACGCGACCTTCACCGCCGACGTCTACCTCGGCTCGGCGCTCGTGATGTTCGGCGTGTACCCGCTGCTGCTGGCCACCGTCGCCAAGGTCAACCCGATCCAGTTCTTCAAGGGCGCCTGGCCCGCGATCCAGCTCGCCTTCGTCTCCCGGTCCTCGGTCGGCACCATGCCGGTCACCCAGAAGGTCACCGAGCGGCTCGGCGTCCCGAAGGAATACGCCTCCTTCGCCGTCCCGTTCGGCGCGACGACGAAGATGGACGGCTGCGCCGCGATCTACCCGGCCCTCGCCGCGATCTTCATCGCGCAGATCTTCGACGTGCAGCTGACGATCACCGACTACCTGCTGATCGCCTTCGTGTCCGTCGTCGGCTCCGCCGCCACCGCCGGCCTCACCGGCGCCACGGTCATGCTGACCCTGACCCTCTCCACGCTCGGCCTGCCCCTGGAGGGCGTCGGCCTGCTGATGGCCATCGACCCGATCCTGGACATGATGCGCACCGCCACCAACGTCGCCGGCCAGTCCCTGGTCCCGGTCGTGGTCGCGGCCCGCGAGGGAATCCTGGACCGGAAGGCCTACGACGCCGCCTCGTCCTCGCCGCTGGACGACCGCGCCCCGGTGGTGGCCGCCGCCTGACGGGCGCCGCCGACCGGAAGCCGCAGCCCCCGCCCCTCCCTCAGGGCGGGGGCTGCGGCGTTCCCCGACGCGGTGCCCCGCTCCCCGTGCTCAGCCCAGCGTCTCGCCGCGCAGGAAGGCCGTCAGGCCGAGAAGTACGGGCGGGGCGAGCCACCACAGACCCACGGCGCGGCGCACGCCCGGAATGAGGGTGATCAGCAGGCCCAGCGCGCTCAGGAACATCGAGACGAGGCACATCGCGCCGACGGCCGCGTGGCCCTGGTGGTCCCATGCGCCCTGCGGTCCCGCGTACAGGGCCGCGAAGACGGCGCCGGCGTTCAGCAGGTGGACGAGCCCGAGCGGCACCCCGAGCACCCACCGCAGGCATCCCCGGTCCTCGGGCAGGTCGATGCTCTCGCGCCGAAAGGCCATGGTGCTCCCGTCCCCGGTGTTGCTTCCGTGACCGGGGACGGCGAAGGGGAGCATGCGGTTCCGAGCGCCCCCGGAGGGCTCCTCTATAGTCGATCGCTGTTGATCAACCGTTGATCAACTTCGGTTGTACAGGGGAGACATGACGGTACGTGAGATCCGCGCTGCGGCGCAGGTGATCGGGCGGCGCAACGCCCTGCGCTACCTCGCCATCGGGGTCGGGGCCTCGCTGGTCGCGGCGTGCGGCGGCAAGGGCAAGGACGCCCTGCCGGCCACGCCGCCGGCCCTGGGCTCCGACCCGGCCACGGGGGCGGCCCCGGGGGGTTCCACTGCCTCGTCGGCGGCTCCGCGTCCGGCACCGTCCAAGTCCACCCTCGACCGGGCCTTCGACGCGTTCATCGGGGGCGCCTGGAAGATCGAATCGACCACGCCGGGCAGCAAGCCGGTGCACGGGACCGCCACGGTGACCGCGCCGCCCGGCGGGAACGGGGGCTTCACCCTCGTCTGGGACGCCGACGGCACCTCCGTGACCTGGACCGGATCCTGGCTGCTGCGCGGCGGCCACCTGCGCTGCGACGTGTTCGAGGGCGACAAGGAGCTGAAGAAGCTCAGCGGCGGGGAGGCCCTCACCGTCCCGGCGACGGTCGGGGACACGGTCTCGCTCTCCCTGCCCTGGAAGCCGCCGGGGATGAAGGGCACGGGCGACGGCCAGCACCTGAACGTGACGTACAAGGACAACGTCCTGCGGATCGTCCACAACGACGGCCACAACAGCGAGTCGGTACACGTCTGCACCCGCGTCGGCGCATGACCGCCCTTCTCGGCGCAACCGGGACGCGGGGTGCCGCGATGCGGTGGAGGCGGACGTCAAAGAGGTGAAGGAACCGGGGAAAGACCCGCCCCAACCCACCCCCACCGGCCCCCATCGCTGGATCGGTCCCGGGAGGGCGAGGTCCGGGTCGCCGCGGCCCTGGTCGGGTGGTGACGCGGACGTTCTCGTACAACAACCCGGGAGCCATCCGGCGGATCCCCTGACCGTCTAGTTCCGGTCCCGGTTCCAGGCCGGGGCGGTCGCGAGCTCCTTCATCTGCTCCAGCGTGAGAGCAGGCGCCTTGCGGGTGGCCCCGCCGCTGATGTTGGCGGTGTTGTAGGCGGTGAGCGTCACGCGCAGCCCGTTCTTGCGCAGGGTGTCCACGGTCCACTCGACGACGCCCTTGCCCTTCTCGGCGGGCCGCTGCGTGACCTTCACCCGGGTGCCGTCCGCCAGCGGGGCCTCGTGGCCGTCCGGGAAGTCCGCGGCGCCGTGGTCCTCGACGACGTTGACCTGGACCAGGGACGTGCCCTTGCCGTCGTCGAGGACGACGTAGCCGTACCCGTGCTCTCCGCCCTTGGACGCGACCGGGATCCCGTACTTGGCCACCAGGCCCTCCAGCGCCTCCAGGCCCTCCTTGTCCCGCAGCGGCGTCGAGGGTCCGGGCCGGAAGCCTTCCTCGTCGGCCGCCGGAAGGTCGTTCAGCGCCGGGCGCCACTTGTCCGAGGTGACCACCGCCTTCAACTGGGCGGGGGTCAGCGGCGGGTTGGTCCGGGACGTGCCGGCGCCCTTCTCCGCCGGGGAGTTGTTCTCCGACGCCTGCACGTGGAAGCCCTGCGGGGTCACCAGCGTGGCCCGCCAGACCTTGGTGTTCGCGCGGCGGTCCGAGTACTCGTAGCCCTGCTCGACCAGCACCTTGGAGCCGTCCGGCAACTGCTCCACCGTGCAGTCGTCGTACTCCTGGAGGTTCTTGTCCCCGCACTCGGTCAACTGGCGGGTGTTGAACCCGTCCGGGTCCACCCGGCCGAGACCGAACAGGATCGTCGACTTGCCCTTGCCGTCGTCGTACACGCCGCCGACGGAGGGGGTCGACGTCTCCGTGCCCGACACATTGTCGGGCGAGAAGTCCCCGGGCGGCAGCAGCTCCTTGAGGATCGCGACCATCTGTGTACCGCTGACCGCACCGGTCCCGCTGGGCTTGCGCGCGTCCGGGCCGCCGTTCTTGCCGGACTGTCCGGCCTGTGGCGTCGGCGGCGCCGCGACGTCCAGCCGTTCCGGCCCGTCGAGCAGGCCGCCGGTGTACGCGCCGGCCGCGCCGATCAGGGCCAGGGACAGGACCGATCCGCCGATCACGGCGGCCCGGCGGCGGGCCACGAGCCGCCGTCCGCGCCGTTCACCGGCTTCCACGAGGGCGTGCCGGTCGGTCGTGAAACCGTCCCCCGCACGCCGGAGGGCTTCGCCGAGCTCGTCTTCAAAGGGCATGGGCAACCAAACCTTCCGCTTTCAGGGCTGTGAAGAGGACCAAACCGGCGGGCCGCACGAGGCAGGCCGGCGTTTTCCGCTGCTCAGAGGCCCGCGAACTCGGTGACGCTGCCGCCCAGTCGTTCCCTGAGCCGGCCGAGCGCCCGCGAGGTCCGGGTACGGACCGCCGCCGAGCTGGTGTTCATCGCGTCGGCGGTCTCCTCGACGCTGCGGTCCTCCCAGTACCGCAGCACGAGCACCGCCCGGTCCTTGGGCGCGAGCCGCCCCAGCGCCTCCAGGAGCGTCAGCCGCAGCGCGGGATCGCCGGGGCCGGCGGCGGCCGCTCCCGGATCGGGGAACTGCCCGACCGGACGCTCTCCCGCCGACCGCCGGCGCTGGTGCGTCAGGAAGGCCCGTACGAGCACCGTCTGCGCGTACGCCGCCGGATTGTCGATACGGGAGATGCGCCCCCAGAGCAGGTACATCCGGCCCAGGGTCTCCTGTACGAGGTCCTCCGCGAGGTGGGTGTCCCCGCTGGCCAGCAGACAAGCCGACCGGTACAGGTGCCCCGACCTGGCTTCCGCGAACTCACGGAACCCGTCTCTGCGACCCTGCCGCATGTACTCCCCCTCGCGTCGTCTCACCCCATCGACGCGACGGCCGCCCGACAATGTTTCACACGAGTTCGTGGAGGTCGACGCGGCTCCGGTGCGGCAGGGAAGGCCCACGAGGTGATCCGGTTCGTGGGTCGGGCGTGAACGAAACGGCCGGGTTCGGTGAATCGGCCTGGTCGGGGGGTGGCCAGCCGGGTTACCCGTACGTAGATTACCGGCGGTAACTCCCGAGTCGAGCGGAGGAGAGCGCCGTGGATGCCCAGTCGCAGCCGAAGCTGGTCGAGCCCCTGAAGACCGTCGTCGACGGGGTGGTCCGGGAGGTGGAGGTGCCCGCGCTCGTCGCCGTGCCGGGCAGCGGCTCCCTCGGGGACATCCCCTTCCACAACGCCCGCGAGGCCCCCGGCACGGCGGTCCTCGCCCGCAAGGAGCCCGACGGGACCTGGCGCGACATCACCGCCGCCGAGTTCGCGGCCCAGGTGATGGCCGTCGCCAAGGGCCTCATCGCCGAGGGGCTGCGCGAGGGCGACCGGCTCGCCATCATGGCCCGTACCACCTACGAGTGGACCCTGCTCGACTTCGCCGCCTGGGCCGCCGGGCTCGTCACCGTACCCGTCTACCCCACCTCCTCCGCCCTCCAGGCCCGCTGGATCATCCAGGACTCCGGCGCCGTCGCCTGCGCCGTCGAGGACACCGCCCAGGCCCGCATCGTCAGCGCCGAGCGGGCGCACCTGCCGGGGCTCGTGCACCTGTGGGAGTTCGACACGGGGGCCATGGGCCGCCTGGCCAAGGCCGGCGAGCAGGTTCCCGACGCCGTCGTCCACGCCCGCCGCGCCGCCCGCACGCCCGACTCCGTCGCCACCCTCATCTACACCTCCGGCACCACCGGCACCCCCAAGGGCTGCGTGATCACCCACGGCAACTTCTTCGCCGAGGCCGACAACGCGGTCGAACTGCTGTACCCCGTCTTCCGGTCCGTCAGCAAGGACCCTGCCTCGACGCTGCTCTTCCTGCCGCTCAGCCACGTCTTCGGCCGCATGGTCGCCGTCGGCTGCCTGCGCGCCCGCGTCAAGCTCGGCCACGCGCCCAGCATCAGCACCGAGGACCTGCTCGCCGACCTGGCCGGCTTCCGGCCCACCTTCCTGCTCGCCATCCCGTACGTCCTGGAGAAGGTCCACAACACCGCCCGCGCCACCGCCGAGCGGATGGGCCGCGCCGCCTCCTTCGACCGGGCCGCGCGCATCGCCCGGCGGTACGCCGAGGTGCTGGAGGGCGGAGGCAGGCCGGGGCTCGGGCTGCGGGCCGCCCGCGCCCTGTACGAGCCGCTGGTCTACCGGCGGATCCGGGCCGCGCTCGGCGGGCGCGTGCGGTACGTCATCAGCGGCGGCTCACCGCTGGGCCGGCGGCTCGCCGCCTTCTACACCGGAGCCGGCATCGAGGTCTTCGAGGGGTACGGGCTCACGGAGACGACCGGCGCCAGCACCGTCACCCCGCCGCAGCAGCCGCGGCTCGGCACCGTGGGGCGGCCGCTGCCGGGCACGGCCGTGCGGATCGCGGACGACGGGGAGGTGCTGCTGCGCGGACGGCACGTGTTCGCCGGGTACTGGAACGCGCCGACGGCGTACGAGCACGGCACGCAGGGCGGCAGCGGCTGGCTCGCCACCGGGGACATCGGCGAGCTCGACGCCGACGGGTACCTGACGATCACCGGCCGGAAGAAGGACCTCATCATCACCTCCGGCGGCAAGAACGTGGCCCCGGCCCCGCTGGAGGACTGCCTGCGGGCCCACCCCCTGGTCGGCCAGTGCATGGTCGTCGGCGACAACCGGCCGTACGTGGCCGCCCTGATCACCCTCGAACCGGACGGGCTCGCCCACTGGCGTGCCATGCGGAAGAAGGAGGGCGTGCCCGTGCGGGAGCTCGTCCACGACCGGGACCTGCTGGCCGACCTCCAGCGGGCGGTGGACGAGGCCAACCGCCTCGTGTCGCGGGCGGAGTCGATCCGGCGCTTCGCCGTCCTGCCCGGCGAGTTCACCGAAGCCCGCGGGCACCTCACCCCGTCCCTGAAACTCCGCCGCGCCGCAATCGCCCGCGACCACGAGGCGGACATCGAGGCCCTGTACCGGCGGCCCTGATCCGGCGGCCCTGATCCGGCGGCCCTCATCCGAGGCGGTGCGTGCGAAAACCGGTGGAGCAGGAGTGCCTGGCGCGATTACCTTGCTGGTGAACCGAGTTGTCCAGGCAAGGACGTGCCGTTGTACACCGTGTGAGACCCCCCGAGAGCTGATCTGTCGCGCGTCGCGCCTGTGCGCCGCGCTGCTTTTTGCTGCGGACTTCTCACTGGAACCGGTGTACTTCTGTGCTCAACAACTGGGTGGTCATGCCCACCTGCCTGCCTACCGTTCGCCGCCGTTGCCACGCTTGCGCATCCGAACGCTTCCGGCCGAACGGCAAATTCCGCGTCAACGCACACCACAAGCTCCTCGACGCCTGGATCCTCGTGCTCTGCACCGCCTGCGGGGACACGGCGAAACTCACCGTCCTGGAGCGGGTGAACGTGCGCTCCGTACGACCCGGGCTGCTGGACCGGATGCACGACAACGACCCGGGCCTGGCGGCCGAGCTGCTCCAGGACCCGGTCGTACAGCGCCGCAACCGCATCGCCCTCGACTGGGACGGTGCCTGGCGCCTCGAGACCGGCGGATCGGACCCCCTGGACCGGGACGTGATCGACGTCTCGGTCCGCTTCGCGGCGCGGATCCCCGTCCGGCCGGTGCGGCTGATCGCCGAGGGCTGCGGTCTCCCGCGGGCCGAGGTCTTGCGCCTGGTCGCGGAGGGGAGGCTCGTTTCGGCGGTCCGGCTGAACGGCAAGCAGTCGGGCGACTTCACCTTCATGCTGAAGACACCCGAACGCTGAGCCCCGGCCCCGGGGCCCCGCCCCGGGGCCACGGCTCCCGGGGCCACGGCTCCCGGGGGCGGGGAGGGGCGGGGGCGCTTATGGTGGGCTGACTGGTTCGGGGGGCCGCCCGAGGAGGGTGCTGCCGTGCACCGTTCCCGTTCCCGTTCCCGTTCCCATTCCTGCTCCCGTTCCTGGTCCCGTTCCTGTTCGCGGTCCCCTTCCTGTCCGCCTGTGTGCCGTCGGCCCCGGGCCCGTGGTGGCGCTGCGGTCGGGGCGGCCTGTCTGCTCGTCCTCGCCTGCCTGCCGACCGCGCCCGGCGGCCTGGTGGGGCCGCGCGCCTCGCCGGGGCCGCGGGGGCCGGACGCGGCCCGCTCCGAGCCCGCGGCCCCCCGGATCCGGTGGGGTCCGTGTCCCGTGCAGCCCGTGCCCGACGGGATGCGGTGCGGGAAGCTGACCGTGCCGTTGGACCACGACCATCCCGGCAAGGGGACGCTCGACATCGCGCTCGCCCGGATCCCCGCCACCGCCCCCGGCGGCCGGCGGCTCGGCTCGCTGGTGCTGAACTTCGGCGGGCCGGGCGGCTCCGGCATCGAGGCCCTCGCCGCCGACCCCAAGCCGTACGCCGAGCTCGGCGAGCACTACGACCTCGTCGCCTTCGACCCCCGCGGTGTCGGCCACAGCGCCCCCGTCAGCTGCGGCGGCTCCCTCGACCCCGGTTCCGGCACCGGCAGCGGCACCGGTTCGGCTGCGGCCCCTGCCGACGCCGCCGCGCAGCTCGCCGCGCTCCGGGCCGCCGTCAAGCGCTGCGAGCGCGCCTCCGGCCCGGTGCTCCCGTACATCGGCACCGTCAACGTCTCCCGCGACATGGACCTCGCACGCCGCGCCCTCGGCGACGACAAGCTCAACTACCTGGGCTTCTCCTACGGCACCCGGCTCGGCGCCGTCTACGCCGCCCAGTTCCCCCACCGCGTCGGCCGCATGGTCCTCGACGGCGTCGACACCCTCGGCGAGTCCCTCACCGAGCAGGCCCTGGTCTCCGCGCGCGCCCAGCAGGAGGCCCTGAACCGCTTCCTGACCTGGTGCACCCACCGCGAGGAAGGCTGCGTCTACGGCACGAACACCCGTACCGCCAAGGAGGAGGCCGCGGCCCTCGTCGCCCACCTCGACGCCCACCCCCTCGTCGACGCCGACGGCGCCCGCTTCACCGGCGAGAACGCCGTCGACGCGCTCTCCGCCGCCCTCTACTCGAAGCGGACGTGGCCCGACCTCGCCCGGGCCCTCGCCGACGTCGAGCGCAAGGGCGACCCCGGCGGGCTGCTCCGCCTCAGCACCCCCGACGGCCCGGAGCCGGCTCCGGCCGACTCCGGCGCGGCAGAACTCGTCCCCGCCGACAACGGAGCAGCTGCGCTCGCCGCCGTGAACTGCGCGGACGACCCGGACCGCAGCCAGGACAAGGCCGACCCGGCCGCCGTCGAGAAGCAGATCGAAGGCCTGCGCGAGGAGTTCCGCCGGGCATCGGAGATCTTCGGGCCGCGGCAGCTGATGACCGTACTGTCCTGCTACGGCCGCCCCGCCGGCACCGACTTCATCCGCCGGATCGACCGGCCGGGCGCCCCGCGGATGCTGCTCGTCGGTACGCGCGGCGACCCGGCCACCCCGTACGTGTGGACCGAGGAGACCGCCGAACGCCTGGGCTCGGCCGTGATCCTGGACCACAAGGGCGACGGCCACACCGGCTACACCGCCTCGCGCTGCGTGCGCGGCTACGTCGACCACTTCCTGGTCGACGGCAGGCTGCCCTCGGGGACACGGGCCTGCCCTGACGGTGAATGAGCGTTGGTTCGAACGGATGTTCGCATGATCGTGTACGGTGCGGCCATGAGCAACTTCGTACTCGTACCCGGCGCATGGCTGGGGGCATGGGCCTGGGACGCGGTGGTGGCGGAGCTCCGGGCGGCGGGGCACGGCGCGTACCCGCTGACGCTGTCGGGCCTCGCCGAGCGAGCAGCGGCGGGCGCGTGGGCGGGCCAGCAGACACACGTGCACGACATCGTGGGCGAGGTGGAGCGCCTGGACCTGCGCGACGTGGTCCTGGTCGGCCACAGCTACTCCGGCATCCCCGTCGGCCAGGCGGCGGAGCTGATCGGCGACCGCCTGACCCGGATGGTCTTCGTCGACGCGAGCGTCCCGGTGGACGGGGAGTCGTTCGTCGCCGGCTGGCCGGAGGGGCGGGCGATGGTCGAGGCGGCGATCGAGGCGGGCGGAGGCCACTGGCCGCCGCCAGGGCCGGAGGACTATGCGGGCCAGGGACTGGACGATGCGGCGATCGCCCGCATCGTGGCCGGCGCCACCCCGCACCCGGGGGCGACCCTGACCGAGCCGGCGATCCTGGCCCGCTCGCTGCGCGAGCTCCCGGCGGTGTACGTGAAGTGCCTGCTGGACGGCGAGGACCCGGGCCCGGCGGCCACCGAGCTCCTCCGGAGCGACACCTGGACCCTGACCACCCTGAACACGGGCCACTGGCCGATGTTCTCCGCCCCGGTTGAACTGGCGAAGGTTCTGGTGGCGGCGGGGGAGGGGTAGGAAGCCGCGGCAGAGCCGGGGGGTGCGGGGTCACGGTGGACCGGAGCACCCTTGCCGGGCGGTGCTCGTCGGGCCGTGTCACGGTCGGGCCGGGGCGCCCTGCCGGGCGGTGCCCCGGAGGGGCGGGGTCACGGTGGACCGGGGTCGGGGAGTGTCCGGGGGCGTCCCGGCCGCCCATTGTCCTTCCGGTGCGGGCCGGCCTATCAAGGGCGCTCCCTTCGGTCGCGTCGCTTCGCGATGGCCTACGGCCACCCTTGACAGACCAGCCCACCCCGGAATGCCAAAGAGCTGCCGGGAAGCCCCCGAAGGATGGCCAGGGGGAACGATTCAAGGACGGCCCTCGCCAGAGACCTCACTCCCCCGCCCCAGGTGCAGAATCCTTCCTTCCAGGACCACCTTCTGGCCCGGCACCGGGCATGCGGGTAGCCGAGCCCCCAGGCGCACAAAAGGGGCCATCTCCGCAGCCGAGGGGCTCCAACCCGCACCAGACGTCCATGAGATGACCGTCGGGGGCGGGGAGCGCCCCACATCGCTACGCGCTCCCCTTTTCTCGGCGTCCGACGGCCGTCTGTGGCTGGTAGCGCAACGGATCGCTACGAGCAGCCGCTATCTCGGCGTCTGCGGGGATCGTTCGGCTACCTGGTCGTGGGTGAGGCCGTCCACCGTCAGGTTGCCTGACCACAGGTGATCGCGGTTGGCGTAGGTGGTGGGGAAGCTGACCTGCTTCCCTCCGGGCTCCAGCTTCCATCCTTGCTGTCGGAATTGTGCGATACGGCCGCTGCCGCAGACGAACGCACGGGTGGCCTGGATCAGGATCCATTGAGCCAGCTCGATGTCGGTCGCGGAGGGCCGTCCAGAGTTCCGGGCCAGCTGCCACAGGTGCTCCCAGTCAGCACCCGGCGTCAAGGGACCGACTACGCCGACGTCCCCGATCTGCCGCGCGTCCAAGTGGTGGGTGGCATAGCCGAAGACGGTTCCGAACATGTGGAAGACCGTGACTCGGCCGCGCCCGGTGATGCCCTCGTAAGGGGTGGGCATGGGTGGGGACCGAGGTGGTTCAGCAGCCGTCGCCGTCGCCGCAGCAGGCTGGGGGGTTGCACTCTTTGACGGCGCCCCACAGCCGGTCATCGACGTAGAACCCGGCCGCGTTGAGCCTCTCCATCACGGAGCCGATCAAGGGACGCGTGCGGACGGTGGCCTTCGGTTCGTGGTGGAGGAAGTAGCCGAACTGCTCCTGACACCACGCCGCGTAGGCCGTGGTGTGGAGGGCAAAGGAGTGCCAGCCGGGGTCGACAGTGGTCGAGGGGGTCATGTCGAACGCACGGGTGTCACCCATGACCTTGAGGAAGGCAAGCGCCTGGTCCACGATCGCGCGGGCGAAGGACAACTCGTGCCCGTACTCCTCCGCGCAGAACTCGGACACCTTCTCGAACAGCTCAGGGCTGACGAGATCCCGTCCCCGCCGCAATTCGGCGTGGAGTGCCGGCATCGTCATCACGTCAGATTTCCTCTCTCCAGATGTGGGGGGCCGGGGGAGCTGGTGCAGGCGCGTTCGCGCCGGTCCTCGGGCGTCGTGCACTCCGGGAGTCGTCTACGCCCCTGCCCCGCGGGGGCAGTGTTCGGCGTGCCGGTAGACGACGACGGGGTTGCCCGGCGCGCGCTCGAAGGCCCCACGACGGACGGGTTCCATGGCCCTGACTTCGCGGAGGCAGGCGGAGCACGTGCTTCCCCGTGGGGCGTAGGTGACGTACTCCCAGGTGGCATTGCCGTAGTCCGGCGCCTTCTTCTTCGTCATGGTCCGCCTTCACGTCGCCCCCGTTGTGTCAGCACCAATGATTCCCGATTCCTAAGGAATTTCCCTGCCGGTTTCCCGTTCCATCAAGAACCCGTCTCTGATTCCTTCAAGGAACCGCCGCATTCGGTCCCCCGACAGGGCGCCTTCCTTGAAGCTTTCAAATTTCCGAACGTATAGGTCAACGTCGCGTGGTTCCGTTACGACTATCTCGGCATGCACGGTCTCGACAGTCACCATCCGATCATCTCGGATGACGAAAGCATGGTTGGCGATATCCGCTTGAGGGGCAGCGAGCGGCACCACTCGGATGTCCACGTGGGCGAGTCGGGACACGGAAACGATCCGGTCGATCTGTGCAGCCATCATGCGCGGCGAGACGATGCGCCAGCGAAGCACGGGTTCCGTGATGACGAATCGCAGCTCCTTGGTGCTGTCGAACAGCACGGCCTGCCGTTCAAGCCTCCCGTTGATGGTGCGGATGAGCGCATCTTCGCTCAGGTTATGCCGCTGAAGAACGGCCCGGATGTACTCGGGCGTCTGCAGTAGTCCGGGCACCAGAGCAGGTTGGAACAGCCGCAGCATGGCCATCTGGGCCTCTAGGGCCTTCACTGCCTGCTGGCCCTTGTGGATACCGGCGCGCTTGAGGAGGCGCCAAGCCGTGGCCTCCGTGGTCACTGCGCGGGCCGCTTCCATGTACTCGGCCTTGATAGCGTCAGAGACGCCGATGGCGGTAAGGATGCGTTCGACATCCATAACGCTCGGAAGGAGGTTGGCGTTTTCAATCTTGGAAAGCTTGGACGGAGACATGAGTGCGCTGCGGGCCACCGCTTTGGCTTCCTTACCGGATGCCTCTCGCAGTGCCCGCAGCGCGGACCCCAGCTGCAATCTGTTCACTCGCCGTACTTGGCCCACCAATCCGCGAACGGCTCCGCATGCGCAAGCGCCGTTTCCCGATGGGTGGTATACGCGGCTGCTTCGGACGGGGTGAGGATGTCAGCTCCGATGAACGTCCCGGTAGCGTCGTACCGCATGACAGCGGTGTCCCTGGAATCGAAGAGCCAGAAATCAGGGACGCCGTGCAGTGGATTGGGCGCTTCCGTCACGTCCAGGATGAAGAACTCTTCCCCACCGGTGATGTTCGTCCTGTACCCCCAGCCCAGTTCGAAGCGGAGGTACTCCGTGAGCGGACGCTTGAGGACGTGCACGCGGTACACCCGTTTGCCCTGGTGCGTGTGCCTACGGAGCTCTTCCACCCAGTCGGCGTTGTACCCCTCCGGCTTCTCCTGACCGGCCTGGAACGCACGGAAGGCGTCGACGTTGCCGGATCCGCTGTAGTCGTCCAGCGTCTCTAGACGGAAGGCCTCGTGCCGGAACCGCTCGAAGAGTTCAACGAAGGTGCTAGATGAGGCCATCGGCAATGGCCTTCTTGATCAGCCCGGCGGGGATCTCCACGAGGGTTTCGTGAGCGGGAATCATCAACCCGTGGCCAGTGGGGGTCTCTCCCTGGACGAGGTAGGTCCCCCTGTCGGTGGCATAGATCGTCGGACAGTCCTTGAGATCACAGCTGCTGATCAGCTTGGTCACCTTCACGACTTTCAGTCCCTTCTCCGCACAGTGGAGTGCTGCGGTTCGATGCTCCCGAGGCAGTGGCTGGAGGGTCAAGGGATCACAGTTGACAGAACGGGAAACCGGTCCCAACCCTCTCGGACGATGAGGGGAACGAGTGCGACGACGCCCCAACTCCCGAACACGCGCGCGGGACAGCGCGTAGTGGTTCTACGCGTACCAGCCACAGACGGCCGTCGGACGCCGAGAAAAGGGGAGCGCGTAGCGATTTCGGGCGCTCCCGCTCCTGATGGTCATCTGATTGATGCCTGGTGCAGGTTGGGGCCCGTCGGCTCCAGAGAGGGCCCGGTTACGGGGCTTGGTGGCTCGGCTTCCCGGATGCCCGGGGGCGGGGGAGGGTGGGGGTTCCGGGAGGAAGGATTCTGCACTTCCCGACCCCGACTGTCCTCTCTGACGAGGGCAGTCCTTCAATCGTTCCCCCTGGCCATCCTTCGGGGGCTTCCCGGCAGCTCTTTGGCATTCCGGGGCGGGCCGGTCTGTCAAGGGTGGAGCGGAGCGACATCGCGAAGCGACGCGACCGCAGGGAGCGCCCTTGAGAGGCCGGCCCGCACCGGAAGGACAATGGGCGGCCGGGACGCCCCCGGACACTCCTCCGACGCCGCTCGGCTCGGATGCCGCTAAACCGTTACGCCGTCCAGGAACGCGGTCCAGGCCTCGGGGGCCACCGCCAGTTCCGGGCTTCCGGCCAGCTTCGAGTCCCGGACGTGGACGGTGTGGGCGCAGGCAGCCACCTCGACGCATTCACCGCCCTCGCCGCCGCTGTAGCTCGACTTCCGCCAGGCGTAGGCGACTTCGACGCAGTTTCCGCCCTCGCCGCCGCTGTAGCTGCTCTTGAACCAGGCCAGGTCGGTGGCTTTCATCGCTCTCCCAGCATCTTCTCGATCAAGTTCAGGGACTCGTCCGGCGTGAGCGCCTGTGCCCGGATGATCCCATAGCGCTCGGCGTAGATCCGTACCTGTTCAGGGTCGGTGATTAGGTTGGGATGGTTGTATGTCTCGGTGTAGGCGACCTGCTGCCGTCCCTTGGGGCTGAGAAGGGTGAACATGCCTTCCATCGCAGGGTGTTCGCCGCGGTCAAACGGCATCACCTGAAGCTCAACGGTTCGCAGACGGCCGATGTCCAGGAAGCGGCGCAGCTGCTCCTCGTGGACGGCCGGTCCACCGACCGCACGCATCAGCAAACCGTGATCAAGGACAAAGCTGAACGTGGGTGAGGGCCAGCGATCGAAGATCTCCTGCCGGGCCAGCCGGTCGGCCACGCGCTTTTCGATCGTCGCCTCGGACAAGAGCGGACGCCGCCTCGTGAAGATGGCGCGTGCGTGGTTCTCCGTCTGCAGCATGCCAGGGACGCCTTGATGCGCGTAGTAGTGCAAGGCGTTGGCCTCCGCCTCGGCCTTCGCATAGTCCCGGAACCAATCCGGATGCCGCGTCCGCGCCCTCTTCAGCGCCTCCCTCACGTCCGGGATCGCCGCCCGGAGGACGCCGCCCGCCTCCAGGACCCGGTCGGCGTTCTCGAGGAAGTCCGGCTGTGGGGTCCGGACGCCGCGCTCGATCGAGGACACCAGGTCCTCGCCCACGTGTACCAGCCCGGCCAGTTCCTTCTGCTGGAGGCCGGCGCGCTCCCGCAGCACCTTGATGATTCTTCCGAGCGCCTTGAAGAGGTACGCGGTGCCGTCGACCTCCACTGGTCGCTCCGGCTGTTCCTCGCGGTCTGACAGGTCGTTCATCGGCTGAACCGCCCTCGTCCGTACGGGCCGTACACACAGCAGGCGTCGCTCCTACAGCTCTTCACCGTAGCGCCGCCGCTTCTGGAAAGCGTACGGGGAACCGGACACGCTCGGTGATGTGACGACTGAACTGGGTGACATTGCATCGCGACGTGAGAAGCACGCGGAGAGGGAGGTCAGCGAGTCCCCCCACCCCCCGGAGTTCCGCCAGCGCCTCAGCGCCACCCCCCGCGGCGCCCGCCTCGCCCGGCGCCTGGTGGGGGCGCAGTTGGCCGCCTGGGGGATCCCGTACGGCTGTGCCCTCGCCGAGGACGTCGAGCTCGTCGTCGCCGAGCTCGCCGCCAACGCCGTGGTGCACGGGCTGGTGCCCGGGCGGGACTTCGAGGTCGTGCTGCGGTACGACGGTCGGCGGGTCCGGGTCGAGGTGAGCGATGCCCGGGGCGAGCAGGGGCCGCCCGAGGTGCTCGCGCCCGCCGATCCGTGGTCGGCGGAGGGCGGGCGGGGGCTGCTGCTGGTGGCGGCCGTGGCGCGGGAGTGGGGAGTCGGGCCGCGGCCGGCGGGGTATCCGGGGAAGACGGTCTGGGCCTGTCTGTGACGGCCGCGGCCGCCCCAACGGCACGGCCCGCCCCGCCCGGTGATCACTTGAGGGTGAAGCCGCCCTTGAGGGCCTTGTCGAACGGCGCCGGGGCCATGCACTTCGACAAGGTCATGTCCGCCGCCCCGGACAGCCCGACGCGGGCCGGGCCGCCGCCCTTGCCGGGGACGTAGAAGCTCATGCCCATGCGGACGTGGTCCTTCAGCATTGCCTGGAGGGGGTCGTCCATGGGGAAGTCGGCGTCCTTCGGGTTGTTGCTGGCGGCGACGACCCGGCCGGTCACCGTCGCGTTGGGGCCGCCCTTGGTCACGCAGTCGACCTCCATGTCGGCCCAGTACGTACGCGATACCCCGTTGGGGCGGACCATCGTGTGGGAGAGGCGCAGGGTCCCCTCGGACTTCACCGGGAACCACGGGCTGTCCTTGGTGTAGGTGCCGCGCGCGTCGACGGTGACCTGGATGTCGTCGGCGGGTTCGGGGTATTCGAGGCGCGCCCAGCCCTTGATGTGGGCGGTGGTCTCCGCCGCCGGAGGCGGCGCAGGGGTGGCGGCCGAGGCGCCGGCCGCGGGCACGGCCAGGGCGGTGACCAGGACGACGAGGGCGGCGATCCGAACGGTTTTGCTGCTGCGTCGCACGGTGATGCTCCGATCGATCGAAGGAGGTCCGGAAGCAGATCCGGCTGCCCTTCGATCCTCGCGAGCGGCGGCGGTCCGTACGTCGTCCGCCGGGGCGAGGTGCCTCCCCCGTGCGGTGGAGGCGGCCTGGTGCTCAAGGCGCAGGCGCAGACTCGGGCGCCCTCACGCCGAGCCCGTGAGCACCTCGTCCAGGTGCGCCAGGATCTGGTGCCAGGCCGATTCGTGCCGGTCGCGGGTGGCCTCGTCGTAGAACCCCGCGTGCGTCAGCCGCAGGTGCATGCCGATCTTGTGTGGGGCGATCTGGAGGGTGACCACCGTCTCCGCGCCCTCCGTGCCGCCCCGGCCCGTCACCCAGGTGAGCTCCACGAGCCGGCTGGGCTCCAGCCGCAGGAAGCGGCCGTAGTGCGGGTGCCGGGTCGGCGGTGTGCCCGGCTCCTGCGCGGACTCCGTTTCGAAGAAGAACGGTGCGTTCACCTCGGCTGTCATGGCCACCGAGCCCGGAGCGGCGAACCAGCGGTCGAACTGCTCGGTCCACGCCACGTAGACCGTGTGCGTATCGGTCATCATCGCGCGCTCCACGGACAGCCGGTGCGGGCGGTCCGAAAGGTCGGGGACGCGGATCGGGTCGGTGGGCGCGGGGTCGGTGGGCGCGGTAGGCACGGCACCGCAGCCTAGTGAGCCGGAGGGCTCAGGAGTGGGCACCACGCGGGCCGGGAAGGCGGGGCGCGCAGGGCGGTCACGTCAGTCAGTACGACTGGAGCTCCCACAGGTTGCCCTCGGGGTCGCGGACGTGGGCGCTGCGCAGGGTCGGGCCCCACTCGGGGCGGTCGGCCGGCGGGCCGGCCGGGGTGGCGCCGTGGGCCAGGCAGGCGGCGTAGGCGGCGTCGACGTCGGGTACGCGGCTGACCAGCATGGTCCGGTCGTCGGGGCCGGCGCCGGGCCCCCCCCCCCCCCCCCCCCCCCCCCCCCCCCCCCCCCCCCCCCCCCGGGGGGGGGGGGCCCCCCCCCCCCCCGCCGGCCCCAAAAACAAAAAAAAAAAAAAAAA
>NZ_JBEYXN010000041.1:0-37282 GCF_040704625.1 Streptomyces sp. NPDC046866
TGGTGTGTTTGGTGTTCCGCGGTGTCCTCTGCGTATCGGCGGGCGGGGCCTCGGCGCCCGCCCACCGGTCCCTTAACGGGGGGTGCCACTGGGGGGGGGGCGCACCCCCCCCCCCCCACCACACGCACGCCCGGGACCGGGGGTCACTTGACGCAGGCACCTCCAGTGGGTTGCATACGTTCTGTGATCACATACCGGACATCGGGAGCCGCATCATGGACCCGGTGATCGTCGTCGGCTCGGGGCCGGTCGGGCTGTCCCTGGCCCTCGCCCTGGGCGGCCAGGGCGTGCCCTCCGTCGTGCTCGACGAGGGCCCCGGCAAGGACGTGCCCCGGCCCGCCCGCACCGTCGTCCTGCACTCCGACACCGCCGCGATGGCCGAGCGCCTGGGCTGTACGACCCTGCGCGACGAGGGCGCCCACTACGCGGCCTGGCGCACCGTGCGGCGCGGCCGTGACACCGGCCGGATCACCTTCGACGACGGCCCGGCCCCGCTGCACCTGCCGCAGCACGCCCTGACGCGCGGGCTGCGCGCCGCCGCGGCCGCGCACCCGCTGGTCCAGCTGGTCGCCGAGAGCAGGGTGGACGCCCTGGAGCAGGACGACCGCGGGGTCACCGCCCACACCCGGGGCGCGGAGAACACCTGGTGGCGCGGCAGTTTCCTGGTGGGCTGCGACGGGGCCCGCTCCACCGTCCGCAAGCTCCTCGGGATCCGCTTCCCGGGGCGGACCGCCGTCGAGCGGCACGCCGTGGCCGCGCTGCGCACCGAACTCCCCTGGCCCGGCGAGGCCCTGCTGCACCGCGAGCCGCCGCAGGAGACCACCGCCCGGCCGCTGCCCGACGGGGTGTGGCGGCTGGACTGGCTGCTTCCGGGCCGCGGGGAACTCGTCACCCCGGATGTGCTGGTGACGCTGATCCGCGACGCGCTCGCCGGCTGGTGCGGGGGAACCACGCCCCCGTACGACCTCCTCGACACCGGGGTCCACACGCTGCACCACCGCCTGGCCCGCCGCTGGCGCGACCGCCGGGCCTTCCTCGCCGGGGACGCCGCCCACCTGCTCGGCGCCGCCGGCACCCAGGGCGTCGGGGAGGGGCTGCGGGACGCCGAGAACCTCGCCTGGAAGCTGGCCCTCGCCTGGCACCAGGGGGCCTCCGAAGCCCTGCTCGACAGCTACGAGGCCGAGCGGCGCACCGCGGTCGCGGCCCGGCTGCGCGCCGCCGACCAAGCCGTGCCGGTGCTGCGCGGCGGGGGCGGGCTGCGCACGCTGCTGCCCGGCTCGGCCCGGGCGGGCGAGGCCCTGCTGACCGACGGACATCTGGGGCGCGGGCCGCTCGGCGCGCCCCCCGCGTACGCCCCGCCCGTGGCCGTGCGGGAGGTGCCGACCGCCACCGAGCCGGGGGGCGCCGTCGCGAACGTGCCGGTGTCCGCGCCCGACGGGTCCACCGTCCCGCTGCGCGACCTGCTGGGCCGCGGCCGGCTGCTGGTGGTGCTGGTCGCGCCGGGCACCGGGGTGTGGGACCGGCGGCACTGGATGAGCGCCGGGCTCATGCCGCGGCTCGCGGCCGCCGTGAGCGCCCTGCCGGTGCGGGCGGAGCTGCTGGTGGCCGACGGATATCCGGGGGCCGAGGCCCACACCGTGCTGCTGGTGAGGCCCGACGGGCACCTCGCGGCCACCTTCGCCGGGGTGCGGCCCGCAGAACTGTACGAGGCGGCGGACTCCGTCCGCATGGGTGCGCCGGCCCCGCTCGACCGGTCGACCACGACACCTTCTGCCGTGATCGATTGACCGTTCTCCTGTCCGCGTGCTTCACTCGCGGGCATGACCGGCAACGACGTACGCCTGTGGCGGAGGGTCCACATGGACCTGGTCCGCTATGCGGGCTGCGTGTGTCGCCCCTCCTGCTGATTCGCCCCTCCCCCGCGCTCCGCGCGCCCTTTCGCGAACCTTCAGGACGGTCACCTCCATGCCCGCACCCGCGCACGCCCCTGCCCAGAACCCGGCCGAGGACGCTGCCCGAGCGTCCTCTGCCCGTACGGCCGGCGTCACGGCCGCCGAACTCCTCGACTTCGCCCTCCGCACGGCCGCCGACCCGGCCGTCATCGACTCCCTCCCCCTCGATCCCGAGGGCCGCACCTGGATCCGGTTGGACGGCCCGGGCGGGAGCGAGGCCTGGGTGATCGGCTGGCCTCCCGGCACCGGCACCGGCTGGCACGACCACGCCGAGTCGCGCGGGGCGTTCGCCACCGCCCGCGGGCGGCTCACCGAGTACTCGCTCGCCGCCCGGATCCCCTCGGAGGGGTGGCGCAGCCTGGAGCTCGCGCCGGACGTGGACCGCACGCGCAGCCTGGGCGTCGGCACGGGGCGGGCCTTCGGGGAACACCACGTGCACGAGGTGCTCAACGCCTCCGCGGAGGAGCACGCGGTCTCGGTGCACGCGTACTATCCGCCGCTGCCGCTGATCCGGCGCTACAGCCGGGTCGGGCAGGTGCTGACGCTGGAGCACGTCGAGCGCCCGGAGGACTGGCAGTGAGCGCGACCCCGCCCCCGGTGGGCATCGACGCGTACCTGGAGCAGGTCCGCTCCACGTACACCCGTGTGGGTGCCCGGGAGGCGTACGAGGCGTCCCTCGGCGAGGGCACCCTCCTGGTGGACATCCGCTACCAGGCCCTGCGGGAGCGGGACGGGTTGATCCCGGGGGCGCTGGTGATCGAGCGCAACGAACTGGAGTGGCGGCTGGATCCGCAGGGCTCGCACCGGGTGCCGGAAGCCGGCTCCCACGACCTCCGGATCGTCGTGATCTGCAACGAGGGCTATGCCTCCTCGCTGGCCGCGGTGTCCCTGCACGCGCTGGGGCTCCGCCGGGCCACGGATCTGGTGGGCGGATTCCAGGCCTGGAAGGCCGCGGGCCTCCCGGTAGCTGCCCCGCAGCCGTAGCCCGCCCGGGGGCCAGGGGTGGGTGGGGTGTGCCGCTGCGCGGAGCAGTTCCCCACCCCGCCCCTTCCCGAAACCGGGGCTCCGCCCTGGACCCCGTCCCGTGCGCTGCGCCCCCGGTGCGCTCAAACGCGGCGCGGGCTGGACTGTCCGGCCTCGCCGGCGACTGAGGCGGGCGGGGGCCGGGGCCGCAGGCCACGGGTGCGGGAAGGGGCGCGGAGGGGACAGGCTCCGCGCAGCGGCAACGCCCCGCCCGCGCCGGCCCCGACGCCCGGCCCCCGCGAACAGAGGCCGGGCAGGGGGAGCGAGCGGGAGGGTCACCTGGACGTGGCGACCTCCACCGGGCGGAGGCGGAGGGCCGCCCTGCCGGGGAAAGAGGTGGCGGTCAGGGCGAGGAGGCCCGCCGCGGCCAGCACGGCCAGGTACCCCATCGGCCGCACGGCAGGGGCGGCGACCCCCGTCATCCCGACGCTGAACGCGGTCAGTACGGCCAGCGCGATCCCCGACCCCAGCACCGCCCCGATCAGCAGCACGGCCACCGCCTCCGTCCGCAGCATCCGCAGCACCTGCCTCCGCTTCGCCCCGGCCAGCCTCAGCATCGCGAACTCCCGGAACCGCTCCGCGGTGGACATCGCAAGGGTGTTGACGACGGCGATCGCGGTGAAGGCGAGCACCAGCCCCATCGCCAGCAGGTTGATCCCGGCGCCGTCCTGCCGCTTCGCCCGGGCCTCGTCGGCGGCGCGGGCCGTCAGCACGCCCACTCCGGGGGACCCGGCGACCGCGGCGGCCAACTGCTCCCGCCCGACGCCCGCCTCGGCGGCCACGAGCACGGCCGAGGCCAGCGGGTTGTCCACGTGGGCCGCGACCAGCCGGTGCGGCAGCGTGAGGTCGCCGAAGCCGAGGCCGCGCGCATAGACGGCGGAGACCGTGAGGGTGGCGGGGGTGCCGTCCCCGAGGGTCAGCTCCAGCCGGCTGCCCGGCTTCAGGCCCAGCCGGTCGGCCGCCGACTCGCTGACCGCGGCGCTGCCGTCCCCGAAACCGTCCAGGCTGCCGGCGGTGACGCCGGGGTCCCAGGTCCGGGTCAGCCCGGCAGGGGTGACCCCCTGGGCGGCGTACGTGGTCAGGCCGACCCGTACCGACGTGTGCACGATCTCGGTGGCGGCCGTGACCCCGGGGGTCCGCCGGACCTGGTCCGCGGCCTCGGCGGAGACGCCCGGCCCCTGGGCGGCGAGCACCCAGCCGGCCTGGACCCCGTCCCGGGCCTGCTGCCCGACGGCGTGGCCCAGCGTCGGGGCGATGAACAGGACGGTGCAGGTCATGCCGATCAGCAGGGCGAGCGGTGTGACGGCGGAGGCCATCCGCGTGGCGTTGCCGCGCAGGTTCGCGGTGGCCAGGTGGCCGCCGGGGCCGGCGAGCCGCAGCGGCCCGGCGAGCAGCGCGGCCGCGCCCCGCACGAGCAGCGGGCCGAGCAGGGAGACGGCCCCGGCGAGGACGATGACGGCGAGGAAGGTCACCGGGGTCGACGCCGGCTCGGTGTGCAGCGCGCTCAGCACCGCGACGAGGACGACGCCGCCGGCCAGGGCCAGGACCCCGATCGCGATCCGCATCCAGGCGGGCCGGGTCCGCTCGACGGCGGCTTCGGCGAGGGCCTCGGCCGGTCGGATGCGGGCGATGCGGCGGCTGGTGATCCGGGCGGCGGCCCAGGCGCCGAGGAGGCTCGCGGCGACGGCGGCGAACATCGGGAAGATCCCGGCGGTGCGCTCCAGGGTGGCGGGGACGATGCCGTGGTCCACGAAGCGGCCGTACAGCCAGGCGGCGAGCGGGAGCCCGGCGAAGGCGCCGGCGACACCGGCGGCGAGGCCCACGACGAGCGCCTCGCGGCCGATCATGCGGCGCAGCTGGCGGGGGGTGGCGGCGATGGCCCGCAGCAGGGCGAGCTCGCGGTAGCGCTGCTGGACGGAGAGGGCGAAGGTGCCGACGACCACGAGGATCGTGACGAGCAGGGCGGTGCCGCCCAGGGCGCCGCCCATGGAGACCAGCTTGATGCGGGCGCCGGCGGCGTCGAGGAACTCGACGGGCCCGCGCTCGTCACCCCGGCTGACCTGGGCGCCGGTGTCCTGGAGCGCCTGCCGGAGGCGGCCGGCGAGCGCGCCCGGGTCGACGCCGGGCGCCGGCAGGACGCCGATCGCGGTGACCTGTGCGTCGTGGGCGGCGAGCCGCTGCGCTTCGGTGTCGCTGAAGAACAGGGCGCTCTGCCGGTCGAGGCGGCCGCGGGCGGCCGCGGCGATGCCGCTGACCGTGTAGGCCTTGGGTTCGCCGGTGGCCTGGACGGTGAGTCGGCCGCCGGGGCGGATCCCGGCGCGGGCGGCCAGTTCACGGTCGACGACGACCTCGCCGCCGCCCTGGGGGGCGCGGCCCTCGGCGAGCGTGAACGGGGTGAGCGGGGCGGAGCTCCAGGCGTGCCCGTACGAGGGCTTGGCCTCGCGTCCTGCGGACTCGGCCAAGGGCACGGCCTGGAAGGTGAGTTCGGGCACGGCCCGCTCGACCCCGGGCGCGGCGCGGACGGTGTCCACGGCGGAGGCCGGCAGCCAGACGCGTTCGGCGACGGGCTTGGCCTTGTGCTTGGTCTTGGTCTTGCCCTTCTTCTCCGTGACCGTCGTGCGGTGCACGTTCTGGTCGGCGGAGACGACGACCGGGGCGGCCGCGTAGCGCTCGGTGGCGATCTTTCCGCGCAGCCCGGTTTCCAGGAGGGTGCCGCATGCGGTGATGAGGGCCGCCGCGCACAGGAGGGCGACGAAGGCGCCGAGGAAGCCGGCTTTGCGGTCCCTGATGGTCTGGAGTGCGAAACGCAGCGTCATGCGCCCCACTCTGCCGACGGGGCTGCTTCCTGGCAGTGGAGCACCCCGGCGTCTGCACCCGGGGGCTACCCCCACCCGGAGGGCTACCCCACCCGGGGGCCGGGGAGGCCGCGGGGGCGCAGTCAGATCCCGGGGTATCCCAGGTCGTCGAGGTCCGCTTCCTCGCCCTCGGCCTCCAGGGCACGGCGGACGACCCTCAGGGCCATGCCCTCCGGGTATCCCTTGCGGGCGAGCATCCCGGCCAGGCGCCGGATCCGCTTGTCCCGCTCCAGCCCGCGGGTGGAGCGGAGCTTGCGCTCCACGAGCTCCCGGGCGGTCTGCTCCTCCTGCTCGGAGTCGAGCTGGTCCAGGGCCTCCTGTACGAGGGTGGCGTGGACCCCCTTGGTGCGCAGCTCCTGGGCGAGGGCCCGGCGGGCGAGGCCCCGGCCGCGGTGGCGGGACTCGACCCAGGCGCCGGCGAACGCGGCGTCGTCGATCAGGCCCACTTCCTCGAACCGGGAGAGGACCTCCTGGGAGACCTCCTCGGGGATGCCCCGCTTGTCGAGGGCGTCCGCGAGCTGGCGCCGGGTGCGCGGCATCCCCGTGAGCAGGCGCAGGCAGATGGCCCGCGCCTGCTCCTCGGGAGTCTGGGGCGGCAGTTCCTGACGACCCGGCCGGCCGTCCTCCCCGCCGCCCCGTTCCTGCTCGCGCACGGGTCAGCTCTTGGCCGCGGCGGCCTTGGCCGTCGTCTTGGCCTTCGACGCGGGGGCGGGCACGGCTGCGCCGTCGGCCGGCGCGTCCGTCGCGGCGGCGGCCGCGGTGTCGCCGTCCTTGCGGACGACGCCCACGCCCAGCTTCTCCTTGATCTTCCGCTCGATCTCGTTGGCGAGGTCGGGGTTGTCCTTGAGGAAGTTGCGGGCGTTCTCCTTGCCCTGGCCGAGCTGGTCGCCCTCGTACGTGTACCAGGCGCCGGCCTTGCGGATGAAGCCGTGCTCGACGCCCATGTCGATCAGGCCGCCCTCGCGGCTGATGCCCTGGCCGTAGAGGATGTCGAACTCGGCCTGCTTGAAGGGGGGCGCGACCTTGTTCTTGACGATCTTGCAGCGGGTGCGGTTGCCGACCGCCTCCGTGCCGTCCTTCAGGGTTTCGATGCGGCGGATGTCGATGCGCACCGAGGCGTAGAACTTCAGCGCGCGGCCACCGGTGGTGGTCTCCGGCGAGCCGAACATCACACCGATCTTCTCGCGGAGCTGGTTGATGAAGATCGCGGTGGTCTTGGACTGGTTCAGCGCACCGGTGATCTTGCGGAGGGCCTGGCTCATCAGTCGGGCCTGGAGGCCCACGTGCGAGTCGCCCATCTCGCCCTCGATCTCCGCGCGCGGCACGAGGGCGGCGACGGAGTCGATGACGATCAGGTCGAGCGCGCCGGAGCGGACCAGCATGTCCGTGATCTCCAGCGCCTGCTCGCCGGTGTCCGGCTGGGACAGGATGAGGTTGTCGGTGTCGACGCCCAGGGCCCGCGCGTACTCGGGGTCGAGGGCGTGCTCGGCGTCGACGAAGGCGACGGTGCCGCCGGCCTTCTGCGCGTTGGCCACGGCGTGGAGGGTCAGGGTCGTCTTACCGGAGGACTCCGGCCCGTACACCTCGACGACACGGCCGCGGGGCAGTCCGCCGACGCCCAGGGCGATGTCCAGTGCGGTCGACCCGGTGGGGATGACGTCGATGGGCTCGTTCGGCTTGTCGCCGAGGCGCATCACGGCACCCTTGCCGAATTGCCGTTCAATCTGTGCGAGCGCGGCGTCGAGAGCCTTCTCGCGGTCGGTGCCTGCCATGGGTTCCACCCGGTTTGCTTGAGTCGATCGCTTCACGCCATTGACGCTAACGCCTGCCACTGACAATGCGCTGCCACGCCCGGTTCGGCTGTGGATAACCCATCAGAATGGATGTTCGATTTCTCTGTCAAGCGGCCCCTCGGCCCACCCGCCGCCGCCCGCGACACCCCGCCGTGCTGCGCCCACCGGAGTGACAACCCAAGGTTGACACTCGGCTGACTGTCAACCTACGGTTGTCACATGACGAACCCTTCAGAGGAACCCGTTCGCATGACCAATCCGGTACGCCTCGACGACCTGATCGAGGCCATCAAGAAGGTCCACACCGACGCCCTCCAACAGCTCAGCGACGCGGTCGTCGCCGCCGAGCACCTCGGTGACGTCGCGGACCACCTCATCGGCCACTTCGTGGACCAGGCCCGCCGCTCCGGCGCCTCCTGGACCGACATCGGCCGCAGCATGGGCGTCACCCGTCAGGCCGCGCAGAAGCGCTTCGTCCCCAAGGCCGACAAGGAGGGCGAGGCCGGCGACCTCCAGGCCAGCCAGGGCTTCGGCCGCTTCACGCCGCGGGCCCGCAACGTCGTGGTGTCCGCACAGAACGAGGCCCGCGCCGCGGGCAACACCGAGATCCGCACCGAGCACCTCGTCCTCGGCCTGCTCGCCGAGGACCAGGGCCTGGCCGCGCTCGCCCTGCGGGCGCAGCAGGTCTCGGCGGAGGACGTCCGCGCCGCGGCGACGGCTGCCCTGCCGGCGCCCGCCGAGGAGCTCCCCGCGCTGATCCCGTTCGACGCGTCGGCCAAGAAGGCCCTGGAACTGACCTTCCGCGAGGGCCTTCGCCTGGGCCACGACTACATCGGCACCGAGCACATCCTGCTCGCCCTCCTCGAACTGGAGAACGGCGAAGGAGTCCTGAGCGGCGCGGGCGCCACCAAGGAGGCCGCCGAGGCCACCGTCACCGAAGCCCTGGCAGCCTTCTACGGCGGCGGGGACCCGAAGGCGAGCGCGGCGCCGGAGGAGAAGCCGGAGCCGGAGCAGGCCCGGGAGTAGAAGAAGGAGTACGGGCGGCGGAGGGCGGGGGCGGGGGAGCGGTGCCGTCCGCGCCCTCCGTCAGCTCATACCGCTTCACGTATGCGCCCAGGAACGCCTGCAGCGTGGCGACGGCCGGGATCGCGATGAGCGCCCCGACCGCGCCCAGCAGGGCGGTGCCCGCGATGACCGATCCGAAGGCCACGGCCGGGTGGATGTCCACGGTCCTCGAGGTGAGCTTCGGCTGCAGGACGTAGTTCTCGAACTGCTGGTAGACCACGACGAACCCGAGCACGTACACCGCGTACCAGGGGTCGACGGTGAAGGCGATCAGCGTGGGCAGCGCACCCGCCAGGTAGGTGCCGATGGTGGGGATGAACTGGGAGACCAGCCCCACCCACACCGCGAGCGCGGGGGCGTACGGCACGTCCAGGACTGCGAAGACGACGTAGTGCGCGATGCCCGAGACCAAGGCCATCAGCCCGCGCGAGTAGAGGTAGCCGCCGGTCTTGGCGACGGCGATCTCCCAGGCGCGCAGCACCTCCGACTGCTTGGCCGGCGGCAGGACGGAGCACAGCGCGCGCCGCAGCCGCGGCCCGTCGGCGGCGAAGTAGAAGGAGAACAGCCCGACGGTCAGCAGGCGGAAGAGTCCCCCGAGGACGGTGGCGGAGACGTCCAGGACGCCGCTCGCGCTGTTCTGCACGTACTTCTGGAGCCACGCCGAGTGCAGGAGGCTGTCCTGGATCTCCAGCCGGGACAGCTCGGTGTGGAAGGTGGTGTTGATCGCGTCGATGACCGAGTCGAGGTAGCGGGGGAAGCCCTCCACCATGGCGACGATCTGCCCGGCGAGCATCGAGCCGAGCAGGACGACGAAGCCCGCCGCCGCGGCGAAGACACCGAGGAACACCAGGAAGGTGGCGAGTCCGCGCCGCATGCCGCGGGCCGCCATCCGCGCCACCGCGGGTTCGACCGCGAGGGCGAGGAAGAACGCGATCAGTATGTTGACCAGCAGGCCGATCAGCTGGTGGAAGGCCCAGCTGGCCAGCTGGAAGCAGGCGAAGAGCGCCAGGACGAGCACCACCGCGCGCGGCAGCCAGCGCGGCATGCGCTCCCCGGCCCACGAGGGGCGCGCCGGGTCCCCCGGCGGGGCGGGCGGGCCGGGCGGGCCGGGCCGTACGGGCGCGGCGTCGGCGGCATCAGCGGCGTCGGCGCCCTCGGCGCTGCCGTCGTGCCCGGTCGTCGTCCGGTGGTCGGTGTCATCGGTGGCTGCCACGCCGCCCAGTGTGTCCGATCCGCCGCGCGTACGGCGAAACGGGCGCCGCCGTCAGCGCTGCGAGGCCGGCACGTCCATCGCCGAACACACGGCGCGCCACACGTCCTTCGCTTCCCAGCCCGCCTCCAGCGCCTGGTGGACGGTGCGCCCGCCCAGCTCGGACATGACGTGGTCCCGCGCGAAGGAGTCCGCGTAGCCCGCACCGAAGTACTCGGCCATCCGCTCCCAGAAAATCGTCAACCGCATGCACACCAGTATCCCGCTCCGGCGGGAAAGGCCGGAGCCGCTACCCGGCCAGGGCCCGCACCCCCGCGGTCACGGCGACTGCCGCTGCGACCACGACGAGGAACGGCGCCCGCAGCAGCAGCGCCAGCCCGGCGGCGGCCAGCCCCGCGGCGCGGGCGTCGAGGACGACCTCGTGCCCGCTGCCGAAGGTCTGCTGGGCGGTGAGCGCGGCGAGCAGGGCGACCGGCAGCAGCGCGGCGAGGCGGCGGACGGCCGGGCGCTCCAGGGCTCCGGCGGGCACGAGCAGGCCGGCCAGCTTGACGGCGTAGCAGCCGGCGGCGGTCAGCGCGACGGCGAGCCAGACGTTCACGGTCGGCGTCCCTTCAGCCAGAGGATCACGGGGGCGGCGAGTGCGGCGACGAGCACGGGCAGCCCGGCGGGCAGCACGGGCAGCAGGCCCAGCCCGAGGACGAGGGCGAGCGCGGCGACGGCCCGCTCGGTGGCGGTCTTCAGCATCGGCGCGAGCAGCGCCAGGAACACGGCCGGGCCGGCGGCGTCCAGACCCCAGGCGGCGGTGTCCCCGATGGCCTCGGCGCCGAGCACGCCCAGCAGGGTGGTGAGGTTCCACAGCACGTACAGGCTGAGGCCGGTCACGGTGAACCCGAGCCGCGCCGACCTGCGGTCGGGCTGGGCCAGCGCCACGGCGGTGGTCTCGTCGATCACCCAGTGCGCGGCGAACGGCCGCACGGCCCGGGGCAGCGCGAGCAGCTGCGACAGGCGCAGCCCGTAGAAGGCGTTCCGGGTGCCGAGGAAGAAGGCCCCGGCGGCGGCCGTGAACGGGTTGCCGCCCGCGGCCAGCGCCCCGACCAGCGCGAACTGCGAGGCACCGGTGAACACCAGCAGGCTCAGGGCGCAGGCCTGGAGCGGGCTGATCCCGCAACCGGCGGCGGTCACCCCGAACGCGAAGCCGGACAGCCCCACGGCCACCCCGACGCCGAGGGCGTCCCGCACGACGGCGGACCGCGGCCGCCCGGCGACCCCGTCGGGGGTCTCTTGCATCACCATCTGACGATCTCCCACGCCGCGAACGTACGCGCGGCGGGGCGGCCGGGTCTTGTACGTTCTTGCAGGCAGGCACGCACGCACGCACGCAAACCGGCAGTCAGGCGGGCGGCGGACCGGCCGGCACGGCGGCGGCCTGCCGGGGCCGGCGCCGCACCCAGCGCGTCCGCTCGCGCCGGTAGGCGCCGGGCGGGACGCCGACGATCCGGGTGAAGTGCCGGTTCAGGTGCGGCTGGTCGGTGAAGCCGACGGCGACGGCCGCCTCGGCGGGGGTGGTGCCCGCATCGAGGAGGGAGCGGGCCCGCCGGACGCGCGCGTCGGTCAGCCAGGTGTGCGGCGGCATCCCGTACCGCTCCTTGAAGGCGCGCAGCAGGGCGAACGGGCTGGTCCCGAGCTCGGCGGCGAGCTGCTCCAGCGACGGCGGGTCGGCCATCCGCTCCTGGAGTGCGGCGCGGGCCCGGGCGGCCCCGGCGGCACCGGCGCTGCGCAGGGTGCGGGCGGGCATCGGTCCGGCGTGCCGGGCGAGCATCCGGGCCACGGCGGTGCGCAGCAGGGTGTCGGCGGCGAGCGCGTTGCCCGCCTCGGCGGCGCGGTGCACCTCGGCGATGGTCTGCGAGGTCTGCGGGTCGGCGACCTCGTCGACGGTGAAGCCGGGGGTGCCGCGCAGGCCGCTGATCTCGGCGGCGACCTCGGCGATCAGGGCGCGGGAGGGGTAGAGGGTGGAGTAGTCCCAGCCCTCGGGGGCGCCGGCGCGGGCGGTGTGCGGCACCTCGGGGTTGATCAGGACCACGCTGCCCGGCCCGGCGCGGACGAGGCCGCCGGGCAGGCCGACCTCCTCGATGCCCCGGGTGACGGCCGCGATGACGTACCCGTCGTGGGCGTGGCGCGGGAAGGCGTGGCGGACGTAGTGGGCGCGCAGCAGGTCCAGCCCCGGGAGTTCCGGGTACTGCCAGTGCCGCGCCCATTCCCTGTCGGCCCCTGCCCCGCCGGTGTCCTGCCCGTCCTGCGCCACTCCCCCATTCTGCGCCCGCCCCGATGTCGATTCCCACGGGGGGGGTTTGCCCAGGTCCGGGGCGCTGTCGGTGGGCGGGTGCAGGATGGGGGCATGGCCGGCTCCGCGCTCGATGCGTTCTCCCCCGCGACCCGCTCCTGGTTCACGGGGGCCTTCCGTACGCCCACCTCCGCCCAGGAGGGCGCCTGGCGGGCCATCGGGGAGGGCTCCGACGTGCTGGTCGTGGCGCCCACCGGCTCCGGCAAGACGCTGGCCGCGTTCCTGGCCGCGCTCGACGCGCTGGCTTCCTCCCCGCCGCCGGCGGAGCCGAAGAAGCGCTGCCGGGTGCTGTACGTGTCGCCGCTGAAGGCCCTGGCGGTCGACGTCGAGCGGAACCTGCGCAGCCCGCTGACCGGGATCCGGCAGGAGTCGGTCCGCCTGGGCCTGCCCGAGCCGGAGATCCGGGTGGGGATCCGCTCGGGCGACACTCCGGCGGCCGAGCGGCGGGCGCTGGCGATGCGGCCGCCGGACATCCTGATCACCACGCCGGAGTCGCTGTTCCTGATGCTGACGTCGGCGACGCGCGAGGCGCTCGCCGGGGTCGAGACGGTGATCCTGGACGAGGTGCACGCCGTCGCGGGGACGAAGCGGGGCGCGCACCTGGCGCTGTCGCTGGAGCGGCTGGACGAGCTGCTGCCGCGCCCGGCCCGGCGGATCGGGCTGTCGGCGACGGTCCGGCCGGTGGAGGAGGTGGCCCGGTACCTCGCTCCGCGCGGCAAGGTGGAGATCGTCCAGCCGCCTTCGGCGAAGGAGTTCGACCTGTCGGTGGTCGTGCCGGTCGAGGACATGGGCGAGTTGGGGGGCTCGCCGGCCACGGACGGGAAGGAGGGCGGGGACAAGCCGTCGATCTGGCCGCACGTGGAGGAGCGGATCGCCGATCTGGTGCAGGCGCACCGCTCCACGATCGTGTTCGCCAACTCGCGCCGCCTCGCCGAGCGGCTGTGCAACCGGCTGAACGAGATCGCCTACGAGCGGGCGACGGGCGAGCAGCTGCCCGACGGCCCGCCCCCGGCCCAGGTCATGGCCCAGTCCGGCGCCGCGCAGGGGGCGCCGCCGCTGCTGGCGCGGGCGCACCACGGCTCGGTGTCCAAGGAGCAGCGGGCGCTGGTGGAGGAGGACCTGAAGGCGGGCCGGCTGCCGGCGGTGGTCGCCACCTCCAGTCTGGAGCTGGGCATCGACATGGGCGCCGTGGACCTGGTGGTGCAGGTGGAGTCACCGCCGTCGGTGGCCTCCGGGCTGCAGCGCGTGGGCCGGGCCGGGCACCAGGTCGGCGCGGTCTCCACGGGGGTGGTGTTCCCCAAGTACCGGGGTGACCTGGTGCAGGCGGCCGTGGTCACCGAGCGGATGCGCAGCGGGTCCATCGAGTCGCTGCGCATCCCCTCGAACCCGCTGGACGTGCTGGCGCAGCAGCTGGTGGCGATGACCGCGATGGACACCTGGCAGCTGGACGAGCTGCTGGCGCTGGTGCGGCGGGCGGCGCCGTTCGCGGCGCTGCCCGAGTCGGCGTTCACCGGCGTCCTGGACATGCTGGCGGGCCGCTATCCGTCCGACGCGTTCGCGGAGCTCAGACCGCGGGTGGTGTGGGACCGGGTGGCGGGGACGGTCACGGGCCGGCCGGGGGCGCAGCGCCTGGCGGTGACGTCCGGGGGCACCATTCCCGACCGCGGGTTGTTCGGCGTCTTCCTGGCCGGGGCCGACCCGAAGAAGGGCGGCGGCCGGGTCGGCGAGCTCGACGAGGAGATGGTCTACGAGTCCCGGGTGGGGGACGTGTTCACCCTCGGCACCACCTCCTGGCGCATCGAGGACATCACCCGCGACCGGGTCCTGGTCTCCCCCGCCCCCGGGGTGCCGGGCCGGCTGCCGTTCTGGAAGGGCGACCAGCTGGGCCGCCCCCTCGAACTGGGCCGGGCGGTCGGCGCGTTCCTGCGCGAGGTGGGTGCGCTGCCCGACGAGGACGCGCGGCTGCGGCTGCTGGCGGCCGGCCTGGACGGCTGGGCCGCGGAGAACGTGCTGGCGTACCTGGCGGAGCAGCGCGAGGCCTGCGGGCACGTGCCGGACGACCGCACGATCGTGGTCGAGCGGTTCCGCGACGAGCTCGGCGACTGGCGGGTCGTCGTGCACTCCCCGTTCGGGGCGCAGGTGCACGCGCCGTGGGCGCTGGCGCTCGGCGCCCGCCTGGCCGAGCGGTACGGGATGGACGCGCAGGTCATGCATGCGGACGACGGGATCGTGCTGCGGCTGCCCGATGCCGACCTGCTCTCCATGGACCTGCTCGACCACGATCCGGCGGCCGCCCGCTCCTTCGAGTTCGACGACGAGCAGGCCCCGCTGGGAGCGGCGGACGTCGCCTTCGACCACGGCGAGATCGGGGGGATCGTCACCGACCAGGTGGGCGGCTCCGCCCTGTTCGCCTCCCGGTTCCGCGAGTGCGCGGCGCGCGCCCTGCTGCTGCCGCGCCGCAACCCGGGCCGGCGCACCCCGCTGTGGCAGCAGCGCCAGCGCGCCTCGCAGCTGCTGCAGGTGGCCTCGGAGTTCGGGTCCTTCCCGATCGTGCTGGAGGCCGTACGGGAGTGCCTGCAGGACGTCTTCGACGTGCCGGGCCTGACGGAGCTGATGGGGGACATCGAGGCGCGGCGGGTGCGGCTGGTGGAGGTGACCACGCCGGAGCCGTCGCCGTTCGCCCGCTCGCTGCTCTTCGGATACGTGGCCCAGTTCCTGTACGAGGGCGACTCGCCCCTCGCCGAGCGCAGGGCGGCCGCGCTGTCGCTGGACTCCCGGCTGCTGGCGGAGCTGCTCGGCCAGGCGGAGCTGCGGGAGCTGCTGGACGCGGAGGTGCTGGAGGAGCTGGAGCGGGAGCTGCAGTGGCTGACGGAGGACCGCCGGGCCAAGGACGCCGAGTCCGTCGCCGACCTGCTGCGACTGCTGGGCCCGCTGACGGCGCAGGAGCTGGTCGAGCGGGGGGCCGACCCGGCCTGGCCCGAGGCCCTCGCCGGGGCGCGGCGGGCCATCCGGGTGCGGATCGCCGGCGCGGAGCACTGGGCGGCGGTCGAGGACGCGGGGCGGCTGCGCGATGCGCTGGGCACGGCCTTGCCGGTCGGGGTGCCGGAGGCGTTCACGGAGCCGGTGAAGGACCCGCTCGGCGACCTCCTGGCCCGGTACGCCCGCACGCACGGCCCGTTCACGACGGCCGCCGCCGCGGCCCGGTTCGGGCTGGGCGCGGCGGTCACCGAGGGCGCGCTGCACCGGCTGGCGGCGGCCGGCCGGGTGGTCCAGGGCGAGTTCCATCCGGCGGGCATCGGCCAGGAGTGGTGCGATGCGGCGGTGCTGCGCAGGCTGCGGCGCCGTTCGCTGGCCGCGCTGCGCCAGGAGCTGGAGCCGGTGCCGCCGTCATCGCTGGCGACGTTCCTGCCGCAGTGGCAGCACCTGGGCGGCGGGCTGCGCGGCATCGACGGCCTGGCCCGGGCGGTCGAGCAGCTCCAGGGCGCCCCGGTGCCGGCCTCGGCGCTGGAGCGGCTGATCCTGCCGTCGCGGGTCGCGGGGTACTCGCCGACGCTGCTGGACGAGCTGACGACCACCGGGGAGGTGGTGTGGGCGGGGGCCGGGGCGCTGCCGGGCAAGGACGGCTGGGTCTCGCTGTATCTGGCGGATGCGGCCCCGCTGTTGCGGCCCGCGCCGCATCCATTGGAGCTGACGCCCGTTCACCAGGCGCTGTTGGAGGCCCTGTCGGGCGGGTACGGGCTGTTCTTCCGGCAGTTGGCGCAGTCGGTGCGGGCCGGCCTGCCGGAGGTGACGGACCTCGAACTGTCCGAGGCGCTGTGGGACCTGGCCTGGTCGGGCCGGCTGACGAACGACACGCTGGCCCCGCTGCGCTCCCTGCTGGGCTCGGGCCGTACGGCGGGCGCCACGGCGCACCGGGCCCGGCGCACGGTCCCCCGCGGGCGGTACGGCACCCTCGGCGCGCAGGTCTCGCGCCCGGGTCCGCCGACGGTGTCGGGCCGCTGGTCGCTGCTGCCCGAGCAGGCCCCCGACCCGACGCACCGGGCGCACGCGCTGGCCCGCACGCTGCTGGACCGGCACGGGGTGGTGACGCGGGGTGCGGTGGCCGCCGAGGGCGTGGAGGGCGGTTTCAGCGCCGTGTACCGCGTGCTGTCGGCCTTCGAGGACAGCGGGCAGGCCCGCCGCGGTTACGTGGTGGAGGGGCTGGGCGCGGCGCAGTTCGCGATGGACGGCGCGGTGGACCGGCTGCGCTCGGCGGAGCGCAACCCTCCGCCGCTGGCGGCGGTGGTCCTGGCGGCGGCCGATCCGGCCAACGCCTACGGGGCGGCCCTGCCGTGGCCGGAGCCGCCGGCCGGGGCGAGCCACAAGCCGGGCCGCAAGGCCGGCTCCCTGGTGGTGTTGGTGGACGGCGAGCTGGCCCTGTACCTGGAACGGGGCGGCAAGACGCTCCTGGCCTGGCCCGGGGCGGACGACCCGCGCCTGGCGGCGGCGACCGCGGCCCTGGCCGAGGCCTCCCGCGCCGGCACCCTGCCGGCGCTCACCGTGGAGCGGATCAACGCCGCTCCGGCGCTGACGTCCGCGCTGGGCGGGGCCCTGGAAGCGGCCGGTTTCCATGCCACTCCGCGGGGGCTGCGCCTTCGGTCATGAAAGCTGCGAAGCGGTTCCGAGCATTGCGCTTACGTCGCGCTTATGTACGGAGCATGTCACAGAGGCCGTCCTGGCTGGCATGCCGGAGCGTTTCTGCACTATCAAGATCCACGCAGGCATCGCTCGTGACGATGCCGCGTCAGAAGTGAAACCTACATGGGGGACCAGAAAACAGTGAGCACCATGCGACGAACCGCAACCGGCGTCATCGGCCTGGCGGTTGCCGGCACCCTGACCCTGACCGGCTGCAAGAACGGCAACGAGGAGACCCCCGCGGCCCCGCCGGCCCCGGCCTCCTCCGCGCCCGCCGCGGACTCCGCCGCCCCGGCGAGCCCGAGCACCCCGGCCGGCGGCTACGGCACCGACGCCCCCGCCGCCGGCGGTGCCGCGGGCGCCACGGCCAAGTCCGGCCAGGTCTTCAAGATCGGTGAGACGGCGACCGTGCCGTTCGACTACGGCAAGACCAAGGGCGGCACGATTGCCCTCACTGTCACCGCGATCGAGAAGGGCAGCCCGGCCGACCTCGACGCGCTCAAGCTCGGCGACCAGGTGAAGGGGAAGATCCCCTACTACATCCGCTACTCGGTGAAGAACGTCGGCACCACCGACCTGTCCTTCACCACGGTCGGCCACATGAAGGGCCTGCTCGGGGACAACACCGAGGCCCAGGGCGTGTCGGTCATCGGCAAGTTCGAGAAGTGCCCGAACGAGTCCCTGCCGAAGGGCTTCACCAACGGCCAGCAGGCGACCGGCTGCGCCATCGCGCTGGCCCCGTCGGACCAGACCAAGGTCGCCTCGGCCGAGTACTGGGGCGACCCGTACAACTCCCTGAGCAAGGGCAAGGGCCTCGTCTGGAAGTAAGCAGGCGGCCCACCGGCCCCCGCGCTTCCTGATCACCGAGCTCCTGCGGCGGAACCCCGCCGCAGGAGCTCGCTTGCGTTCCGCGGGGCCACAATGGGGCCATGCCCGAAGGAGACAGCGTCTGGCGTGCGGCGGCCCGGCTGCACGCCGCCCTGGCCGGACGCGAACTGACCCGCTGGGACCTGCGCGTCCCGCGCCTGGCCACCACCGACCTCACCGGGCGCACCACCCTGGAGGTCATCCCCCGCGGCAAGCACCTCCTCGCCCGCTTCGAAGGCGGTCTGACCCTCCACACCCACCTGCGCATGGACGGCTCCTGGCGCGTCTTCCCCGTCGGCCGGAAGTGGCACGGCGGCCCGGTCCACGAGATCCGGGCGGTCCTCGGCACCGAGGAGCACACCGCCGTCGGCTACCGGCTGCCCGTCGTCGAGCTGCTGCGCACCGCCGACGAGGACCGGGTCGTCGGCCACCTGGGTCCCGACCTGCTGGGCCCCGACTGGGACGCGGACCGGGCCGCCGCCAACCTCCTGGCCGCCCCCGAGCGGCCCCTCGGCGAGGCCCTGCTCGACCAGCGCAACCTCGCCGGCATCGGCAACATCTACAAGTGCGAGCTCTGCTTCCTCGCCCGGGTCACCCCCTGGACCCCGGTCGGCGCCCTGCCCGACCCCGCCGTCACCGCCGTGCGCCTGGCCGCGGCCGCACAGCGGCTGCTCGCCGCCAACACCGGCTCCGACCGGATCCGCACCACCACCGGGGGCCTGCGCTCCTCGCGTGCGCTCTTCGTCTACGGGCAGGCCCACCGCCCGTGCCTGCGCTGCGGCGCGGCCGTCCGCGAAGCCGAGCAGGACGGACGCCCGACCTACTGGTGCCCGCGCTGCCAATCCGGCCCCACCCCGTAGTTGACGCTTCGTCAGATCCGGTCGTACGGTCCCGGCATGCCCACTCCCACTGCGTACGACCTCACGGGGCGCACCGCCCTGGTCACCGGCGCCGCCGGCGGCATCGGCCGCGCCACCGCCGTGCTCCTCGCCGAGGCGGGCGCGGCCGTGCACTGCGCGGACCGCGACGCCGCAGGCCTCGCCCAGACGGCGGAGCTGATCACGAAGGCGGGGGGCCGGGCCGCGGTCCACGTCCTGGACGTCACCGACCCCGCCGGACTGCGGGCCGCCGTGGCCGCCGCGGGTCCGCTCGACATCGCCGCGGCCGTCGCCGGGATCATGCACACCTCCAGCGTGCTGGAGACGGCCGAGGAGGACCTCGACCGGGTCCTGGACGTCAACTTCAAGGGGGTCTGGCACACCTGCCGGGAAGCCGCCCGCGCCATGATCGAGGCCGGCCGGCCCGGCTCGATCGTCACCATGGCCTCCGGGGCCGTGGACGCCGCCCAGCCGGGCCTGCTCTGCTACAGCGCCGCCAAGGCCGCCGCGGTCCAGCTCACCAAGACACTCGCCACCGAGGCCGGCCCGTACGGCATCCGCGTCAACGCCGTCGCCCCGGGGTGGGTCCGCACCCCCATGACCGCCCGCCACGGCTCCGCGGCCCAGGAGCAGACCGAGGCGATGATGGTCCGGCTGTCCCCGCTCGGCCGGGTCGGGGAGCCCGAGGACATCGCCCGGGCCGTGCTCTACCTGGCCTCGGACGCCTCGTCGTTCATGACGGGCCAGATTCTGCGTCCGAACGGCGGAGTGGCGATGCCCTGGTAGGCCTCGGCGCGCAGTGCACCGGCAGCAGTCCCAGCCCCCAGCCGCCGACGGCCACCGCCCCCTCCAGGGGCCCGGTCCCGGCGGGCTCCAGCACCAGCCGCAGCACGGCCCAGCACCAGAGGGCGCCCACGGCCAGCGCGAGGGCCCGCACCGGGGCTAAGCCTAGTAACCGCCGCACGGCTGCCTCCCGGGACCAGGGCCGCGATCCGGACCGGCTCCATCCTCCCGTACGGCCGACGGGCCCGCACCCAGAACGGCGCGGAGCCCCGGCCGGTGCTTCGCACACCGACCGGGGCTCCGGCCACGCTCATGCCTTCACGGCTCGCGCACTCGCGCTCATGCGGCTACGACGTTCACCGCTTCCGCAGGTGCCTTGATGGTCACCCGCTCCGGACCGCCCGCGACCGAGGTCACGGAGACCGAATTGAGCATCGGGCGTACCGGCACCGTCACCGGTTCGCTTGCCGCGGCCGACTGTGCCAGCTCGGCCAGCGACAGTTCGTCGCTGACCTCGCGCATCAGCTCGGACATCCGTACGTCCAACGCGTCGCAGATCGCGGAGAGCAGCTCGGAGGACGCCTCCTTCTGCCCCCGCTCCACCTCGGAAAGATAGCCGAGAGAAACTC
This sequence comes from Streptomyces sp. NPDC046866, assembly GCF_040704625.1. NCBI lineage: Bacteria > Bacillati > Actinomycetota > Actinomycetes > Kitasatosporales > Streptomycetaceae > Streptomyces > Streptomyces sp. NPDC046866. Next base: position 20,074 of record NZ_JBEYXN010000041.1, read on the forward strand.
GGGCGGACGAGGAGACTTCGCGCAGAGTACGGCCCTGGCGCTGGCGCTGCCGACGCAGCACGTCACCCAGCAGGCGACGGAGCAGAATCATCGGTGGCTCCCTCCTCTGACCGTGTAGCCGCATCCTTCACGCCCCACCGTACCGCCTCGCGCCGCGGCCGTGCGGGGAGCGATGTCGTGTTCACTCAGGGCTGCAAACATCAAATCCCCCCGTTCTGTTCCGTATCCTGCCCCCGCACATTCTCGCGGAGTTCGCTCAAGAGAAGTTCGAGCACTGTGCGTGCACTCTCCCTACGGATTTCCTCCCGGGAGCCGTTCAACCTCAGGTTGACGGTTTTCTCGCCCTGCGGACCGGCGACGGCGACGAAAACGGTGCCCACCGGCTGCCCGTCCTGCGGGTCGGGACCGGCCACTCCGGTGGTCGCAATCCCCCACGAAGCCCCCAGCGCCCGCCGGACCCCGGCCGCCATCTCGGCCGCGACCTGCGGGTTCACCGCGCCCTTCGAGGCCAGCAGTCCGGCGTCCACCCCGAGGAGCCGGTGCTTGAGCTCGGTGGCGTACGCCGTGACCGAGCCGCGGAACGACCGGGAGGCACCGGGTACGGCCGTCAGCTCGGCAGCGACCATTCCGCCCGTCAGCGACTCCGCGACAGCGAGCGTCCGGTCACTCTCCGCAAGCAGGCGCAGCGCCTCGGCGGCGATCGCGGCGGCCGACCCGCTGCCCGCGGCCGGCTCCGCGGCTCCGCGGACCGCCCCTTCGGCCCCTGCGGATCCCCCCACCGCGTACGTCACCTCTCGGCCCGCTCGGCGGCCAGGCCCCCGCGCCGCAGCAGCACGGCCTGGCGGACGTAGTCCAAACCGGTGACCACGGTCAGCACGACGGCGACGGCCATCACCCAGAACCGCAGGGTCGCGAGCGGCCCGGTGAGCGCCAGCACGTACATGCCGACCGCCGTCCCCTGGGCGAGGGTCTTCATCTTGCCGCCGCGGCTGGCCGGGATCACCCCGTAGCGAATCACCCAGAACCGCATGAGCGTGATCCCGAGCTCCCGCCCGAGGATGACGCCGGTCACCCACCAGGGCAGGTCGCCCAGCCAGGAGAGGCACACCAGAGCCGACCCCATGATCGCCTTGTCCGCGATGGGGTCGGCGATCTTCCCGAAGTCCGTGACCAGGTTGTAGGTCCGGGCCAGGTGCCCGTCGAAGATGTCCGTGATCATGGCGACGGCGAACGCGGCCCAGGCCAGCGCGCGCCACACGGGGTCGTACCCGCCGTCGGCGAGGAGCAGGAGGACGAATCCCGGCACCAGGACGAGCCGGATCATCGTCAGGATGTTGGCGATGTTCCACAGGCTGGCCTGATCGACCGCCGCGGCCCCCAGCTTCGCGCCGGGAACGGGCCGGCGGCCGGTCCCGCCCGCCGCGGGTGCCGGGACTCCTGTCATCCGGCCGCCTCCTCGAGGTCCAGGGGCTCGGCCACGAGGTCCACGCCGAGGGTGCCGACGACCTTCGCCGTCACCATCCGGCCGGGCACCAGGCCCGTGCTGTCGGTGAAGACGACCTGGCCGTCGGTCTCCGGGGCCTGGTGCGCCGCGCGCCCGTAGGCGCCGACCTCGTCCTCGTCGTCCCCGCCGACCGCCTCGACCGACTCGACGAGGACCTCCAGGGTCTCCCCGATCCGCTCCTCCGCACGCTGCGAGGTGAGCTCCTCGGCGAGGCGCTGCATGTGGGCGAGGCGCTCGGCGATGGTGTCCTCGTCGAGCTTGTTGTCGTACGTGACCGCTTCGGTGCCCTCCTCGTCGGAGTAGCCGAAGACGCCGATGGCGTCGAGGCGGGCGTGGGTGAGGAAGCGCTCCAGCTCGGCGAAGTCGGCCTCGGTCTCGCCGGGGAAGCCGACGATGAAGTTGGAGCGGACGCCGGCCTGCGGGGCCTTGGAGCGGATGGTGTCCAGCAGCTCCAGGAAGCGGTCGGTGTCGCCGAAGCGCCGCATGGCGCGCAGCACGTCGGGGGCCGAGTGCTGGAAGGACAGGTCGAAGTACGGCGCGATCTTGGGGGTCGAGGTGAGGACGTCGATCAGGCCGGGGCGCATCTCGGCCGGCTGCAGGTAGCTGACGCGGACGCGCTCGATGCCGTCCACCTCGGCCAGCTCGGGCAGGAGGGTCTCCAGCAGGCGGATGTCGCCGAGGTCCTTGCCGTACGAGGTGTTGTTCTCGGAGACCAGCATGACCTCCTTGACGCCCTGCTCGGCGAGCCAGCGCGTCTCGCCCAGCACGTCGGAGGGGCGGCGGGAGATGAAGGACCCGCGGAAGGACGGGATGGCGCAGAAGGAGCAGCGCCGGTCGCAGCCCGAGGCCAGCTTGACCGAGGCGACCGGGCTGGTGTCCAGGCGGCGGCGCAGCGGGGCGCGCGGCCCGGAGGCGGGCGCGAGGCCCTCGGGCAGGTCGGCGGGGGCCGGGGCGGGCTCCTGGGCGTGGCCGGGGAGGGCGACCTCGGTGGCGTCCTGGCGGGCGGCGGGGCTGATCGGGAGCAGCTTGCGGCGGTCGCGCGGGGTGTGCGCCTCGACGCTGCCGCCGCTGAGGATCACCTGCAGGCGGTTGGAGATGTCGGCGTAGTCGTCGAAGCCGAGCACGCCGTCGGCCTCGGGGAGGGCCTCGGCGAGCTCCTTGCCGTAGCGCTCGGCCATGCAGCCGACGGCGACGACGGCCTGGGTGCGGCCGTGGTCCTTGAGATCGTTGGCCTCCAGCAGGGCGTCTACGGAGTCCTTCTTGGCGGCTTCGACGAAGCCACAGGTGTTGACGACGGCTACGTCCGCGTCGGCGGCGTCCTCGACGAGCTCCCAGCCATCCGCCGCCAAGCGGCCTGCGAGCTCCTCCGAGTCCACCTCGTTACGGGCGCAGCCAAGAGTGACAAGGGCGACGGTACGGCGTTCGGGCATGGACTCAAGACTACTTTGTCCAAACGCCGACCCCCGCCCCAAGTCCCGGCAAACCAAGATCCCCGGGGTGCAATGCGGCACCCCGGGGATCCGGAATTTGGGATTCTGCGCTGCTCAGCCCGCCTGGGCCTCCCCGGGACGCGGGTCGTCCTTGGTGTATGTGAGGCGTTCCACCTGGCCCGACTCGAATTCGTCCTTGATCTCCTTGCCGTTCACGTAAAGCTTGACCACGCCCGCGTCGCCGAGGACGAGGTCGATGGATTCCTTGTCGGTGAAGGTCTTGGACTCGCCCATGTTCAGCGTTCCGTCGTAGAGCAGCCGGCCGCTGTGGTCCTTCGCGGAGATCCAGCTCTCGCCGTCGGTGGCCGTCAGGACGACGGTGACGATGTCCTTGGGTGCGGCGGCGATGGCGCTGTCGGAGGGCTCCGGCTTGGGTGCCGCCGGCGACTGCTGGGGCAGGGGCTTCGCGGCCGGCTTGCCGGCGGACTGCTTGGGCGGCTGCGGGGAGGCGGAGCCTTCCGCCACCGGCCGCTTGCCCTCGCCGCCGCCGCCGAAGGCGGTGAAGCCCACGAAGCCGATCACGGCGACGATGGCGGCGACCATGGCGGCGGTCCAGTTCGGCCGCTGCCGCTCGGGACGGATCCGCTCCGCGTCGAACATGGGAGCGGCGGGAGTGGGGGTCGGCCGCCCGCCGTGGGCGGCGTCGTAGGCCTCGACGAGCGGTACGGGGTCGAGGTGGACGGCACGGGCGAGCGTACGGACGTGCCCGCGGGCGTAGACGTCGCCGCCGCACCGCGTGAAATCGTCAGCTTCGATGGCGTGCACGATCGGGATGCGCACGCGCGTGATGGAGCTGACCTCGTCGACGGTGAGCCCGGCGGCGATCCGGGCCTTCTTCAGAGCCGCACCGATGGACGGCTCGTCGGAAGAACGTTCGATGGTGCGTTCCTCGAACCGGTCCTCGGTCGAAGGACGCTCATCTTCGGGAGAGTTGGAGTTGCCGATGGACACGAGGGCGCCTTTCGAGCGTGTAGCCACCTGCTGGACGTCCAGTCTAGGGCGGTGACGAAAGGGTGGAGCAACCGGAGGGGTGTCGTCCGTACGCCATCCGAATGGTGTGTGCGGACCGGGGCGGTGCGGTGGCGGTCCCGCCTCCGGCGCGCTGCCGGGACGGGGTTCCACCACTTCCCTCAACTGGACGCGCGCCCAAGGGAAACGGTTGCCCTCCCTTCCTTCACGAGTTTGTCTCGCCCCGGATGACGGCGAGGACGCCGTCCAGTTCGTCCGCCTTGACCAGCACGTCGCGCGCCTTCGAACCCTCGCTCGGTCCGACGATCCCCCGGGACTCCATGAGGTCCATGAGCCGGCCGGCCTTGGCGAAGCCCACCCGGAGCTTGCGCTGCAGCATCGACGTCGAGCCGAACTGGGTGGAGACCACGAGCTCGGCCGCCTGGCACAGCAGGTCCAGGTCGTCGCCGATCTCCTCGTCGATCTCCTTCTTCTGCTTCTGCCCGACCGTGACGTCGTCGCGGAAGACGGGCGCCATCTGGTCCTTGCAGTGCTGGACGACCTTGGCCACCTCCTCCTCGGTGACGAAGGCGCCCTGGAGGCGGACCGGCTTGTTGGCCCCCATCGGCAGGAACAGCCCGTCGCCCTTGCCGATGAGCTTCTCGGCGCCCGGCTGGTCGAGGATGACCCGGCTGTCGGCGAGCGAGGAGGTGGCGAACGCGAGCCGCGAGGGCACGTTCGCCTTGATCAGGCCGGTGACCACGTCCACCGAGGGCCGCTGCGTGGCGAGCACCAGGTGGATGCCGGCCGCGCGGGCCAGCTGGGTGATGCGGACGATGGAGTCCTCCACGTCCCGCGGGGCGACCATCATCAGGTCGGCGAGCTCGTCGACGATCACCAGCAGGTACGGGTACGGGCTGAGCTCCCGCTCGCTGCCCGGCGGCAGCTTGATCTTGCCGTCCCGGATCGCCTGGTTGAAGTCGTCGATGTGCCGGTAGCCGAACGCCGCCAGGTCGTCGTAGCGCAGGTCCATCTCGCGCACGACCCACTGCAGGGCCTCGGCGGCCCGCTTGGGGTTGGTGATGATCGGCGTGATCAGGTGCGGGATGCCCTCGTACGCCGTCAGCTCCACCCGCTTGGGGTCCACCAGCACCATCCGGACGTCCTCCGGGGTGGCCCGCACCATGATCGAGGTGATCAGGCAGTTGATGCAGGAGGACTTGCCCGAGCCGGTGGCGCCGGCGACCAGCACGTGCGGCATCTTGGCGAGGTTGGCCATCACGTAGCCGCCCTCGACGTCCTTGCCGAGCGCCACCAGCATCGGGTGGTCGTCCTCGGCCGCGTCCGCCAGGCGCAGCACGTCGCCCAGGTTGACCATCTCGCGGTCGGTGTTCGGGATCTCGATGCCGACCGCCGACTTCCCCGGGATGGGGCTGATGATCCGCACGTCCGGCGAGGCGACCGCGTACGCGATGTTCTTGGCCAGCGCCGTGATCTTCTCGACCTTCACGGCCGGGCCGAGCTCCACCTCGTAGCGGGTGACCGTCGGGCCGCGGGTGAAGCCGGTGACCGCCGCGTCCACCTTGAACTCGGCGAAGACGTTGGTCAGCGAGGCGACCACGGAGTCGTTGGCCGCGCTGCGGGTCTTGCCCGGCCCGCCGCGCTCGAGCAGGTCGAGCGAGGGCAGCGCGTACGTGATGTCCCCGCGCAGCTGGAGCTGCTCGGCGCGGGGCGGCAGCGGCGGGGGCTCCGGCGGCGCCTTGGTCAGGTCCGGGACCGCCGGCGTGCCGGGGGCCGCGGCGGCGGTGGCGTGCGGCTCCCCGGCCGCCGCCGCGGCCGCGGCGGCGGGCGCGGCAGCCGGTTCGGCGCCGACGGCCGGGCCGGCCGCGGTGCGGGGCTGCTCGGGGCGGGCCGACGGCACGGGGGCGGTGGCCTCGGTGCCCTGGCTCCCGGTGGAGATCCCCTGGGTGAGGTCGGCGACCAGCGGCGAGGGCGGCAGCCCTCCCAGCACGGCGCCGTCCAGCGCGGCGGCGGCCGCCGCGGCCACGTCGACGGCGTCCATCTCCCGCTCGCCGGCGGGCCGGGCCGCGGAGCGCCTGGGCCGGCGCCTGCGGGCGAGGGCCTCCTCCTCGGCGGCGTCGGCGGGCTCGGTCCCGCGGCCGCCCGCGCTGCGGGCCCGCCACTGCTCGGGGTCGTGGCGGCCGGGCCGGCCGGCGGCGCCGTGGTCCCCGTACTCGCCGTACTCCGCATGCTCCTCGTCGTACGGGCTCGGGGCGATGATCCCGAGCCGGATGCCCAGCCGCCGCAGCCGCTGCGGGATGGCGTTGACCGGCGTCGCGGTGACCACGAGCAGCCCGAAGACGGTCAGCAGCACCAGCATCGGCACGGCCAGCGGCGCACCCATGGTGAAGATCAGCGGCTTGGACGCGGCCCAGCCGACCAGCCCGCCCGCGTTCTGCATCGCGGTGGTGCCCTCGTCCCGGCCGGGCGCCCCGCAGGCGATGTGCACGAGGCCGAGCACCCCGATGACCAGCGCCGACAGGCCGATGCCGATGCGTCCGTTGGCATCGGGCTGGTCGGGATGGCGGATGAACCGCACCGCCATCACGCCGAGGATGACCGGGACCAGCAGGTCCAGCCGCCCGAAGGCACCGGTGACCAGCATGGTGACCAGGTCCCCGACGGGCCCGCTCAGGTTCGACCAGGTGCCCGCGGCCACGATCAGCGCGAGGGCGAGCAGCAGCAGCGCCACGCCGTCCTTGCGGTGGGCAGGGTCCAGGTTCCTGGCGCCCTGGCCGATCCCGCGGAAGACGGCGCCGACCGCGTGGGCGCAGCCGAGCCACAGGGCGCGCAGCAGCCGCAGCACGCCCCCGGTCGGGGAGGGCGCGGGCTTGGGCGGCGCCTTCTTGGCCGGGGCGCGCTTGGCGGGCGCCGCCTTCTTGGCGGCGGGCCCGCGCCCGGGAGCCGCCTTCTTGGCGGGCGCCGTCGTACGGCCGGTGCGGCCCTTCGCGGTGCCCGCGGTGTTCGGGGAACCCTTGCCGGACGTACGTGAGGCCATGGGGCCGAGGTTACCGGTGCGCACGGCGGTGGACACGCGTGCCCACCCCTTCACCCGTTCGTGTCGCCCGCGGTGTCGGTGCTTTGACGGACCGCCAGAGCCGGCGGCCGACCGGCCCGGCCCGTCACGTGCAGCCGGCCGACCCGCCCGCCGGGACCCCAGCCCCCGCGCGGGCGCGGTCAGTTCTGCGCGGGCAGGACCGGGGCGGTGCCGCCGGCGCCGGGCTCCAGGGCGTCGAGGGCGCGGCGCAGTCCGGTGAGCTTGCGCTCCAGGTGGGCCGCGGTCGCCACGACCGCCGGATCGGCGGCCTCCTCGCCGAGTTGCTTGGTCAGCGCCTCGGCCTGCTCCTCGACCGCCGCGAGCCGCGCCGAGAGCTCGGCCAGCAGCCCGGCCGTCTCCCCGGCCCCGTCACCGCCGGACGTGCTGCCGTCCAGCTGGAGCCGCAGCAGGGCGGCCTGCTCCCGCAGTTGGCAGTTCTTGGTGTACAGCTCGACGAAGACCGAGACCTTGGCCCGCAGCACCCACGGGTCGAAGGGCTTGGAGATGTAGTCCACGGCCCCCGCCGCATAGCCGCGGAAGGTGTGGTGGGGACCGTGGTTGATCGCGGTGAGGAAGATGATGGGGATGTCACGGGTCCGCTCGCGCCGCTTGATGTGCGCGGCGGTCTCGAACCCGTCCATGCCCGGCATCTGCACGTCCAGCAGGATGACCGCGAAATCGTCCGTCAGCAGCGCTTTGAGCGCTTCCTCCCCCGACGACGCCCGGACCAGGGTCTGATCGAGCGCGGAGAGGATGGCCTCCAGCGCCAGCAGATTCTCCGGCCGGTCGTCGACCAGGAGGATCTTGGCCTTCTGCACCATGCCCTGTCCTCCTCGCCCCGGCACGGGGCCTCCCCGGCTCCAGGCTCCGGCCTGTACGCCGGGCCCCGCCCCAGAGGACGGCATCCTTGCGCCGTCCAGCCTTGTGCCGGTCATCGTAGCCCCAGTCCCGAGATCGCCACACCCTGTCACCAAGATGTCACTGTGCACGAAGCAGAAACGGTGTGGGGGAGCAGAAGGTTCCCCGTCCTGTGCCTTCCCACACCGGTTTCGCCACAGTCAGTCAGCAATTGGTACCGCAGCGCTCAGCCGTCGATCACTTCTCCCGCATCCACTGCTCCATGACCGACAGGAGGTAGTCCGGGTCAACCGGCTTGGTCACATAGTCGGAAGCCCCGGAGTCGATCGCCTTCTCCTTGTCCCCCTTCATCGCCTTCGCCGTGAGCGCGATGATCGGCAGCCCCGCGAACTGCGGCATCCGCCGGATCGCCGCCGTCGTGGCGTACCCGTCCATCTCCGGCATCATGATGTCCATCAGCACGACCGTGACGTCGTCGTGCTGCTCCAGCACCTCGATGCCCTCCCGGCCGTTCTCCGCGTACAGCACGGTCAGCCCGTGCTGCTCCAGCACGCTCGTCAGCGCGAACACGTTGCGCACGTCGTCATCGACGATCAGCACCTTCTCGCCGCGGAAGTCGTACGTCCGCGGCGCGGCCGGAAGCTCGTCCTCCGGCGCCATCCAGCCGTCCTCGGCGCCCACCGCGTTCGGCTGCCCGGGCACCGCCGTGCGCGGCTCCAGATCGCTCAGCGCCTTGCGCCGCCGCCGGAACAGCGCCGCCCCGCCCTGTCCCTGCCCCAGCTGCTCGGCCGACGGGTGCACCGGATGGCGCGCGGGCTGCGGATGCGGCTGCGGGTGCGGCTGCGGCTGCAGCGGAGCCAGGGAGACCGGCCCCGCCGGCCCCGCCGGCGCCGGCGGCAGCGCCGGGCGCACCCCGTCGAGGTGCCGGCGGTGCCCCTCGGCCCGGCCGCCGCCGGGCGTCGGCGGCGCGTACCCCTGCGGAGGCAGCTCGCTGGGGTGCAGCGGCAGGTACAGCGTGAAGGTGGACCCGCGGCCGGGCTCGCTCGCCGCGTGGATCTCCCCGCCCAGCAGCCGGGCGATCTCCCGGCTGATCGACAGCCCCAGCCCCGTGCCGCCGTACTTGCGGCTCGTGGTCCCGTCCGCCTGCTTGAACGCCTCGAAGATCACCAGCATCTTGCTGGCCGCGATCCCGATCCCGGTGTCCGTCACCGAGAACGCGATCAGGTCCGCATCCGCCTCCCGCAGCGAGCCGGCCTCCAGCAGCTGCTCCCGGATCGCCGCCGGAACGTCGGCGCCCGCCGGCCGGATCACCAGCTCCACGGCCCCGGTGTCGGTGAACTTCACCGCGTTCGACAGCAGGTTCCGCAGGACCTGCAGCAGCCGCTGCTCGTCGGTGTGCAGCGTCGCCGGGAGCTCCGGGGAGACCCGTACCGAGAAGTCCAGCCCCTTCTCGGCGGTCAGCGGCCGGAAGGTCGCCTCCACGTAGTCCACGAGCTGGACGAGCGCGATCCGCGTCGGCGACACGTCCATCTTGCCCGCCTCCACCTTCGACAGGTCGAGGATGTCGTTGATGAGCTGGAGCAGGTCCGAGCCCGCCCCGTGGATCGTCTCGGCGAACTCGACCTGCTTCGGCGACAGGTTCCCCTCGGCATTGTCCGCGAGCAGCTTCGCCAGGATCAGCAGAGAGTTCAGCGGCGTGCGCAGCTCGTGCGACATGTTCGCCAGGAACTCCGACTTGTAGCGCATCGAGACCGCCAGCTGCTCGGCGCGCTCCTCCAGGACCTGCCGGGCCTCTTCGATCTCGGTGTTCTTCACCTCGATGTCCCGGTTCTGCTGGGCCAGCAGCTCCGCCTTCTCCTCCAGCTCCGCGTTGGCCGCCTGCAGCGCCTTCTGCCGGTTCTCCAGCTCGTCGGAGCGCTCGCGCAGCTGCTCGGTCATCTCCTGCGACTGCTTGAGCAGCATCTCCGTCTTGGAGTTGACGCTGATGGTGTTGACACTCGTACCGATCATCTCGGCGATCTGGCTGAGGAAGTCCTTCTGGATCTGCGTGAACGGCTGGAACGACGCCAGCTCGATCACACCGAGCACCTTGCCCTCGAACAGCACCGGCAGCACGATCACGTGCGCCGGCGGCGCCTCACCGAGCCCCGAGGAGATCTTCAGGTAGCCCGGCGGGGTGTTCTCGACCAGGATCGTCCGCTTCTCCTCCGCGACCGTCCCGATCAGCCCCTCCCCCGGCCGGAAGGCCGTGGGCACCTGACCGCCCGCGTACGCGTAACTGCCGCGCATCCGCAGCTCGTACGCACCGTCCGGACCGCCCTCGGTGCCGATCTCCGTGGTCCCCCCGGACGGCATCGCCAGGAAGAACGCCCCGTGCTGCGCCGAGACCACCGGCGTCAGCTCGCTCATGATGAGCGAGGCCACGTCGTCCAGGTCCCGGCGGCCCTGCATCAGCGCCGAGATGCGCGCCAGGTTGCCCTTGAGCCAGTCCTGCTCCTTGTTGGCCAAGGTGGTGTCGCGCAGGTTCGCGATCATCGTGTTGATGTTGTCCTGGAGGACCTGGATCTCGCCCGACGCGTCCACGTCGATCTTCAGGTTCAGATCGCCGCGGGTCACCGCCGTGGCCACCGCCGCGATCGCCCGCACCTGCCGGGTCAGGTTCCCGGCCATCTCGTTCACCGACTCCGTGAGGTCGCGCCAGGTGCCGTCGACGTCGCGCACCCGGGCCTGGCCGCCGAGGATCCCCTCGGTGCCCACCTCGCGGGCCACTCGCGTCACCTGGTCGGCGAACGAGGACAGCTGGTCCACCATCGTGTTGATCGTGGTCTTCAGCTCCAGGATCTCGCCGCGCGCATCGATGTCGATCTTCTTGGTCATGTCGCCCTTGGCGATGGCGGTCGTGACCATGGCGATCTGCCGCACCTGCCCGGTGAGGTTGGAGGCCATGAAGTTCACCGAGTCCGTGAGGTCCTTCCACGTCCCCGAGACACCCGGCACGTGGGCCTGGCCGCCGAGGCGGCCCTCCGTACCCACCTCCCGGGCCACGCGCGTGACCTCGTCCGCGAACGACGACAGGGTCTTGACCATCGTGTTGACCGTGTCCGCGAGCTGCGCGACCTCGCCGCGCGCCTCCACCGTCACCTTCTTGGTCAGATCGCCGTTGGCGACCGCCGCCGAGACCTGGGAGATGTTGCGCACCTGCGAGGTCAGATTGTTCGCCATCAGGTTGACGTTGTCGGTGAGGTCCTTCCAGATGCCCGTCACCCCGCGCACCCGGGCCTGGCCGCCGAGGATGCCCTCGGAGCCCACCTCGCGGGCCACCCGCGTCACCTGCTCCGCGAACGAGGACAGCTGGTCCACCATCGTGTTGACGGTCGTGACCAGCTCCAGGATCTCGCCCTTGGCATCGACGGTGATCTTCTTGGACAGGTCGCCCGTCGCGACCGCCGTCGTCACCTCGGCGATGTTGCGCACCTGCGAGGTCAGGTTGTTCGCCATGAAGTTGACGGACTGCGTGAGGTCCTTCCAGGTGCCCGAGACGCCCTTCACCTCCGCCTGGCCGCCCAGGATGCCCTCGGTGCCCACCTCCCGGGCCACCCGCGTCACCTGCTCGGCGAAGTTCGACAGCTGGTCCACCATCGTGTTGATGGTGTTCTTCAGCTCCAGGATCTCCCCGCGCGCATCCACGTCGATCTTCTGCGACAGGTCGCCGCGCGCCACCGCCGTCGCGACCTGCGCGATGTTGCGCACCTGCGAGGTCAGGTTCCCGGCCATGCCGTTCACCGAGTCGGTCAGGTCCCGCCACACGCCGGCCACGCCCGGCACCTGCGCCTGGCCGCCGAGCCGGCCCTCGGTGCCCACGTCGCGCGCCACCCGGGTCACCTGCTCGGCGAAGGCCGACAGCTGGTCCACCATCGTGTTGATGGTGTTCTTCAGCTCCAGGATCTCCCCGCGCGCATCCACGTCGATCTTCTGCGACAGGTCGCCGCGCGCCACCGCCGTCGTCACCTGGGCGATCTGGCGCACCTGCGAGGTCAGGTTCCCGGCCATGAAGTTGACCGAGTCGGTGAGCTCCTTCCAGGTGCCCGAAACCCCCTCGACGCGGGCCTGACCGCCCAGGCGGCCCTCCGTACCCACGTCCCGGGCCATGCGCGTCACCTGGTCGGCGAACGACGACAGCTGGTCCACCATCGTGTTCACGGTGTTCTTCAGCTGGAGCATCTCGCCGGAGACGTCCACCGTGACCTTCTGCGACAGGTCGCCGTTGGCGACCGCCGTCGTCACCTGCGCGATGTTGCGCACCTGGCCGGTCAGGTTGCGGAAGGCGGTGTTCACCGAATCGGTGAGGTCCTTCCACGTCCCCGCCGCACCCGGCACCTGCGCCTGACCGCCCAGCTCACCCTCGACGCCCACCTCACGGGCCACACGGGTCACTTCCGCGCCGAAGGACTGGAGCTGGTCCACCATCGTGTTGACGGTGTTCTTCAACTCCAGCATCTCGCCGGCCACATCGACCGTGACCTTCTGCGACAGGTCGCCGTTCGCCACCGCGGTCGTCACCTGCGCGATGTCCCGCACCTGCGTGGTCAGGTTGCGGAAGACCGTGTTCACCGAATCGGTGAGGTCCTTCCACGTCCCCGCCGCACCCGGAACCTGCGCCTGACCGCCCAGCAGACCCTTGGCGCCGACCTCGCTGGCCACCCGCGTGACCTCGTCCGCGAAGGTCCGCAGCGTCTCCGTCATCTGGTTGATCGTCTCGGCCAGCTGCGCGACCTCGCCGCGCGCACTGACCCGCACCTTCTGCGACAGGTCGCCGTTGGCGACCGCCGTCGTGACCTGCGCGATGCCCCGCACCTGCGCCGTGAGGTTCCCCGCCATCGTGTTGACGGAGTCGGTCAGGTCCTTCCACACGCCCGCGACCCCGGGCACCTTGGCCTGGCCGCCCAGCTCGCCCTCCGTACCCACCTCCCGGGCGACCCGCGTCACCTCGGAGGAGAACGACGACAGCTGGTCCACCATCGTGTTCACGGTGTTCTTCAGCTGGAGCATCTCGCCGGCCACGTGCACCGTGACCTTGCGCGACAGATCGCCCTTGGCCACCGCCGTCGTCACCAGCGCGATGTCACGCACCTGAGCGGTGAGCCGGTACGCCATGGTGTTGACGGAGTCGGTCAGGTCCTTCCACGAACCCGACATGCCGCGCACCTGCGCCTGGCCCCCGAGCTTGCCCTCGGTCCCCACCTCCAGCGCGACCCGCGTCACCTCGTCGGTGAACGCCGACAACTGGTCGACCAGGTTGTTGACCGTGCGCCCGACCTTCAGGAACTCCCCGCGCAGCGGATGCCCCGCCCCGTCGTCCGTCAGCGCCCGCAGGTCCATCCGCTGGTCCAGATCGCCCTCGGCCACCGCCGACAGCACCCGGCCCACCTCGGACACCGGCCGCGCCAGATCGTCCACCAGCTGGTTCGAGGCGTCGATCGCGGCCGCCCAGGAGCCCTCGCAGGCCCCCGTCTCCAGCCGCTCGCCCAACTTGCCCTCGCGGCCCACCATGCGGCGCACCCGCGACAGCTCACCGGTCAGGTGCAGGTTGCGGTCGGCGACCTCGTTGTAGACGGCGGCGATCTCCGCCATCACCCCGTCGCCGGAGACGGTCAGCCGCTTGCGGAAGTTCCCGTCCCGCATCGACACCAGGGCCATGAGCAGCCGGTTCAGAGCGGCGGTGTCGACCTCCGTCGTGCCGTTGCGGCGGGGCCGCCCGCCCTTCGGGCGCGTTCCCGTACGCCGCACCGCTGCACCAGACTCCACCGTGTCCCTCCCGAAAGGGTCGACCGCCGTTCCACCGGCATCCCGCACGTCCACGCGCCGGTACCCGGATCCTGCCCAGTGTTTCACCCCGGCCGAACCCGGCCATAACACTTCGGCACCATCGCACACCGCCCGCACCCTGCGGGTGGAATCCCCCACGACGGCCCCAAGCCGCCCGCGAAGGTAAGTAACCTGGCATCCGATGTCCCACCGCGTCGAAGGAGACCCGTGATCACGGCTCGGGCCGCTGCCAGCTTCGATCCCCAGGGCCGGTCGGTCGCCGCCGCCCGCGTCTTCGTCCGCGACACCCTCCAGGGCTGGGGCTTCGCGGACATCGTCGACGACGCGGTCGTGCTCACCAGCGAGCTCGTCACCAACGCCGTGGTCCACGCCGGCACCCGCGCCGAGGTCCTGTGCCTGCGCACCGAGGACGGCGTACGCGTGGAGATCGCCGACCGCTACCCCGAGCGCGAGCTGCCCCTGCGCCACCCCGGCCAGCGCCCGTACGCCGACCCCGATCGCGAGAGCGGCCGCGGCCTGATGCTCTGCGCCGCCCTCGCCACCCGCTGGGGCGTCGAGTACACCGCCACCCGCAAGCACGTCTGGTTCCGCCTCGACCTGCCCGACCGGCCGGTGGGCACGCGCTCGGCCGGGCCCGTCGTCCCCGACCGGCTGCTGCCGCTCGCCGACAGCCGCGTCCGCGTCGCCGTCGTCCAGATCGACGCCGCCGACTGCATCTCCGCCTGGAACGAGGACGCCGAGCACATCTTCGGCCACCCCGCCGGCAAGGCCATCGGCCGCCCCCTCGCCGAACTCGCCGCCTGGCCGCAGACCCCCGGCACCGGCACCGGCATCGCCGAGGCCCTGCGCCTGTCCCGCTGGGAGGGCAGCTACGGCATCCGCGGCGCCGACGGCCGCGTCATCCCCGTGTACGCCTCCCACCTGCGCGTCCGCGACGCCCACGGCGAACCCTCCATCGTCTGCCTCCTCGTCCACGACGACGAGCGCGCCCTGCTGCAGACCCCGGTCCGCGTCCCCGCCTCCGACGGCGTCCCCCTCATTGAGGCCCGCCCCGCGGACCCCTTCGAGGTCTTCATCGGCTCCCCCGCCCCCGACGACCTCGACGGCCTCCTGCAGCGCACCGTGGAACGCGCCCGCGACATGCTCGACGCCGACGCCGCGTTCCTGCTGCTGGCCACCGACGACGAAACGGAACTGGAGGTCCGCGCCACGACCGGCCTGCCCTCCACCCGCCAGCGCTTCGCCCGCGTCCCCGTCGAGGCCGGCACCAACCGCTACGGCTCGGCCCGCATGCCCGCCGTCCACGACGACCTCACCGCCGTCCCCGGAGCCGTCCCCCTGCTGGACGCCACCGGCATGCGCTCCGTCGTCACCGTCCCGCTGAAGGTGGAGGGCCGCCTCACCGGCTCCCTCGGCGTCGCCGCCGAGAACCCCGGCCGCTACTCCAACGCCGAGGCCCTGCGCCTGCAGTTCGCCGCCGACCGCATCGCCCTGGCCGTCGAATCCGCCCGCCTCGGCGAGCTGGAGCGGCTGCGCCGCGGCTCCCTCTCCTTCCTCGTCGAGGCCTCCGACCTGCTGGCGGGCACCCTCGACCGGGACCAGACCCTGGCCCTCATGGCCCAGATGACCGTCCCGACCCTGGCCACCTGGTGCGCCGTCTACACGATCGCCGACCAGTCCTCCGAGCCGTACCTCTCCTACGTCCTGCACGAGGACGAGGAACGCATCGACGCCCTCAAGGCCCTCCTCTCCCGGGTGAGCCCGCCCGAACCGGTCCGCGAGGCCGGCGCCCGGCCCTGGCACCCCGCGGCCGCGGCCGTCGGCGGCGAGACCGTCGTCCTGCCGCTGCTCGCCCGCAACCGCGTGATCGGCATGCTCACCCTCGGAAAGCCCTCCGAGGAGCACTTCCGCCAGGAGATCCTCGAGCTCGCCGAAGACCTCTCGCGCCGCGCCGCGCTCGCCCTCGACAACGCCCGCCTGTACTCGGAGCGCACCGCCATCAGCCGCTCCCTGCAGCGCAGCCTCCTCCCGCCCGGCTCCCCCGCCATCCCCGGCATGGAGGTCGAGGTCATCTACCGGGCGGCCGGCGAGGGCAACGAGGTCGGCGGCGACTTCTACGACGTCTTCCCGATCCGCGACGGCGCGTACGGCTTCGCCATCGGCGACGTCTGCGGTACGGGTCCGGAGGCGGCCGCCGTGACCGGCCTCGCCCGGCACGCCCTGCGCCTCCTCGCCCGCGAGGGCCTCGGCGGCCCCGCGGTGCTCGAACGGCTCAACGCGGCGATCCTGGACGAGGGTGCCCGCAGCCGCTTCCTCACCCTCCTGTACGGCGAACTGCACCCCCAGCCGGACGGCGGCGCCCTGATGAAGGTCGTCTGCGCCGGCCATCCCCTCCCGCTGCGCCTGCGCCCGGACGGCGGCGTCGTCGCGGCCGCGGACCCGCAGCCCCTGCTGGGCGTCATCGACGACCTGGAGCTGTACGAGCAGACGCTCACCCTCGACCCGGGCGACGTCCTGCTCTGCGTCACGGACGGCGTGACCGAGCGGCGCGAGGGCAGCCGCATGCTGGGCGACGACGGCCTGACGGAAGTCCTCACCACCTGTACGGGCCTCACGGCCGGCGCGGTCGCCGCCCGCGTCCTGCGCGCGGTGGAACGCTTCGCAGCCGAACCCGCCTCGGACGACATGGCCATCCTGGCCTTCCGCGTCCCCCACCAGCGCACGGGCGACTGACCGCCCCCGCCCCCTGTCGCGTCGGCGGGGCCGTGTGGTCGACTCCCGCCCGTGAACATCCTTCTTGCTGTTCTCAGCAGCGCGGTCGCCGTCGGCGGCACCCTGATCGGCTCCTGGAGCACCTACGTGTTCCAGCGGCGCACCGCCGAACGGGCTGAGGCGGTGAACCGAGAGGAACGGCTCCGGCAGGAACGGCTGGCGGCCTTCAGCACCTACGCTGCCGCAGTCACCGAACTCAAACGCGGGCTGATCACCTTGTGGTTCCGTCGCCGGCGCGCCCTACGGGACCAGGGCACGCGCGAGGAGCTCCAGGCCGCCCAGCTGGACAGCGACCGCCTCGGCGCAGCGGCCGAGGCCGCCGGATTCCGCCTCCGCCTGGTCGCGGACGATCCCGGCCTGCGCCCGCTGATGACCGCCATAACGACGCACCTCGGGGCGATATCCCACGCCCCTGACCGCCAGGCGGTGATCGCGATCGAGGCCCGCTTCGAAGAAGCGGTCACCGCGTTCATCGATGCCGCGGCCACCCGCGTCCGATGAAACAAAAAAGGCCCCCGCCTGACGGCGGGGGCCTTTTGTTGGAGCCCTTTAACGGAATCGAACCGTTGACCTTCTCCTTACCATGGAGACGCTCTACCGACTGAGCTAAAAGGGCGGGTTGTTCGGCGGCGTCCTACTCTCCCACAGGGTCCCCCCTGCAGTACCATCGGCGCTGAAAGGCTTAGCTTCCGGGTTCGGAATGTAACCGGGCGT
>NZ_JBEYXN010000042.1:0-36830 GCF_040704625.1 Streptomyces sp. NPDC046866
GCGCGCCCGGTGCGCTCAAACGCCGCGCGGGCTGGATTGTGCCGCTGCGCGGCAATTCCAGCCCCGCCGGCGTTTGAGGCGCGGGGTCCGGGGCGGAGCCCCAGGCGGGGTGCGGGCGCCCCCGCAGCGGGGGCCGGGGCCGCAGGCCACGATTTCGGGAAGGGGCGGGGTGGGGGAAGGCCCCGCGCAGCGGGACGGGTCAGCGGGTGCGGTTCAGGGTTTGGAGGGCGGCCCGCAGGAGCTGCGGGACGGGGGCCGAGCCGCCGGAGGCGATGGCGGCCTCGGCCTGCGGGGTCACGGCCGTGACCGCCTCCTCCGCCTCGCGGGAGGCGTACCCGAGGCCGATGAGGGCGGCGGAGAGCTGTTCCGTCCACGGGGCGGGGCCGGAGGCGGCAGCCCGCTGCGCCCCGACCACGGCCCCGCTCCCCAGCGGGGCGCCCAGCTTGCCCTTCAGCTCCAGCAGCAGCTTCTGCGCGCCCCGCTTGCCGATGCCGGGGACGGCCGTCAGGGCCTTCTCGTCCCCCGACTCGACGGCCGCCCGCAGCGCATCGGGGCGGTGCACCCCGAGCATCGCCTGGGCCAGCCGCGGCCCGACACCGCTCGCGGTCTGGAGCAGTTCGAAGACCTGCCGCTCGTCGTCGTCGGCGAAGCCGTACAGGGTCAGGGAGTCCTCCCGGACCACCAGCGAGGTGGCCAGCCGGGCCGGCTCACCGGTGCGCAGGCCCGCGATGGTGTGGGGGGTGCACTGCACGGCCATGCCGACGCCGCCGACCTCGATCACGGCCAGGGTGGGGGTGAGCGCGGCGACGGGGCCGCTGACGAAGGCGATCATCGGGTACGGCCTTTCGGGGTGTGCAGGGCGACCGCCTGCTGGAGGCGGTTCTGGGCGGGGGCCCGCCAGATGTGGCAGATGGCAAGGGCGAGGGCGTCCGCGGCGTCGGCCGGCTTGGGGGGTGCGGCGAGCCGCAGCAGCCGGGTCACCATCGCCCCGACCTGCGCCTTGTCGGCGCGCCCGGAGCCGGTGACGGCGGCCTTGACCTCGCTGGGGGTGTGCAGGGCGACCGGTATCCCGCGGCGGGCGGCGCACAGCATGGCGACGGCGCTGGCCTGGGCGGTGCCCATCACCGTGCTGACGTTGTGCTGGCTGAAGACCCGCTCGACGGCGACGACTTCGGGCCGGTGCTCGTCGAGCCACTGCTCGATGCCCTGCTCGACGGCGACGAGCCGGTGCCCCAGCTCCGCGTCCACGGGGGTGCGGACGACTCCCACCCCGAGCATCGTCAGGGGACGGCCGGCCGCGCCCTCGACCACGCCCACACCGCAGCGCGTCAGCCCCGGGTCCACGCCGAGCACTCGCACGGCGCCCCTCCCCTCCTCGGAAATTCGGTCGCCAGACTAACCGCTGCCTCTGACAACGCGACGGGCCGACGGGGTGTGTCCCCGTCGGCCCGTGTCACAGCGGTGGAAGGCGAAGCCTCAGGCGTCGACCTTCTCCATGATCTCGTCCGAGACGTCGAAGTTGGCGAAGACGTTCTGGACGTCGTCGCTGTCCTCCAGCGCGTCGATCAGCTTGAAGATCTTGCGCGCACCCTCTTCGTCCAGCTCGACCTGCATGGTCGGGACGAAGCTCGAGTCGGCCGAGTCGTAGTCGATGCCGGCTTCCTGCAGCGCGGTGCGGACCGCGACCAGGTCGGTGGCCTCGCTGATGATCTCGAAGGTGTCGCCGTTGTCGTTGACCTCTTCGGCACCGGCTTCCAGGACCGCGGCGAGGACGTCGTCCTCCGTCAGCTCGGCCTTGGGCAGGATGATGACGCCCTTGCGGTTGAACAGGTACGAGACCGAGCCCGGGTCGGCCATCGAACCGCCGTTGCGGGTCATGGCGACGCGGACGTCGGAGGCGGCGCGGTTGCGGTTGTCGGTGAGGCACTCGATGAGCACCGCGACACCGTTCGGGCCGTAGCCCTCGTACATGATCGTCTCGTAGTCGGCGCCGCCGGCCTCGAGGCCGCCGCCGCGCTTGACCGCGGAGTCGATGTTCTTGTTCGGGACCGACTGCTTCTTGGCCTTCTGCACGGCGTCGAACAGGGTCGGGTTGCCGTCGATGTCGGGGCCGCCCATGCGGGCCGCGACCTCGATGTTCTTGATCAGCTTCGCGAAGAGCTTGCCGCGCTTGGCGTCGATCACGGCCTTCTTGTGCTTCGTCGTAGCCCATTTAGAGTGGCCGGACATCCGCCTGTCTCCTTCGCGTAACCAATGGTGTTCTCCCCCGATCCTACCGGGCGCCGATCAGCGCCCCGCGCGCACCATGTCAACGAAGTAGGCGTGGACCCGGTCGTCGCCGGTCAGTTCGGGGTGGAACGAGGTGGCCAGGACGTTGCCCTGGCGCACGGCGACGGTGTGGCCGTCGTACGTGGCGAGCACCTGGGCGCCGGCGCCGACGGACTCGACCCAGGGGGCGCGGATGAAGACGCCCTCGACGGGGCCGCCCTCGATGCCGGCGAACTCGATCGCGGCCTCGAAGGACTCGTTCTGGCGGCCGAAGGCGTTGCGGCGGACGATCATGTCGATGCCGCCGAGCGTCTCCTGGTCCTCACGGCCGTCGAGCAGCTTGTCGGCGAGCATGATCATGCCGGCGCAGGTGCCGTAGACCGGCATGCCGGCGCGGACGCGCTCGCGCAGCGGCTCGAGCATGCCGAACAGGACGGCGAGCTTCGACATGGTCGTCGACTCGCCGCCGGGGATCACCAGGGCGTCGACCTCGGCGAGCTCATCGGGGCGCCGGACCGGCCTGGCCACGGCGTCCGCCGAGGCCAGGGCGATCAGGTGCTCCCGTACGTCGCCTTGGAGGGCCAGGACACCGATGACGGGGGGGTTGTTCATGGAAGCAGTGCCTTACCAGCCGCGGTTGGCGTAGCGCTCGGCCTCGGGCAGGGTGTCGCAGTTGATGCCGACCATGGCCTCGCCCAGGTTGCGGGAGGCGTCCGCGATGATCTTCGGGTCGTCGAAGAAGGTGGTGGCCTTCACGATGGCGGCGGCGCGCTTGGCCGGGTCGCCCGACTTGAAGATGCCGGAGCCGACGAAGACGCCCTCGGCGCCGAGCTGGCGCATCAGCGCGGCGTCGGCCGGGGTGGCGACGCCACCGGCGGAGAACAGCACGACCGGGAGCTTGCCGAGCTCGGCGACCTCCTTGACGAGCTCGTACGGGGCGCGCAGCTCCTTGGCGGCGGCGTACAGCTCGTTGTGGTCCAGGGCGCGCAGGTGGCCGATCTCGTTCTTGATCTGGCGCAGGTGGCGGACGGCCTCGACGACGTTGCCGGTGCCGGCCTCGCCCTTGGAGCGGATCATGGCCGCGCCCTCGGCGATGCGGCGCAGGGCCTCGCCCAGGTTGGTGGCACCGCAGACGAAGGGGGTGGTGAACGCCCACTTGTCGGAGTGGTTGACCTCGTCGGCCGGGGTCAGGACCTCGGACTCGTCGATGTAGTCGACGCCGAGGGACTGCAGCACCTGGGCCTCGACGAAGTGGCCGATGCGGGACTTGGCCATCACCGGGATGGAGACCGCGTCGATGATCTCCTCGATCATGTTCGGGTCGGACATGCGGGCCACGCCGCCGTCCTTGCGGATGTCCGCGGGCACCCGCTCGAGGGCCATGACGGCCACGGCGCCGGCGTCCTCGGCGATCTTGGCCTGCTCGGCGTTGACCACGTCCATGATCACGCCGCCCTTGAGCTGCTCGGCCATGCCGCGCTTGACGCGGGCGGTGCCGATCTCGGGGGTCTGCGGGGTGGAGGGAAGCGTGCTCACGGATGACCTCACTCGAAGGAAAGAAGGCTGCTGCGGGGGTCCCGCAGGGGTGCTGCGGTGGTGCTGCGGTAATGCTCCGCCGAGCAAACCCTCCCCGAGCAGTCCACCGCAAGGGCCAATGAGGAGCCGGTGGCTCCTTTCGACTTGGCCAATGGGTACAACTACGGCCGGTCGGCGAGGTCCGCCGGGGGCTCGTCGTCCATCTCGAACGCGAGCGGGAACGGGGCGTGGCCGGCGAGCCGGAACCAGCGGACCTTGCGGTGCCGGCGCAGGGCGCGGGCGGCCCGTACGGCGTCGTTGTGGAACCGGCGGGCCATCGGCACCCGCCGTACGGCCGCGGCCAGCTCCTCGGCGGCGGCTTCCCCGCCGGGGGCCGCCTTGACCGCCTCGACCTGGTCGGCGTCGGCGAAGACGGCGCGCAGCGCCTGGCTGAGCTCGCTCTCGGCGACCTCGCGGTGCTCCTCGTCGGCCTGGCGGGCCCCGTGGGCGGCCTCGTACAGCACGAGGGAGGACGCCGGGTCGAGGGCGCCGGAGGTGGCCACCTCCAGCACGACCGAGGCGCGGCGCACCAGCTGTGCGTCCAGGGCGGCGCGGGCGGCGTCCATCCGGGTGTGCAGCCGGTCGAGGCGGCCGGCGGTCCAACTGAGGTAGACGCCGACGACGGCGAGGATCAGCGCGGTCCAGACAAGCGTTTCGATCACGGCCCGCGACTCTACCGTTCGGGGCGGCGCCGGTTGGGTCCGGCCCGGTACCCGGGCTCCGCCCCGGACCCCGCGCCTCACACGCCGGCGAGGCTGGTCTTGCCGCCCAGGCGGTTGGAGCGCACCAGCGCGGAGCGCGCTGAAACCGGGGGTTCCAGCGCACCGGGCACGAAGCGCACCGCACCCGGAAACCGCGTGCACGCAGCAGCGCACACAGGCCAAAACCCAGCCCGCGGGGTTGAGCGAATGCGAACGGGGAGCTACCCGCACCCGACGGCGCGCGGGCCGGAGGAATCAGCCCGCGCGGCGATTGGGCGCACCGGGCGCGGAGCGGCCGGAAACCGGGTAGCGGCCCGGGCTGGAGGGCGTCAGTGGGAGGGGTCGCGGGCGAAGCCCAGGCGGGTGCGGAGCGGGACGCGCTCATCGGTGGCGACCGCGCTCGCGCCGTCCGTCACCGTCTCGTACACCGCCAGGATGTCCGCCCCGACCGTCGACCAGTCGAAGCGCCGCACGTGCGCCGAGCCGCGGGCGCTGAGCTCCGCGCGCCGCTCCGGGTCGCGCAGCAGCCGCACCGCGGCCGCGGCCAGCGCGTCCGCGTCCTCGTTGGCGAAGAGCTCGCCCGCCGCGCCCTGGTCCAGGACCTGCGCGAACGCGTCCAGGTCGGAGGCGAGCACCGGCGCTCCGGCCGACAGGGCCTCGACCAGGATGATGCCGAAGCTCTCGCCGCCGGTGTTGGGGGCCACGTACACGTCGACGCTGCGCAGCAGCCTGGCCTTGTCCTCGTCGGAGACCATGCCGAGGAACTCCACCCGCGAGCGCAGCTCCTGCGGCAGGGAGGCCACCGCCTCCTCCTCGTCCCCGCGGCCCGCGACCAGCAGCCGTACCTCCGGGCACTCCCGGGCGATCCGCGGGAACGCCGCCATCAGCACGGGCAGGCCCTTGCGCGGCTCGTCGATCCGGCCGATGAAGCCCAGGGTCTGCCCGCCCCACTCGGCCTTCGGCTCGGCGGAGGCGAAGAAGTCCACGTCGACGCCGTTGGGGATGACCACCGCGTCGCCGCCCAGGTGCTCGACCAGCGTGCGCCGCGCGTACTCGCTGACGGCGATCCGGGCGCTGATCTTCTCCAGGGCGGGCTGGAGGATCGGGTACGCCGCGATCATCGCCCGCGAGCGCGGGTTGGAGGTGTGGAACGTCGCCACGATCGGGCCCTGGGCCGCCCAGCAGGCCAGCAGGCCCAGCGAGGGCGAGGCCGGCTCGTGGATGTGGATCACGTCGAAGACGCCGTCGTGCAGCCAGCGCCGCACCCGGGCCGCCGACAGGAAGCCGAAGTTCAGCCGGGCCACCGACCCGTTGTACGGCACCGGCACCGCCCGTCCCGCCGAGACCACGTACGGCGGCAGGGGCGTCTCGTCGTCCGCCGGGGCCAGCACCGACACCTCGTGGCCGAGGCGGATCAGGTGCTCGGCGAGGTCCCGGATGTGGAACTGGACCCCGCCGGGGACGTCCCACGAGTACGGGCAGACAATGCCGATCTTCACGCGGAGCGCTCCTCGAGGTCGTCCAGCCACAGCCGCTGGAGCATGTGCCAGTCCTGCGGGTGCTCGGCGATGCCCCCGGCGAAGGCGTCGGCCACCGCCTGGGTCATGGCGGCGGTCTTCTCCGCCCGCGTCCCGGTCTGCGGGACCTCGACCTCGGGGTGGATCCGCCCGTACAGCTTCGGCGTGTCCCCGTAGTGCAGGGTCACGGGCAGCAGCGCCGCGCCCGTCTGCTGCGCGAGCAGCGCCGGCCCGGCCGGCATCCGCGCGGTCGCGCCGAAGAACTCCACCTCGACCCCGGAGGAGGACAGGTCCCGGTCGGCGACCAGGCAGACCAGGCCGCCGGAGCGCAGCCGGCGCGCCAGCGTGCCGAAGGCGGCCCCGCCGCTGTGCGGGAGCACCTCCATGCCGAGGCTCTCCCGGTAGGCGACGAACCGGTCGTACAGCGATTCGGGCTTGAGCCGTTCGGCGACGGTGGTGAACGGCACGCCCAGGTGCCCGGTGACCCAGGCCCCGGCCAGGTCCCAGTTGGCCAGGTGGGGCAGGGCGGCGACCACGCCGCGCCCCGAGGCGATCGCCTCGCGCAGGATGTGGTCGTCCTCTATGGAGACGTCCGTGCCGAAGCGCTCCGGGTCCATCGCGGGGAGCCGGAAGGACTCCATCCAGTACCGCATGTACGAGCGCATCCCGGCCCGCGACAGCTCGCGCAGCCGCTCGGGGCCCGCCTCGGGCACGACCCGCGCCAGGTTCGACTCCAGCCGCAGCACGCTCTTGCCGCGCCGCTTCCAGGCCGTGTCCGCGATGCGGCGGCCGAGGGCCACCGCGGCCGGCTCCGGCAGCTTCTTCACGCCGGCCCAGCCGAGCCCGTACAGGCCGTCGACCAGCCGGTCCTGGAGCGCGCCCATCAGGAGGCGCCCGATTCGGACGCGGCGGCGGCCGCGTCGGCCTCGGCCGCCTCACGGCGCACGGTGACCACCCGCTGGATCAGCGTGACGAGCGAGCCGGCCGCCACCAGCCACAGGGCGATCGGCAGCAGCACCCCGATCCAGGAGGGCACGCCGAAGGTCTGCAGGCCCGACAGGCCGGCCGCGACCAGCGAGACGACCAGCCGCTCCGCGCGCTCCACGAGCCCGTTGACGGCCACCGGCAGGCCGATCGATTCCCCGCGGGCCTTGGTGTACGACACCACCTGGCCGCTGGCCAGGCAGAAGATCGTCACCGCGCACAGGACGTTGTCGTCGCCGGAGCCCGCGTACCAGAGCGCGAGGCCGCCGAAGATCGCCGCGTCGGCCACCCGGTCCAGGGTGGAGTCCAGGAAGGCGCCCCAGCGGCTGGAGACCCCGGCCTGGCGGGCCATGTTCCCGTCCACGAGGTCGGAGAAGACGAACAGGGTGATGGTGATCGTGCCCCAGAAGAACTCCCCGCGGGGGAAGAACACGAGCGCTCCGGCCACCACGCCGGCCGTGCCGATCAGCGTGACCGCGTCCGGGCTCACCCCCCGCCGGAGGAGAAAAGCGGCGAATGGCGTGAGAACACGCGTGAAGAATGCACGCGCGTACTTGTTCAGCATGGCCTTCCCGGAGGGTCGCTGGGCCGTACGGCCCCATCGGCCACCGGCTGGCCCATCGTAGCCAGGGCCCCGCTCCCCCATACCCGCGCACCCACCGGTTCAGCCGCGGGTATGCCGCGGGTATTACGTATGGACGCAGTGTGACGCCGGTGCAAAGCTCGAAGGACGCCGATCACCCTCCTCACCGTCACACCGGGAGGCACGAGCATCATGGGAGCCACATCACAGCACGCCGGAGCCGCCGGCAGGGCACCGACGGCCGACCGCCCCTCGTCCGTACGCAACGTCGTGCTGGTCGGCCACAGCGGAGCCGGCAAGACCACCCTGGTCGAGGCCCTGGCCCTCACCGCGGGGGCGGTCAACCGCGCGGGGCGCGTCGAGGACGGCGCCACCGTCTCGGACTACGACGACATCGAGCACCGCCAGCAGCGCTCGGTACAGCTCTCCCTCGTCCCCGTCGAATGGGACGGAGTCAAGATCAACATCCTGGACACCCCCGGATACGCCGATTTCGTCGGCGAACTCAGGGCGGGTCTGCGCGCCGCGGACGCGGCGCTCTTCGTCGTCTCCGCCTCCGACGGCATCGACGGCGCCACCCGCATGGTGTGGGACGAGTGCGAGGCCGTGGGGATGCCCCGGGCCATCGTCGTCACCCATTTGGAGGCAGCCCGGGCCGACTACTCCCAGATGGCCGCCGTGTGCGGCGAGGCCTTCGGCGCCGACGACCCCGACGCCGTCATCCCCCTGTACCTGCCGCTCCACGGCCCCGTCGGACCCGACGGCCACGCCCCCGTCATCGGCCTGCTCGGCCTGCTCTCCCAGCGCGTGTACGACTACACCTCCGGGGAGCGCGTCGAACGCGACCCGAGCCCCGAAGAGCTCGCGCTCATCACGGAGGCCCGCTCCCGGCTCATCGAGGGGATCATCGCCGAGAGCGAGGACGAGACCCTCATGGACCGCTACCTCGCCGGCGAGGAGATCGACCTCAAGACCCTCGTCGACGACCTGGAGCGCGCCGTCGCCCGCGGCACCTTCCACCCCGTCCTCATGGCGGCCCCCGCCGCCGAGGGCGCCCGCCAGGGCCTCGGCACCGTCGAACTCCTCGAACTGATCACCGGCGGCTTCCCCACGCCCCTGGAACGCGCCCCCGTCGCGGTGACCACCCCCGACGGGGCCGAGCGCCCCGACGTCACCTGCGACCCCGACGGCCCCCTCGTCGCCGAGGTCGTCAAGACCTCCTCCGACCCCTACGTCGGCCGCGTCTCCCTCGTCCGCGTCTTCTCCGGCACCCTGCGCCCCGAGGAGACCGTCCACGTCAGCGGCCACGGCCTGGCCGACCGCGGCCACGAGGACCACGACGTCGACGAGCGCATCGGCGCCCTCTCCTCCCCCTTCGGCAAACAGCAGCGCCCCCTGACCCGCGTCATCGCCGGGGACCTGGCCTGCGTGGCCAAGCTCAGCCGCGCCGAGACCGGCGACACCCTCTCGGCCAAGGACCGGCCGCTGCTCATGGAGCCCTGGCCGATGCCCGACCCGCTGCTCCCCCTCGCCATCGAGGCCCACAGCAAGGCCGACGAGGACAAGCTCTCCCAGGGCCTGGCCCGGCTCGTCGCCGAGGACCCCACCATGCGCCTGGAGCAGAACCCGCAGACCCACCAGCTCGTCCTGTGGTCCCTCGGCGAGGCCCACCAGGACGTCGCCCTCGAACGGCTGCGCACCCGCTACGGGGTCCAGGTCGACCCCGTCCCCCACAAGGTCAGCCTCCGCGAGACCTTCGCCGCCAAGGCCTCCGGCCGCGGCCGGCACGTCAAGCAGTCCGGCGGCCACGGCCAGTTCGCCATCTGCGAGATCGAGGTCGAACCGCTCCCGCCCGGCAGCGGCATCGAATTCGTGGACAAGGTCGTCGGCGGCGCTGTCCCCCGCCAGTTCATCCCCTCCGTCGAGAAGGGCGTGCGCGCCCAGGCCGCCCGCGGCGTCGCCGCCGGCTACCCCCTGGTCGACGTCCGCATCACCCTCCTGGACGGCAAGGCCCACTCCGTCGACTCCTCCGACGCCGCCTTCCAGACGGCCGGCGCCCTCGCCCTGCGCGAGGCCGCCGCCGACGCCCGCATCCACCTCCTCGAACCCGTCGCCGAGCTCTCCGTCCTCGTCCCCGACGAGTACGTCGGCCCCGTCATGAGCGATCTCGCCGGCCGCCGCGGCCGCGTCATCGGCACCGAACCGGCCGGACCGGGCCGCACCCTGATCCGCGCCGAGAACCCGGAGATCGAGATCGGCCGGTACGCCATCGACCTGCGCTCCGTCTCGCACGGCACCGGCACCTTCACCCGTGCCTACGCCCGCCACGAGCCCATGCCGCCCCAAGTCGCCGAGAAGGTGCGCGAACAGCTCCAGAAGGGAAGCTCTCTGACGTAGCGCCAGGGAGCCCACCCGGGAGCGCCCGGGAGCCGCCCACCCGAGCCGCTTGCGGTGGGCGGCATTTCCCGGTCCCGCGACCACGGGGCGAGATACGCCGATAGGCTCATCTGCGCGGCAAAAGAGCATGACGCACAGCGATGGGGGCAGCGGTGGCGGACGACGGATTCGACTTCAGGCCCGGAGCGCAGATCCCGCTCCAGGGGGGCAGCGGCCAGACCGGGGCGACCAACGCGCTCGCCTCGGCGGCCTACCGCGACGGAGCCAAGGACACCAAGCTGTCCGACATACTCGGGGCCAACAACGAGTACCACTCCTCCACCGTCAAACCCCCCAAGATCTCCCTCTTCGAACCGAACTTCGGCGAGGCCTTCTGCCGCGCCGTCGAGGCGCGCACCCTGCCCGCCGGGCGCAAGCCGATGATCCAGTCCTTCGGCGCCGACCCGCAGACCGTCGTCGAGCACTGCCTGGCCGCCTCCCACATCCGCAAGGAGCGCGACCGCAAGCTCCGCCTGATCATGCTCGTCGCGGGCGTGGTGTTCCTGCCCGGCCTGCTGCTGTGGCTGGGCCTGTTCCAGCTGCGCAAGACCCTGACCGGCAACGAGAAGTACGCCTCCTGGGTGAGCACCCTCGTCCTCGTCGGCGTCGCCGTCGTCGCGGCCGTGCTGATGTTCCGCCTGCCCTTCGACGGTTTCCTCGGCCTCTACCTGCGCGGCATGATCATCGCCCCCGCGGTCGGCTGGGCCCTCGCCCGCCGCATCTGCGAGAACACCGCAGAGGACCTGCGCTCCCGCTGGGACGGCCTGCTCTCCGGAGACGGCGTCGGCGCCAAGATCCCCGAGGCGGTCCCGGGCAACCCCGACGAGAAGGCCCGCGAGGACCTGCGCCACTCGCTCGCCAAACTCACCGCCGAGAACCGCAGCAACGCCGTCTTCTACGCCGGCCCCAAGGGCATCCTCGGGATGGGCACCCGCTGGGGCAGCTGGCAGATGGCCGAGGAGCTCGTCCCCAAGACCGAGGGCATGGAGATCCACCCGTTCCGCAGCTGGGACGTCATACGCGCCATCGACACCGAGCTGCGCAAGCTGGAGCGCGGCCCCCTGCACACCGGGGGCTTCCCGCCCGCCTCCGTCCAGCACTGGATCGTCACCCATGTGGGCGAGGGCGCCGCCGAGGTCACCCGCCCCTCCGGCGCCGACGTGGACACCTTCCAGGTCAAGCAGCACGAGGTCACCCGGATCTGCAACGAACAGCAGTTCAACGGCGGCAACCGGCACTACCTCGGCATCCAGTACCCGCTGTGGGACGGCCAGCTCGTGATCACGATGCTCGTCACCGTCACCGTCCTGTACAAGACCCTGCGCGTCGAGGTCACCGGCCACGCGCTGGGCCCGCTGAGCGGCCCCTTCGGCAACAAGTCCAAGCCCCCGACCGTCGAGGTCCCCAAGTCCGTCAGGTTCTGGGAGACGGTGGAGCGCCCGCTCCCCCTGGTCGACGCCCAGGAGGTGGTCCGCCTCGCCGTCCGCGCCTCGCTGAGCTGGTACCCGCCGCTGCTGGACTTCCTCGGCGGCAAGCTGGTCCTGCCCGAGCCCTTCGGCCTGCGCCACGTGTGGGCCGGCCAGCCCTGGCGCAACCGCTTCATGGCCGACGACGCCCTGCGCGCCGCGACCCCGGTCCTGCGGGCGGTCCACACCGCCGCGATGCGCGTGCTCGACGAGAACGGCGTCGACATCGAGCGCTTCACCAACCGCTCGATGATCGTCAGCGGCCTCGTCCCGGACGCGGCCCCGCGCAAGGCGGACGTGTACGACGCCTAGCCGGCGCACGGCGCACGGCGCACGGAAAGCGGGAGGCGGCCCGAGGCCGCCTCCCGCTTTCCGTTGCCCCTGGTGCTGCGCGTGACGACTACTCCGCGGGCCAAGCGTCGGCCAGCATCTGCCGCGTGTCGGCCAGGAGCTGGGGCAGCACCTTGGTGTGGCCCACGACCGGCATGAAGTTCGTGTCCCCGCCCCAGCGCGGCACGATGTGCTGGTGCAGGTGGGCGGCGATGCCGGCGCCGGCGGCCGAGCCCTGGTTCATGCCGATGTTGAAACCGTGCGCGCCCGACGCCTTGCGCAGCGCCACCATCGCGCGCTTCGTCAGGTCGGCGAGCTCGACCGTCTCGTTCGCGTCGAGCTCGGTGTAGTCGGCGACGTGCCGGTACGGGACCACCATCAGATGGCCGCCGTTGTACGGGTAGAGGTTCAGCACCGCGTACACGTGCTTGCCGCGGGCGACGACCAGGCCGTCCCGGTCCGACATCTCCGGAATCCCGCAGAAGGGACAGCCGTCCCCGGCATCCGGCCCGGTCGGCTTGTTCTCCCCCTGGATGTACGCCATCCGGTGGGGCGTCCACAGGCGCTGGAACGAGTCCTGCGTCCCGACGCCATTCTGCTGCTCCGGCTGAGTCGTCATGGGATGCAGCATATGACCTTGGCAGCAGGTACGAGGAAGGCCCCCGGGAAGTGATCACTTCCCGGGGGGCGAGCCCTTCGGGTCAGACCTGTACGCGGCGCTCCACCACGTCGGCGAGCTTCGCCAGGGCCTCGTCGCGCGGGATGCCGTTCTCCTGCGAGCCGTCGCGGTAGCGGAAGGAGACGGTGCCCGCCGCCATGTCCTCGTCACCGACGATGATCATGAACGGGACCTTCTGCTTCTGCCAGGTCCGGATCTTCTTCTGCATGCGGTCCGAGGAGGCGTCCACCTCGAGGCGCAGGCCCTTCTTCTTCCCCTCGGCGGCGAATTCCCGCAGGTACTCCACGTGCCCGTCGCCGATCGGGATGCCGACGGCCTGGACCGGCGCCAGCCACGGCGGCATGGCGCCCGCGTAGTGCTCCAGCAGCACGGCGAAGAACCGCTCGATCGAGCCGAACAGCGCGCGGTGGATCATGACCGGGCGCTGGCGGGAGCCGTCGGCCGCGGTGTACTCCAGGTCGAAGCGCTCCGGCAGGTTGAAGTCGAGCTGGACGGTCGACATCTGCCAGGTGCGGCCGATGGCGTCGCGGCACTGGACCGAGATCTTCGGGCCGTAGAACGCGGCGCCGCCCGGGTCCGGGACGAGCGGCAGGCCCTGCTTCTCGGCGACCTGGCGCAGGGTCTCGGTGGCCTCTTCCCAGATCTCGTCCGAGCCGACGAACTTCTCCGGGTCCTTGGTCGACAGCTCCAGGTAGAAGTCGGTCAGACCGTAGTCGCGCAGGAGGTTCAGCACGAAGGTCAGGGTGCGGTCGAGCTCCTCCGCCATCTGCTCCTTGGTGCAGTAGATGTGCGCGTCGTCCTGGGTGAAGCCGCGGGCCCGGGTCAGGCCGTGGACCACGCCGGACTTCTCGTACCGGTACACGGTGCCGAACTCGAACAGGCGCAGCGGCAGCTCGCGGTAGGAGCGCCCGCGCGCGTCGAAGATCAGGTTGTGCATCGGGCAGTTCATGGGCTTGAGGTAGTAGTCGGTACCACCGTCGAGCTGCATGGGGGGGTACATGCCCTCCGCGTACCAGTCCAGGTGGCCGCTCTTCTCGAAGAGGGCGCCCTTGGTGGCGTGCGGGGAGTAGACGAACTCGTAGCCCTCCTCCTCGTGCCGGCGGCGCGAGTAGTCCTCCATGGTGCGGCGGATGATGCCGCCCTTGGGGTGGAAGACGGCGAGGCCGGAGCCGATCTCGTCCGGGATGGAGAAGAGGTCCAGCTCGTTGCCGAGCTTGCGGTGGTCGCGCTTCTCGGCCTCGGCGAGGAAGTCGAGGTGCGCCTTCAGCTCGTCCTTCGACGGCCAGGCGGTGCCGTAGATGCGCTGGAGCATCGGGTTCTTCTCGCTGCCGCGCCAGTAGGCGGCCGCGTTGCGCATCAGCTTGAACGCCGGGATGTTCCGGGTGGTGGGCAGGTGGGGACCGCGGCAGAGGTCCTTCCAGCACAGGTCGCCGGTCTTGGCGTCCAGGTTGTCGTAGATGGTCAGCTCGCCGGCGCCCACCTCGACGTTGGCGCCGTCGTCGCTCGACGCGGAGCCCTTGATGCCGATGAGCTCGAGCTTGTACGGCTCGTCCGCGAGCTCCTCGCGGGCCTCCTCGTCGGTGACGACGCGGCGGGCGAAGCGCTGGCCGCGCTTCTGGATCTCCTGCATCTTCTTCTCGATGGCCTTGAGGTCATCGGGGGTGAAGGGCTTGGCGACGTCGAAGTCGTAGTAGAAGCCGTCCCGGACCGGCGGGCCGATGCCCAGCTTGGCCTCCGGGAAGAGCTCCTGCACGGCCTGGGCCATGACGTGCGCGGTGGAGTGGCGCAGGATGTCGAGGCCGTCCGGGGAGGAGATCTCCACGGGCTCGACGGTCTCGCCGTCCTGGACGACGTACGAGAGGTCCTTCAGCTCGCCGGCGACGCGGGCGGCGATGACGGTGCGGTCGTCGGCGAAGAGGTCGGCCGCCGTAGTGCCCGTGGTCACCACGCGCTCGTCCCGCTCGGAATCGCGTTGGATGATCACACGGACGTCTGACACCGGTCTCTCCTGACTCAGGGACTGCGGCAGCGAACGCTGCGCTTCTGAATCGTACCGAGCCCGGTGGGTGCCCCGCGAAACGGTTATCCCCCTCCGGTTCCAAGGGCTTGTTGGTTAGCGTGGGGCGATGACGACGACCGGGCCCGTGGGCCCCTTGGACCTGGCCGACGAGGCCACGGCGGCCGCGGTGCACCGCATCGGGCGGGCCGCGTACGCGGTGGAGGCCGAGCTGATCGGCTTCGACGGGATCCCGGCGCTGCGCGAGAGCCTGGCCGAGATGCGGGAGCGGCCGCTGCGGTGGCTGGGCCTGCGCGGGGACGGGGGCGGCATCGCCGGGTTCCTGGCCTGGGAGGAGGAGGGGGACGGCACCGTGTGCGTGGACCGGCTCTGCGTGGACCCGGCCCGGTTCCGCAGGGGCATCGCCTCGGAGCTGTTGCGCGCCCTGCTGGCCGCGGCCCCGGCCGACCGCGCCGTCAGGGTGACGACGGGCGCGGCGAACGCCCCCGCGGTGGCCCTGTACGGGCGCCTCGGCTTCACCCGGGGCGAGGACTTCTCCCCCGCCCCCGGCCTGGCCATGGCCTCCTTCACCCTCGCCCCGCGCACGCCGCGCTAGGCGTCGGCCGACGCCGGTGTCGGCCGTCGCCGGCGGTCGCCCCCGTCGCCGGTGGTCGTCCGCCGCCCCCGTCGGCCGCCGTCATTCCTCGGCCGGCAGGGCCTCCGCCGGGTCGAGGGATTCGTCCATCGTCTTGCGCAGGCGGTCGCGCTCCACCTCGTCCAGCGGTACGGGTACCACCTCGACGACCTCGGTGAGCCGGCGGAAGCCGCCCCGCCGCTGGAGCCGCCCGCTCACCCGGATCGGTACGCCCGCCAGGTGGGCGTGGCCCGCCACCCGGTACTCCGCCTCGTCCAGGACCGCCTTGGCGTAGGGGACGTCCGCGCCGGACAGCACCCGCAGCCGCACCACCCCGCCCACCGAGGGCGTGGTCCGCCGCATCCGGACCACCGTCCCCACGACCTGCACCGGGACCGACGGCTCGTCCAGGGTGTAGCGCGCCGACGCCTCCCGCAGGGCCGGCAGGTCGCCGGGCGAGAACTCCACCGGCTCGGGCCGGGCGGCGCACCCGGCGGGGGCGCCTGCGGCCGGCGCCCAGGCCAGGGCGATGCGGGCGCCCTCGGATCCGCGGACCAGCGCGATCAGCGCGTCGGCGAGCTCGCGGCTGACCCCGGCCTGCACGGCGGCGTCGAAGGCCTCCATGCCGCCCGTGGCGCGCCGGTAGTCCACGGCGTCGCGGGCGGCGGCGAGCGCGTGGTGGAGGCGGGCGACGGTGCCCCGGCCCCGGGTGACGGGGACGTAGGCGGTGAGTTCGCGCCCGCCGGGGCAGGGCCCCACCAGGACGTCGTCCAGGACGCGTTCGGCGTACGCGCGGTGCCGTGTGCCGTGGTACCCGGCAGGGGCCCGGTCGGCGAGGGCGCCGGCCACCAGCATCTGCCGGGCCGCCGCGTGCAGCCGGTCCTGCACGGTCCACACCCGGCTGCCCCAGGCCCCGTACGGACCGGGCGGGTTCAGCGGGATCTCCCGCTCCCAGCGGACCTCGTCGCTGGGCACGCTGAGCCCGTAGAGCACCTCGCGGGCGGAGGGGTGCGGGCTGCGCGCGAGGGCGGTCAGGGCCTCGTCGAGCAGGTCGGTGCAGTCCGGGAAGGCGCGGCTCTCCGGGACGAGCAGGCTGGTGCCGGCGCCGCCCGCGGAGGCCGGGGCGGTGCCGGCCGGGGGCGGGGTCCAGCGCCCGTAGCGGCCGGCGGGGCCGCCGCGGCGCCGCCAGCCGTGCCGGTGCAGCAGGGCGCCCAGCACGCCCGGGTCGACGTGGGCCGGGTCCGGGACGCCGGGCTCGGCGGGGTCCCCGTACCGGGCGCCCGGCAGGGCGGCCAGGGGTGCGGGGTGCGGCGGGTACTGGCGCATCAGGGTGTCCCTCCCGACCCGACCCGGGTCATGATCTCGCACAGCGCGCGGTCGTCGAAGATCCGTGTGGTGGGGATCCGGACGGTGGTCCGGCGCCGGCCGGTCACGGGGTGCCCGGCGAGATTGGTCCAGTAGCAGCAGTGCCGCAGGGCGAGCCGGTCGTGCCCGGCGTCCAGCCACCGGTCGCGCTCGCGCGGGACGAGCATGACGACGAGGATCTTGTGGACCGCGACGGGGGTGCGGGCCAGCTTCAGCAGGTGCTCGTTGTCCAGGGTGAACGCGAACGTGGGTCCGGGGGGGTCGGGCGGGACCTGGTAGGTGGCCTTCAACTGCACCTTGATGGTGACCTCGTCGTCGACGACGTGCTCGGGCGCGCCGTGGCTGACCT
Organism: Streptomyces sp. NPDC046866; assembly: GCF_040704625.1. Lineage (NCBI taxonomy): Bacteria > Bacillati > Actinomycetota > Actinomycetes > Kitasatosporales > Streptomycetaceae > Streptomyces > Streptomyces sp. NPDC046866. Next base: position 16,884 of record NZ_JBEYXN010000042.1, read on the forward strand.
GCCAGTCGATGCCGTTGTCCGGAAAGGGCTGGGAGAGCGAGCAGCCGGCCGCGGCCGCGACGGCGTGCAGGTATCCCACCTGGAGGGTCTCCATGCAGGCGGTGGTGGCGAGGGTGCCGCGCAGCAGTGCGCCCTGCGGCTCCCCGCCGCGAGGCGCACCGGTCTGTTCCTGCAGCACCCCGCCCGGTTCGGGCTGCGTGAGCGCCATGGCCGGCTCCCCGTGCCTCGTGCTGTGCGGGCTCTGCCGAATGGGAGTGCGAAGGGTGGGGTGTGGGGGTGACGCCCGGTCAGGCGTGTGCTCCCCCAGGGATGTTGTCTCCGTACCAGAGCGACCCCAAACGGCGTACAGCGCAAACAGGCCGGGTATCACGGATTCGGGCAGGGGCGGCGAGCATCAGGAGGGCGCCCCATGTGCCGATCGGGGACGAGGAGTTCGCCATGACGCGCTGGTACGAGGGCCCGCTGGCCGCTTTCGACACGGAGACGACCGGGGTGGACGTGGAGCAGGACCGCATCGTGTCCGCCGCTCTCGTCGTGCAGGAATGCGCCGGCGGGCGGGTCCGCTCGACGCGCTGGCTGGTCAATCCGGGGGTTCCGGTGCCCCAGGAGGCAACGGACGTGCACGGTCTGACGGAGGAGTACCTCCAGCACAACGGCCGGTGGCCCGCGCCGGTCGTGGAGGAGATAGCCCGCGCGCTGGTGGAGCAGCAGGTGGCGGGCCGTCCGGTGGTGGTGATGAACGCGCCGTTCGATCTGACGCTGCTGGACCGGGAGTTGCGCCGGCACCGGGCGTCGACGCTGGCCCGGTACCTGGACGACCGGCCGCTGACGGTGCTGGACCCCCGGGTGCTGGACAAGCACCTGGACCGGTACCGCAAGGGGCGGCGGACGCTGACGGACCTGTGCGCGCACTACGGGATAGAGCTGGAGGGGGCGCACGACGCGGCGGCTGACGCGCTGGCCTCGCTGGAGGTGGTCCGGGCGGTGGGGCGGCGGTTCGCGGGCCGGCTGGAGCGGTTGACGCCGGCCGAGCTGCACACGCTGCAGGCGGTGTGGCACGCGGCGCAGGCGCGCGGGCTGCAGGCGTGGTTCGCACGGCAGGGGACGCCGGAGTCGGTGGACCCGCACTGGCCGCTGCGCCCGGAGGTGCAGGCGGCGGCGTGAGGGCGCAGGCTGCATGAACGCGGAAGCACTGGAACGCGGAAGCGCCGGAATGCGGAAGCGCCGGAATGCGGAAGGCCGGTCCGTCGTGTGACGGACCGGCCTCTCCCGGTGGGCGATACTGGGATCGAACCAGTGACCCCTTCGGTGTGAACGAAGTGCTCTCCCGCTGAGCTAATCGCCCGGGAACGCACTGAACAATACAAGAGGCACCCGCTCAGGTTCAAACCGCTTCCGGCGGGGCCGCCAGGCGGGCGGCGAGAGCGCGCCGTCCGGCCCGCATCATCAGGGCGTGGTTGAGCCGGAGCAGGGGCCGCCCGGCCGGGGACAGCATCCGCAGCAGGGGTCGGCGCACCTCCACCTCCTGCTCGTACAGCGCCCGGGTCCGCATCCCACCGGACCCCTGCCGGGCGCGTACGGTCCAGCGGGCCCAGCCCTCGATATCGCCGTGGAGGGCCGCCTGCAGGACCCCGCGGGCGGGATCGCGCAGCAGTTCCACCACGGTGATGCGGAGCTCGTACGGGAGGACGGCGCGGATCCGCGCCGCGTGGCCCGGGGCGCCGGGCGGGCCGGAGCTGCGGACCTGCGGCCACCAGTCGGGGTACTGCTCGGCCCGTTCGAGCACGGCGTAGACGCGCTCGGGCGGGGCGTCGAGGTCCCAGGTGCTGCGGAAGCGGTACCGGTGCCGGCGGTCGCGGCGGTCCGGGCGGCTGCTCGGGCTGCGGTCCATGGCTCCAGTGTGCGTACTCAGGGCGGATCTGAGTACGGGCGCGCATGGCCCGCGGCGCGTGACCGGCCCCACACTCCGGAGCATGGACATGCCTCTGCCGCCGGCCCAGGAGCTGGCGCTCATCGACCGGGAACTGGCCCAACTCGACGCCCGGCGCAGCCATCTGCTGGCCCGTCGGGAGTGGCTGTTGCGGATGCCGGCGTCCGGGCCGGGCTGGGTGGTGCCGGCTGCGGCGTCCGCTCGGGCGCGGGAGGCATCGGCGCCGAGTGCGCAGAACGTGCTCCTGACGCTGGGGGCGGTGCTGCTGGCGGTGGCCGCACTGGCGTTCACCCTGGTCAGCTGGGGCTCCCTGGGGATTGCGGGGCGCTCTGCGGTGCTGGCGGTGGTGACCGCCGCGGCGCTCGCGGCTCCGGCGCTGCTGCTGCGGCGGGGGCTGCGGTCGACGGCCGAGTCGGTGGCGGCGCTGGGCCTGCTCCTGACGGCGCTGGACGCGTACGCCGTGCACGCGGTCGCCGCGCCGGAGGCGGAAGGGCTCGGGTACGCGGCGGGGGCGGCCGCGGTGCTGGCGGCGGCCTGGGCCGGGTACGGCCGGCTGCTGCGGGGCCTGGCGGTCGCTCCGGTGGCGGCGGTCGCGGCGGTGCAGCTCCCCCTGCCGCTGGCAGCGCTGGCCGCGGCGGCGGAGCCGGTGGGACTGGGCTGGGCGCTGCTGGCGACGGCTGCACTGGACGGCGCCCTCGCCGCCTTCGGGGCGGGGCTGCGGGCGCGGGTGGCGCAGCTGGTGCCGGTGGTGTGGGCGCTGGGCGCCACGTGGGCGGCGGGGGCGCTGCTGACCGCGGTCGCGGAGCTGTCCGCGGCCGGTTCGGCGGGCGGGGCCGCGGGGGCGGCGCTGCTGGCGGCGGCCTGCGCCGGGCTGGGCGTGGCGGTGGCCTGGCGGGTGCCGGGGGCGTGGCCCGCCGCGGTGGCGGGCGGCCTGGCGGCGGTGGCGGCGCTCGGCGGGCCGCTGCGGCCGGAGCTGCCCGGGGCGTGGCCGGTGGTGGCGCTGGTGCTGTCGGCGCTGCCGCTGCTGGGGGCGGCGTCGGTGGCGGCGCTTCCGGCCGGGGTGCGGCGCGGGCTGGGTGTGGCGGGCGCGGGCGTGGCCGCTGTGGCCGCGGCGTGGGGGCTGGCGGTCGCCGGGGCGGCGGCGGTGGCACGGGCGGCCGTGCTGGGCCAGGTCTGGGCGCCGACGGCCCCGGCGGAGCCGTACGGGCCGGTGGCGGCGGCCGCGGTGTGCCTGCTCGTCGTGGCGGGGGCGGCTCGCTGGGCGGTGCGGCTGCTGCCGCTGCTGCCGGGGCGGGGCGGGCCCGAGGGGGGCGCCGCGCCGGCCGCCGGGGGCGCCGGGGCCGTCGCGGTGGTGTGCGGCTGGGCCGGGCTGTTCACGGCCCCGCTCGGGCACGGCCTGCCGGTCGCCGTGGTCCTCGCGGCACAGCTGGCCGTGACGGCGGGGGCCGCGGTGGGCGCGCTGCGGTGGGCGGACCGCCCGGGCTCCGCGGCCGGGGTGTGCGCGGCGCTGGGGGCGCTGGACGTGTCCGTGGCCGCGCTGGACGGGCGCCTCGCCACGTTCGCGGTGTGCGGGCTGCTGGGCGGGGCGTGCGCGGCGGTGGCGGCGCGGCGGGGGGCCGCGCCGGCCGTGCGGGCGGGCGCGGCGGCGGGCGCCGTCGGGTACGCGGCGACGACGGCTGCGGCGCTGGCCGCGCTGGCGGGCCTGGCGCTGGCGTGGTGGTCGCTGCCGCTGCTGGCGGTGGCGGCCGCGGCGGCGGTGCCGGGGCCCCGGCTGGGCTCCGTACGGGTGGCGGCGGAGGCGGCCGGGGCCGCGGTGGCCGGGCTGGCACTGCTCGCGGCGGCGGGCGAGCCGCCGCTGCTGGCGACGGCGTGTGCGCTGGCCGGCGTGGTGTGTGCGGGCGCGGCGGTGCGGGCCGACCGGCGCGCCCTCGGCTGGGCGGCCGCCGCGCTGGGGGTGGCGGCGGCGTGGATCCGGCTGTGGGCCTCCGGGGTGGCGCTGGTGGAGGCGTACACCCTGCCCGTGACGGCGGCGGCCCTGGCGGTGGGCTTCCTGCGCCGCCGGGGCGACCGCGCCGCCTCGTCCTGGGCGGCGTACGGTCCGGGGCTCGCCGCGACCCTGCTGCCGAGCCTGGCCGCCGCGTGGGGCGACCCGCACTGGCTGCGGCCGCTGCTGCTGGGCCTGGCGGCGCTCGGGGTGACGCTGGCCGGGGCGCGGTGGCGGCTCCAGGCCCCGCTGCTGCTGGGCGGCGGCTGCCTGGCGGCGGTGGCGCTGCACGAGCTGGCGCCGTACGTGGTCCAGGTGGCCGGGATGCTGCCGCGCTGGCTGCCCCCGGCGCTGGCGGGGCTGCTGCTGCTGGCGGTGGGCGCGACGTACGAGCGGCGACTGCGGGACGTGCGCCGGCTGCGCGAGGCCCTCGGCCGGCTGGGGTGAGGGCGGCCGTCCCGGCCCCGCAGGGCCGGACGACGCCGAGGGGCCCGGAGACGTCGAACGTCTCCGGGCCCCTCGGTCCGGGTGGGCGATACTGGGATCGAACCAGTGACCCCTTCGGTGTGAACGAAGTGCTCTCCCGCTGAGCTAATCGCCCGGGCACACCGCAAACATTACCCCATGTCAGCGGTGTTCCGTGACCACCGCCTGCCGGTCACTGGTCGTTGATGTGCCACGGCAGGGTCATGCCGTACTTCCACAGGTAGAAGCCGACCAGCACGGCCGCGACGGCGAGCCCCACCGCGGTCAGGACGATGTTGCGGCGCCGGACCTTGGGGTCGAGCGCCTTGTGGGCCGCCTCGGTCACTTTGCGCTTGGTCCAGCGCAGGACGAGCGACGCCCAGGCGAACTCGGTGGCCCAGATCGCCAGGCCCGCGAAGATCGCGACCCAGCCGGGGCCGGGCAGGACCAGCATCGCGACGCCCGCGCCGATGACGGCGAGGCCGACGACGAAGACGCCGACCTGCCAGCTGAGGTGCAGGGTGCGGCGGGCCTTGATGAAGTCGGGCGCCTTCGAGACGTGCGGCGCCTCCTCCGCCCCCTCCGCCCCGTGCGCGGGCGGAGCGGCGGTCTCGGCGGTCCCTGCGGTGGTGTCTTCGGCGTTCCCGCCGGCTGCGGCCCCCTGGGCCCCGTGGTCACTCCCCGTGTTCATGGGCTCGAATCTACCGGAGCCGGAAGCACACGTGAATGGTGGTGGGGATCCGCCGTCCGAGGGACCCAGAGGTCCGCAAAACGGTCAGAGGGGTTTACAACGGCACCGTAGGTGGCATGTCGATTTCGCCGACGTGCGAATCCCCGAGCGCACACTGAGCGAAAGGCCCTGGCGCTTATGAACACCACGGTCAGCTGCGAGCTGCACCTGCGCCTCGTTGTGTCGAGCGAATCCTCACTGCCTGTTCCCGCGGGCCTGCGGTATGACACGGCCGATCCCTACGCCGTGCACGCCACCTTCCACACCGGCGCCGAAGAGACGGTCGAGTGGGTGTTCGCCCGCGACCTCCTCGCGGAGGGCCTGCACCGGCCCACCGGAACCGGGGACGTCCGCGTCTGGCCGTCCCGCAGCCACGGTCAGGGCGTCGTCTGCATCGCCCTGAGCTCACCGGAGGGAGAAGCCCTGCTCGAGGCACCCGCCCGAGCACTCGAGTCATTCCTCAAGCGGACGGACGCCGCGGTCCCGCCCGGGACCGAGCACCGGCACTTCGATCTCGACAAGGAGCTCTCCCACATCCTGGCCGAAAGCTGAGCCGGATCCGCGGGGAGCACCCCCGGCGCTAGCCGGGTGTCCGCCGGGCACCGTCCGACTCGGGGCGACGGTGCGGGGTGGACGAAAACCACATACGGCACACCCGGCGCTGTTCTCGCGGAAGCCGCCTGCGAGAACGGCGTCGGCGTGCCGTCGGCCCGCCGGCCCGAGCCCTGCGCCCGTGCCGGTCACCCCGCCGCCGGCCCGTGCCGTTCGCTCGTGACAGACGCACCTCCCGGCCGGGGCCCGGGACGGCTAGAGTCGGCCACCGGCGGCGGCACCGGCCCGTCGCCGCAGGCCCGGCCCCAGGAGCGACCCCGTGCAGATCCCCCACGACACCCGTCGCGCGCTCGACGTCGTCGTCGCGCTGGTGAACACCGCGGCCGAGACCGACCGGCCCGACGGCCTCGCGGACGTCGGCTCGCTGCGCGCCTTCGTCCGCGAGTACAAGATCAGCGACGTCGGTGAGCTCGGCGCGCGCGACCTCGCGGGCGTGCGGACCGTCCGCAGCAAGTTCGCGCAGGTCTTCGCCGCCGGCACCCCCAGGGCCGCGGCCGGGCTGATCAACGAGCTCGTCGCGACCGCGGGCACCACCCCGCAGCTGACCGACCACGACGGCTACGACTGGCACGTCCACTACTTCGCCCCCGGCGCCTCGCTCGGCGACCACCTCGCCGCCGACGGCGGCATGGCGCTGGCCTTCATCGTGGTCTCCGGCGAGCAGGAGCGGCTGCGCCGCTGCGAGGCCCCCGACTGCGGGCGGGCCTTCGTCGACCTCTCCCGCAACCGCTCGCGGCGCTACTGCGACAGCCGGACCTGCGGGAACCGGCTGCACGTGGCGGCGTACCGGGCCCGGCGCAAGGAGGCCGACGCGGGCCCGTCAGAGCAGGAACAGGTCGTGCACGGCGGCCAGCAGCAACAGGGTGCCGATCACCCCTAGAAAGATCATCAGAGGCGGCTGAGAGAGCGCGAAGAGGCAGCCTCGCGGCTCCTCGGCAACGGGGGCGGGGGCCGGGGCCGGCGCGGGAACCGGCGGCTCACCCTGCGATGTGTCGAGCATGTCGGGGCGATGATGGCGCAGCCGCGCCGCCGAGGCCCCTCAACACGCCAGCGCGAGGCGCCAGTTCACCCCTTCACGTCATGCCTGCGGCACACCGGGGGGCGCATCCTCAGATCCCGTGCTTCTTCAGGATCGCCTCGATGTCGGAGAAGTCGTCCGCCGGCGGGGCCGCGGCGCTGCGGCCGGACCCGGGCTCGGCACGCCCCTGCAGGGGCTGCGGTGCGGAGCCGGCACCGGCGGCCTTCGCCGCCTTGCCGCCCGCGGCTGCTTTCGCCTTCCGCTCCCCCTGCCCCGCGCCGAGGCGGCGCCGCTCGACGGCGCGCGTGGCGGCCAGCAGCAGCCAGGCCAGGCCGAGCAGCGCGAAGCCCGCCCACACGGCCGGATCGAACACGATCCCGGACGCCCACTGCACGACGCCCGTCAGGACGAGGCCGGCGGGCACCAGCGCGTACGCGGCGAGCCGGGCGGCCGTGAGGAAGCGGCGGCGGTAGGCGGTCACCGCGGCGATGCCCAGCCCGGCCGCGGCCACCGCGGAACATATGGTCTCGGCGAGCATGCGGTTACCTCCGGCCGTGCGATCGGAACAGGGGCGGGATCGATCCGGGGATCCGTGGACCCGAAGGGATCCGGTGGGGCTGCTCCCATCGTGCACCTCGGCCTGCCCCTGCGGCCACGGCCGCGGGCGGTCCGGGGCCGATCTCCGGGGGATCTCGGGGTCGCGCCTCCTCCTGGGGGGTGGGTTTCGGCGTCCGGGCCCGGCGGCTGGGAGACTGTCCGCATGACCGATTCCGTGATCCTCGACGTCTGGTGCGAACTCCAGTGCCCGGACTGCCACAGCGCGCTGGACGACGTGCGCGCCCTGCGGGCCCGCTACGGCGACCGGCTGGACATCCGGCTGCGCCACTTCCCCCTGGAGAAGCACAAGCACGCCTTCGCCGCGGCGCAGGCCGCCGAGGAGGCCGCCGAGCAGGGGCAGGGGTGGCCGTACGCCGAGGCCGTCCTCGCGCGCACCGCGGAGCTCGCCGAGCGAGGCGAGGCGGTGCTGTTGGACGTGGCCCGGGAACTCGGGCTCGACGTGGACGAGTTCGACACCGCCCTGATCGACGGGCGGCACATCCTGATCGTCGACGCCGACCAGGCCGAGGGCAAGGCGATCGGGGTCACCGGCACGCCCACCTACGTGATCGACGGCGAGCGCCTGGACGGCGGCAAGAGCCAGGAGGGCCTGCGCGCCCGCATCGAGGAGATCGCCGACCGCCTGCTGGCCGCCGGGGCGTAGCGGGGGCCCGGCACCGGGCCTAGATGAGCTCCTTTCCGTAGTTGAACTGCGTCGGGCGGTAGCCGAGGGACTCGTACAGGCGCAGGGCCGGGGTGTTCCCGGCGAAGACGTGGAGCGCGAGGGTGCGGTGGCCGGCGGCCAGCGCGGTGCGCTCGGCCAGCAGCATCAGGGAGCGGCCGTGGCCGCGGCCGCGGTGCTCCTCGGCGACGGCGACGTCGTAGACGTACGCGCCCCCGCCGGAGGGGCCCACCCAGACGTGGCCGACGACCTCGCCGGCCGCCTCCAGGACGAGGAGGGCCGCGCCGGGGGTGGCCGGACCGCGGGGCAGGCTGCGGGCGTGGTCGGCCTCCGACTTCGCCCGTGCGGCCTCGGCGGGCAGGCCGCGGCGCATCCAGTCCTCGGCGTAGCCCTCGACGGCGCGGACGAGCCAGGCCTCGTACTCGGCCGGGGTCATGGCACGTCCGGCCACGCCCTCGGGCAGGGCGGGCGGGACCTCCGGCAGCTCCTTGGACATGTTCCGGCCGGACTCCCGGTAGCCGAGGGCCGCCGCGAGCCGCAGGCCGCCGGCCGATTCGGCGGGGACGGAGGCCTGCACGCGGCGGCAGCCCCAGCCGCGCAGGACCTCCTCGGCGGCGAGCGCCCCCACGGTGGCGCGGCCGCGCCGCCGGTCGGGGGCGTCGACGACGAGGTCCCGTATCTCCCCCACGGCCGTCCCGAAGGGCGTGTCGCAGGCGAGCAGCAGGGCCCCGACGCGCCTGCTGTTGACCCGTATCTCGTACGGGCGCGACCGCGCGCCCCCGGCGCTCTGCTGAAGCGGCCCGGACGGCCGCAGGGTAGTGGTCATCCCCCGATACCTACCCACCGCAGCGCCCTGCCCTACAGCCCCCTCGGGGAGGGACCGCCCGCCCCGGTCGCCGCGCCGGCGTTGAGGCGGGCCGCCTGCCGGGTGAGGTGGTTCCGCTCGGCCACGGTCGGGGCGCGGTGGGCGGCCTCGGCGTAGAGCCGGGCGGCGCGGGCCCGGTCGCCGTCCCGCTCGTGCAGCCAGGCCGCGACGGCGGTGTACCGGGGCAGGTCCGGGTCGAGCCCGGCCAGCGCGGCGAGGCCGGCGCGCGGCCCGTCTGCCTCCCCGACGGCGACCGCGCGGTTGAGGCGGGCGACGGGGCTGTCGGTGAGGGCGACGAGTTCGTCGTACCACTCCACGATCTGCGGCCAGTCGGTCTCCTCGGCGGTGGGGGCGTCCGCGTGCAGGGCGGCGACGGCGGCCTGGGCCTGGTACTCGCCGAGCCGGTCGCGGGCCAGCGCGCCGTGCAGGATCGCGATGCCCTCGGCGACGGCCGCCGTGTCCCAGAGGCCGCGGTCCTGGTCGGCGAGGGGCACCAGGCTGCCGTCGGGGGCGGTCCGGGCCGCGCGGCGGGCGTGGTGGAGGAGCATCAGGGCGAGCAGTCCCGCGGGCTCGGGGTGGTCGACGCAGGCCGCGAGCCGGCGGGTGAGGCGGATGGCCTCGGCGGCGAGGTCGACGTCCCCCGAGTACCCCTCGTTGAAGACGAGGTAGAGGACGCGCAGCACGGTCCCGACGTCGCCGGGCCGGTCGAGTCGGACGCCGGAGACCGTCCGCTTGGCCCGGCTGATGCGCTGCGCCATGGTCGCCTCGGGCACGAGGTAGGCGCGGGCGATCTGGCGGGTGGTGAGGCCGCCGACGGCCCGCAGCGTGAGGGCGACGGCCGAGGACGGGGAGAGCGCGGGGTGCGCGCACAGGAAGTACAGGCTGAGGGTGTCGTCGGCGTCGGGAGCGGGTCCCGGCTCCGGCTCGCGGTCGACGAGCTCCTCGCGGCGCCGGCGGGCCGCGTCGGCGCGGGCCGCGTCGAGGAAGCGGCGCCAGGCGGCGGTGACGAGCCAGGCCCGCGGGTCGCGGGGCGGGTCGGCCGGCCAGGCGCGGAGGGCGTCGAGCAGGGCGTCCTGCACGGCGTCCTCGGCCGCCGCGAAGTCGGCGCCGCGCCGGACGAGGACGCCGAGGACGCCCGGGGTGAGCTCGCGGAGCAGGGCCTCGTCGACCAGGGGGCCGACCACGGGCGCGGGGGCCCCGCCCCGCAGGGGGCGGGAACCGGGGGCGGGGGCGGTCATCGGGGACCGGTCACTCCGTGATCGTGGGCGGCTCGGACATGAAGGGGCGCAGCTCCAGCCACTCGTGGATGGGCCGTCCCCCTGCTCCCGGGGCGGCCGACAGCTCGGCCGCGAGCTCCAGGGCCCGGTCGTAGGTGTCCACGTCGATCACCATCCAGCCGGCGATCAGGTCCTTGGTCTCGGCGAACGGCCCGTCGGTGACGGGCGGGCGCCCTTCGCCGTCGTACCGGACGAACGTCCCCTCGGGCGCCAGCGCCTGCGCGTCGACGAACTCGCCGGTCTGCTCCAGCTTCGCGGCGAAGTCCCGCATGTACTGGATGTGGGCCGAGACCTCCTCGGGGGTCCAGCGGTCCATGGGGACGTCGTTGCTCGGGGCCGGGGCGCCGCGGTAGTGCTTCAGCAGCAGGTACTTGGCCATGACGGTTCTCCTCGATCCGGTCCGACGCGTCCATTCTGGCCGCGCTCACCCCGGGGACGGAGCCACCGCCGGCTTCTCGACATCCCGCCGAAAATTTCTTTCCCGTCCGGAAAACCGCCACTCCCCCGCCCCGAGCCCCAGCCACCCCGGCCCCGCCGGCGTTTGAGGCGCGGGGCGCGGAGGCGCGGTGGCGCGGTGGCGCGGTGGCGCGGAGGCGCGGGGGCAGCGCCCTCGAAACGGCGCCGCACCCGGACCGCCCCCGCGACGGCGCCGCGCCGGGGCGGACACCGGGGGTCAGGGGTCCAGGTCGGCCCGCGCGTGCGCGTCGAACAGACGCATCGCTTCGGCCGTGACCGGCCCCACCCCGCCGCCCGCCGCGGCGACGGCCCGGCCGTCCACCACCGACACGGCCTGCACGTCCCGCAGGGTGGACGTCAGGAAGACCTCCTCGGCCCGCTCCAGCACCTCGAACGGCAGATCGGTCTCCTTGGCCCCGGCCCACTCCACCACCAGCGCCCGCGTGATGCCGGCCAGGCACCCGGAGGCCACGGGCGGGGTGTGCAGCTCCCCGTCGACCACGACGAAGACGTTGGACCCGGTGCCCTCGCACAGCTGCCCGACCGTGTTCGCGAACAGCGCCTCGGAGGCCCCGGCCCGGTGGGCGGCGGCCAGCGCGACCACGTTCTCGGCGTACGAGGTGCTCTTCAGCCCGGCGATGGCGGAGCGCTCGTTCCGCACCCACGGCACAGTGATCACCGCGGTGGTGTCGGGCCGCCGCGCGGTCTCGCCCAGCGCCACCACGAGCGTGGGCGCGGCCTCCCCGCGGTCGGAGCCCAGCGGGGAGACCCCGCCGGTGTACGTGATCCGCAGCCGCCCCAGCGGCACGGGATTGGCCTCCAGGACGGCCGCGCAGGCCGCCCGCACCTCGTCCAGGTCGGGGTCGGGCAGTCCGAGGCCCCGCGCCGAGCGGGTCAGCCGCTCCAGGTGGCGGGTGAGCGCGAAGACCGCCCCCCGCTCCGCCTTCAGGGTCTCGAACACGCCGTCGCCCACGGTCAGCCCGTGGTCGAACACGGACACCTGCGCGCTGTCTGCGTCCTGCAGCGCGCCGTCGAGCCAGATCCTCACCGTACGATCCCTCCGCTCACCCAGGGGTACCGGTCACCTCATGGGCTCCTGACGCTACCCGCAGGAGGCGGTCCGCCTTCAGTTCCGTCTCCGCCCATTCGCGCTCCGGATCCGAGCCCCAGGTGATGCCGGCGCCGGTGCCGAAGAGCAGCCGCGGTCCGCCGGGGGCCTGGCGGTCGATCCAGAAGGTCCGGATGCCGACGGCGAGCTCGCCGGTGCCGCGGTCGGCGTCGACCCAGCCGATCCCGCCGCAGTACGGGCCGCGCGGCGCGGTCTCCAGGGCCTCGATGATCCGCAGGGCGGAGGACTTGGGCGCGCCGGTGACGGAGCCGGGCGGGAAGGTGGCGGCGAGCAGCTCGGGCCAGCCGGCCCCCTCGGCGAGTTCCCCGCTGACGGTGGAGACCAGGTGGACCAGGCCCGGGTGCTCCTCGACGGCGCACAGCTCGGGGACGGCGACGGACCCGGTGGAACAGACCCGGCCGAGGTCGTTGCGCACGAGGTCCACGATCATCACGTTCTCGGCGTGGTCCTTGGGCAGGAGGTCGGCGGCGGTGCGGCCGGTGCCCTTGATGGGGCCGGACTCCACGTGCCGGCCCTGGCGGCGCAGGAACAGCTCGGGCGAGGCGGTGGCGATCTCGACGCCGTGCGCCGGGAGACGGATCGTTCCTGCGTACGGGGCGGGGTTGCCGCGGGCGAGCAGCGCGGTGAGGGCGTCGACGTCGGCCCGGTCCGGCTCGGGCAGCGGCGCGGACATCACGCGGCAGAGGTTGGCCTGGTAGACCTCCCCGGCCGCTATGTGCTCGCGGATGCGGCGGACGCCGGCGGTGTACGCGGCGCGGTCCAGGGACGAGGACCACGCCTCGGCGGCGGGCCCGCGCCAGGCGCCGGGCCGGGGCTCGGGGACGGGCGCGGGGCGGACGTCCCCGAAGCGCGCGCAGACCAGACGCCCCTCGAAGTCTGCGGAGACGGCCCAGAAGCCCGTGGAGTCGAGGGCCGAGGGGTCGCTGGTGACGTCGCGGAGGTCGGTCGCGAGGAGGCCGCCGAAGCGGGCCAGGGGAAGCAGGTCGTGCACGGCTGCGAGTCTATGACCGGTGGCGCAAACCCGCCGTAGAGGTGACCGGTGGGTGACCGCTGGTGACCGATGGGCAGCACGCTGCGGAAACGCGTTTTTGAGCTGGCCCGGGAATCCGCTAGAGTTCAACACGTCGCCAGGGAGCGAAGGGGAAAAACCCCGGAGCGAACAGGGTGACGGTGCGGACGTAGCTCAGTTGGTAGAGCACCACCTTGCCAAGGTGGATGTCGCGAGTTCGAGTCTCGTCGTCCGCTCTGAGTGGGGGATCTTCCCGAGAGCCCCCGCAACTCCGAGGTGGAGTGGCCGAGAGGCGAGGCAACGGCCTGCAAAGCCGTCTACACGGGTTCAAATCCCGTCTCCACCTCCAAGGACGATTAGCTCAGCGGGAGAGCGCTTCCCTGACACGGAAGAGGTCACTGGTTCAATCCCAGTATCGTCCACTGGATCTTCTGATCCACCCGCGCGATTAGCTCAGCGGGAGAGCGCTTCCCTGACACGGAAGAGGTCACTGGTTCAATCCCAGTATCGCGCACGCAGTACCGGCACCACCCAGCACCACCTGTTCGACCTGCGGCTTCGATGCCGCGGCCCGCGCGATTAGCTCAGCGGGAGAGCGCTTCCCTGACACGGAAGAGGTCACTGGTTCAATCCCAGTATCGCGCACCACCCGGAAGCCCCGGCCGTCTCGACGGCCGGGGCTTTCCGCATGCGTGCGTGCACGTGAGAAGGGCGGGGGCAGGCTGCAGGAAGGGTCGGGGAAGGGCCGGGGCCCCGCGCGCGGCGGGGCCCCGTCGGCTCCGCCTCAGGAGGAGAACAGCATCCGGCCGAAGCCCCCGCGGTGGTGGCCGTGGTGGCCGCCGTGGCCGTGGCCGCCGTGGTGCTGCGGTGCGCCCCAGGCGGGCGCGGCGTGCGGGGCCGGGTACGGGGCCGGCGGCGCGGCGGGCGGCGGCACCTGGCCGTACTGGCCGGCGGTGTACTGGGCCTCCAGGCGCGTCAGGGCCTCCAGCTCGCCGTAGTCGAGGAAGATGCCGCGGCAGCCGCTGCACTGCTCGATCTGGACGCCGTTCCTGTTGTACGTGTGCATCATCGAGTGGCACTTCGGACACTGCATGACCGGATCAACTCCTCGCCGTTCGCGTCGACACCGGATGCATGCCCGGTGGCGTGGAGCTCACCCTACGACGGAGTCCCCCCGTCCAAGTCGGGCGGGAGCGTAGCGATTCGGGCACAGGACTGCACCATCAGCCGTTCCACGTCATCGAGTCCGCGGTGGTTTTCCACCGATTTCGCCAGGGCGAGGGCTGCCGTCTGGACGGTCAGCGCCCGGGCGGCGAGGTCGAGTTCCGGCCACGGGTCGGAGCCGGGCGGTCCGGCCGCGGGCCCGCCGGCGGCCCGGTAGGCGCCGAGGAAGCGCCCCCAGGCATCCGCGCCGAGCAGCCCGGCGGCGTACCAGGCGGCCGGCCGGGCCAGGTCCCAGGACGGCGTGCCGACCCCGAGGTCGTCCACGTCGATGAGCCGCCAACCGCCGCCCGTCGCTCCGTCGGCGCCGGCGCCCCGGCTGCTCCGGCGGCCCCCGACGGCCTCGGCGCCCGCGCCGGTCCCGCCGCTCCCGCCGCTCCCGACGGCCCCGTCGCTCCCGTCGCTCCCCCGGACCAACTGCCCCAGGTGCAGGTCCCCGTGGCACAGCGCCCCGCCCTTCGGGGCCGGGGCCTCGCCGCGCATCCAGGCGGGCAGGGTGCGGGCGGCGGCCCACACCGGCGCGGCATCCGGCCCCGGGCCGCCGTCGGCGCCGGCCCCGGCCCCGGTCCCGCGGCGGGGGCCGCGCCCGGGGGCGGGGTCCACGTCCGCGGCCCGCGCCAGCCGGGCCAGCGCCCGCCGCAGCTTGGCCGGCCCGCGCATCGGCGGGACGGGGCCGGGCAGCGCCCCCAGCGGCACCCGGTGCAGGGCCGCCAGCAGCCGCCCCGCCGCCTCCCAGGGCGCGTCCTCGGGGCGCTCCGGGTCGACGGGGGCTCCGTACGGCCACAGGGTGACCGGGCGGCCCCGCAGACTGCCGGCCTGCGTGCGCAGCGGGGGCAGCAGCACCCCGGCCAGGGCGCCGTCCGCGGCGATCCGCATCCGTACGGCGAGGGCCTCCTCGTCGCTGTCGACGGCATGGGCCTTGGCCACGACCGGGCCGCACCGCACGACGGTGCCGTCCTCGCGGTCCGCGAGCAGCTCGTACGGGGCGTCGGGCCGGCCGGTGGCGTACGCGGCCAGCGCGGCGGGCAGCGGCGCGGCCGGGGCGGGGACGGCGGCCCTCTCGGGGCGGCGGGCGGTGTGCTCCTGGTTCATCGCGGCTCCACGGCTCCCGTCACTCGCCCTCTCGGGAGCAGGTTACGCAGCCGCGGGCGGGCATGGAAAAGCTCCGGCACGGAAAAAGTGCTGCCCGTCCGACTCCCCAGTCGTACGGGCAGCACCCTTCACCTGCCGTCCGCCTCTCCCCCGTCCCCACGGGGTTCGGCGGGCCGATGTCCGGCCCGGGCCGCTCTCCCGGGCGTGGGGCGCCGCTCAGCGCCCCAGCATCGCACCCACGGACGACGCCTGTACCGCCACCTGGTCGAATCCTCCGAAGAGGAAGAGCAGGAGGGCGGCCAGGGGGAGCACCATGGCCGCGGCCACCAGCGGGTGGCGCGTACCGGACTCGTGGGCGTGGAACGCGAAGGCCTTGCGTCCGTGCCGTGCCGTGTCCGCCATGGTCCCCTCCCCTGTCGTCTGACTGCGGCGGGCGGTGTGACCTCGGGGGACGAGTGCCGGTGCCCGCCGCATGTCCTCCACACTAGGCGCGCCGCCGCGGCCCCGGATCCTGCCCTCGTACCCTTTGGCAGGCCTCCGGGAGGATGACGGACGTGCCCGCGCGTACTCCCCTGGGTGGAGACGCCTCCCCCGTTGTGGGGGTCTTCCCGGAAGGGGCTGCCACAGCGTAGTGAGTTCGCTCACTTCCGTCACTCCGCGCGCATGCGTATCGGTGGACGGGGTACGGGGGCGGCACCCCGGCTCGTGCGCCCCGCGTACGCGCCCGCCCCCCGCCCCGCACTCGGGCGGCGGCGCGGCTGCGGCGCTCCAATCCCCTTGGCCCGTGGGCCGTTTGGCCGTACCGCCGGACGGGCCGGCGACGGCCGCCGGAACAGCTGAGGAACCCTCAAGTGGGTTGTGGCGCACTGACAATCGATTGCTCCGGAGAGGGCGCGGCCTCTGAGCGCTCGTGCCGGATGGTCCGTAAGCTGTGCCACGTCAACAGGGCGACCGGTCAGCGGGGTGGACATGGCGATGATGCGGCTCCGACGCGAGGACCCGCGTGTCGTCGGCTCGTTCAGGCTGCACCGGCGGCTCGGCGCCGGCGGCATGGGCGTGGTCTACCTGGGCTCCGACCGGCGCGGGCAGCGCGTCGCGCTCAAGGTGATCCGGCCGGACCTGGCCGAGGACCAGGAGTTCCGCTCCCGCTTCGCGCGCGAGGTCTCCGCCGCCCGGCGGATCCGCGGCGGCTGCACGGCGCGCCTGGTGGCCGCCGACCTGGACGCCGAGCGGCCCTGGTTCGCCACCCAGTACGTGCCCGGCCCGTCGCTGCACGACAAGGTCGCCGAGGAGGGGCCGCTCACCGCCGCGCAGATCGCCGCGATCGGCGCCGCGCTGTCGGAGGGGCTGGTCGCCGTCCACGAGGCCGGGGTCGTCCACCGCGACCTGAAGCCGTCGAACATCCTGCTGTCGCCCAAGGGGCCCCGGATCATCGACTTCGGGATCGCCTGGGCCACCGGCGCCAGCACCCTCACCCATGTGGGCACGGCCGTCGGCTCCCCCGGCTTCCTCGCGCCCGAGCAGGTCCGCGGGGCGATCGTCACCCCGGCCACCGACGTGTTCGCCCTCGGCGCCACCCTCGCGTACGCGGCGACCGCCGACTCGCCCTTCGGGCACGGCAGTTCAGAGGTGATGCTCTACCGCGTCGTCCACGAGGAGCCGCACCTGGTCGGCGTACCGGACGCGCTCGCGCCGCTCGTACGGGCCTGCCTGGCCAAGGATCCCGAGGAGCGGCCCAGCACGCTCCAGCTGTCCATGCGGCTGAAGGAGATCGCGGCCCGCGAGGCGCACGGCCTGTCCGACGGGCGCCCGCCGGTCCAGCGGGCCCGCACCGAGCGGCCCACCGGGCGGCTGGCCCAGCCGTACCCCGAGCAGCGCACGGAGCGCCGTACGGGCGGCACGCCCGCACCCCAGCCGGCGGGCCGCGGCGCCGTACAGGGCCCGCGCAGCGGCCCCCACTCGCGGCCGTCGTCGCCGCGCCACCCCGGCGGGCCGTCCTCGCGGCCGACCGCGGGGCGCTCGGGCAGCCGCCCGGCCCCCCGCACGACGGGCACGGGGCGGCGGCCGTCGCGGCCGGACCCGCGGCTGATGCGGCAGCGGCTGATCGTGTTCGTGGTGGTCACGCTGATCGTGGCGCTGGGCATCGCGGCGGCCCAAAAGCTCTGAGGGCTGTCCGGGGGCTGTCCGAGGGCTTCGGCGGTGCCGGGAAGGGCGTTCGGTCGGGCTGACGGTTCACGGTTGACGGTTCACGGTTGCCGCCGCTTGCGCCTGCGTTTGCGCTTGCCCTTGCGCTGCCCCGGCTACGCCGGGCGGGTCGCGTAGAACGCCACCGCCGAGGCGGCGGCCACGTTCAGCGAGTCGATGCCCTCGGCCATCGGGATGCGCACCCACTCGTCGGCGGCCCGCAGGGCGTGCGTGGACAGGCCGTGCCCCTCGGAGCCCAGCATGATCGCGCAGCGCTCGAAGCGCTCCGGCGGGATCTGGTCCAGTGGCGTGGCCTTGGCGCTGGGCGTCATGGCCAGGATGCGGTAGCCCGCCTCCCGCACCTTCTCCAGGTCGGCCGGCCAGTCATCCAGCCGGGCGTACGGCACCGAGAAGACGGAGCCCATCGAGACCTTGATGGCGCGCCGGTAGAGCGGGTCGGCGCAGTCCGGGGACAGCAGTATCGCGCTGATCCCGAGCGCGGCGGCGCTGCGGAACGCCGCCCCGAGGTTGGCGTGGTCGACGAACCCCTCGAAGACCGCGATGCGGTGCCCGGCGCCTTCCCCGGCGCCCTCCCCCGCCAGCAGCTCGGCGGCCGTGGGCAGGGGCTTGCGCTGCATCGAGGCGAGGGCGCCGCGGTGCACGTGGTAGCCGGTGACCCGCTCGGCGAGCTCGGGGCTGACGGCGTAGACCGGGGCGGGGAGCTCGTCGATGACGTCGCGCATCACGTCTACCCATTTGGCGGACAGCAGCATCGAGCGCATCTCGAACCCGGCGTCCTTGGCCCGCCGGATGACCTTCTCGCCCTCGGCGATGAACAGGCCCTCCTCGGGTTCGCGGCGGCGCCGCAGCTCCACGTCGGTCAGGCCGGTGTAGTCGCGCAGGCGCGGGTCGTCGGGGTCCTCGACGGTGATGAGATCAGCCACAGGGTGATACTGCCTTGTCCTGGGTGTGGTGCCAACGGCCCTGCCGGGCGCCGGTCGTTCAGTGGGAAGGGGTGGCGTTGGTGCCGTCGGTGCTGCCGGTGCCGTCGGCGACCCGTACGACCTCCCCGATGACGATGACCGCGGGCGGGCGGACGTCCTCGGCGCGGACCGTCTCGCCGACGGTGGCGAGGGTGGCGTCGACGCGGCGCTGGGTGGCGGTCGTGCCCTCCTGGACCACCGCGACCGGGGTGTCGGCGGGGCGGCCGTGCCGGACCAGGGCCTCCGCGATCAGACCGATCTTGTCGACGCCCATCAGGATCACGAGGGTGCCGGTGAGCTTGGCGAGCGAGGCCCAGTCCACCAGGGAGCGCGGGTCGTCGGGGCCGACGTGGCCGCTGACCACGGTGAACTCGTGGGCCACGCCCCGGTGCGTGACCGGGATGCCGACGGCGGCGGGCACCGAGATGGAGCTGGAGATGCCCGGCACGACGGTGCAGGGGATGCCCTCTGCGGCCAGCGCCTGGAGCTCCTCCATGCCGCGGCCGAAGACGTACGGGTCACCGCCCTTGAGCCGGACCACGGCCTTGCCGGCCTTGGCGTGCTCGATCAGGGCGTTGTTGATGGCCTCCTGGGCCATGTAGCGGCCGTACGGGATCTTCGCCGCGTCGATGACCTCGACGTGCGGCGGGAGTTCGTCGAGCAGGTCGCGGGGGCCGAGCCGGTCGGCGATGACCACGTCGGCCTCGGCGAGCAGGCGGCGGCCGCGGACGGTGATGAGGTCGGGGTCGCCGGGCCCGCCGCCCACGAGGGCGACGCCGGGGGTGTGCGGGCGGGCGGCGGTCAGCGAGCCGTCGCGCAGCCCCTCGACGACCGCGTCGCGCACGGCGGCGGAGCGGCGCGGGTCGTTGCCGCTGAGCACGGCCACGGTGACGCCCTCGACGCGGCCGGTGGCCGGGGTCCAGGCGGTGGCGGCCTCGGCGTCGTCGGCACGGACGCACCACACGCGCCTGTCCTCGGCCTCGGCCGAGGCACGGTCGTTGGCCTCCCGGTCCCGGGTCGCGATCAGCGCGTACCAGGCCCCGTCGAGGTCGCCGTCCCGGTAGCGGCGGCGCTCCCAGCGGATCTCGCCGGTCTCCGCCATGGCGTCCACGGACGGGGTGGCGGACGGGGAGATCAGGAGAACGTCGGCGCCGGCCGCGACGAGCCCGGGCAGGCGGCGCTGGGCGACCTGCCCGCCGCCGATGACGACGACGCGGCGGCCCGCGAGGCGGAGACCTACGGGGTAGGCGGGGTGTGCCGGGTGTGCCATGGCAGTGCGGCTCCTGGTGCGGCGTGGTGTGTACGGCGGGCCGCTGCTGCGCTGGAGCGGCAAGACGGACCGTGCGGGCGCCCGTCCGGCACCACGATACGACCCATCACCGCTGGTGGTGCCTGCGGGGGCACCGTTGGGGGCGCTTTTACGGGGGCACGGGGGGCGGGACTTTCGCCCCCTCGAGGCGCCGGGGCGGGCCGGCGGCTGCCCACCCGCCGCCGCGGGGGTGGGGGCGGGCCCGAGGGCCGCGGTGGGACGGGAGCGTACGGTGCCGGCGCACACCGCGACGGAACCGGACCAGCCGCCCGGAGCCGGTCGGGCGGGATCCGCTCACCCCGCATCAGAGAAGGTATGGGGGCTTCCCGTCAGTCTCATCGTCCTTCCGGGGCGGGACGGGCTGTCAAGAGCGCTCCTTCGTCGCGTCGCTACGCGATGGCCTC
>NZ_JBEYXN010000043.1:0-34980 GCF_040704625.1 Streptomyces sp. NPDC046866
AAATCGGGGATCGAACCCCAGCGCGCCCCCGGCCCCCCCCCACCCCCGCGGGGGCTGGATCCGTCCAGCCCGCGCGGCGTTCGAGGGGGTGTCCGGGGGCGGAGCCCCCGATCTTTGACGGTCCGGGCAGAGCCAGGCCATCGAGCCCCGCCGCGTTTGAGGCTGGGGGTCCCCCCAGCGGTAGCTGGGGGAGGGTCCGGGCGGAGCCCGGTTTCGGGAAGGGGCGGGGTGGGGGAAGGCTCCGCGCAGCGGCCACGGCCGGGCGGAGCCCACGGGCGGTACGGGCGGTACGGGCAGTACGGGCAGTACGGGCAGTACGGGGAGCAGCGCTCAGACGGAGGCGCGCTCGGCCAGGACCCGGTTGACCATGTCCAGGTAGCGCCGCGGCGTATCGGCGTCGTCGAAGTCCTCACCGTCGAGCACGATGTCGAACTCCCGCTCGATCCACCCGGTGGCCTGGAGCACGGCCAGGGAGTCGTAGCCGAGCTCGAACCAGTACTGGTCCAGGACGTCGCCGTCGAGGTCGACGCCCTCCTCCTCACCGGCGCACTCGCGCAGGATGCGCTTGAGCTGGTCGAGTTCCAGGCGGTCCATGACATACCTCTGTTCCGGTCGAATAAGGGTCAGGTAGGCGGGGAGGGAGCGGGGGCGGGGACGGCGGCGGGATCAGGCGCCCGGGGCGCGGACCACGGCAGCGGAGTTGAATCCGCCGCGGCCGCGCGCGAGGACGAGCGCGGTGCGCAGCCGGATCCCGGTGCGGGGCACGCCGGTGACGAGGTCGAGGGGGCAGTCGTCGGCGGGCTCCGCGGTGCCCGTCGTCGGCGGGACGGCCTGGTCGCGCAGGGCGAGCAGGGCGGCGGCGAGGTCAAGGGCGCCGCCGCCGGCCAGCAGGCGGCCGGTCATCGACTTGGGCGCGGTCACGGGGACCCCCCGCTCCCCGAACAGGGCGGTCAGCGCCTCGGCCTCGCGGCGGTCGGCGGCGCGGCTGCCCGCGGCGTCGGCGAAGACCACGTCGACGTCGGCGGGTTCCAGTCCGGCGTCGGCGAGGGCGCCCGCGGCGGCGGCCCCGAGCCGGCACCCGCCGCCGGCGCCGGCCACGGAAGCCCGGTCCCCGTTTTCGAAGGCGTCGAAGGCAGCCGCATGCCCGGCGAGCGTCCCGTACACGCGCGCCCCCCGCCGGCAGGCGGCCCCCGCGTCCTCCAGGACCAGGTGGGCCCCGCCCTCGCCGGGGACGTACCCGTTCGCGTCCCGGTCGAAGGGCAGGTACGCGCGGGCCGGGTCCTCGGCGGTGCTGAGCCCGCCGCCCGCGAGGTGGGCCGCCCAGCCCCACGGGCACAGCGCGGAGTCGATCCCGCCGGTGACGACGAGGTGGGCGCCCTTGCGGATCTGGCGGCGGGCGTGGGCGGCCGCGTCGAGCCCGCCGGCCTGTTCGGAGACGAGGACGCCGCTGGCGCCGCGCAGCCCGTGCCGGATGGAGATCTGGCCGCTGTTGACCGCGTAGAACCAGGCGAAGGACTGGTACGCGCTGACGTGCCGGCCGCCTCGGCTCCACAGCGCCTGGAGCTCGCGCTGCCCGAACTCGAAGCCGCCGGCGGAGTTGGCGGTGACCACGCCGGCGGCGTACTCGGGCAGGTCGGCGGGATCGGCCCCGGCGTCGTCGAGGGCCTCCTTGGCGGCGGCCAGCGAGAGCCGGGTGACCCGGTCCGTCTGCTGGAGCAGCCGGTTGGGGACGTGGTCCTCGTCGACGAAGCCGGGGACCTCCCCCGCCAGCCGCGCCGGGTAGGAGGAGGCGTCGAAGCGGGTGAGCGGGCGGATGCCGCTCTCGCCGCGCAGCACGGCGGCCCACCAGGCCTCGGCCCCCAGCCCGTTGGGGGCGGCCACGCCGATCCCGGTGAACACGGCGGCGGGCGCGCCCGCGTGCGCGTGCGCGGGCCCGGCGCCGGAGACGGCGACTGCGGTGGTCGTCACGGGTCAGTCCTCCGCCTTCAGGTTCGGGCTGGTCAGGATCATGGCGCTCTGGAAGCCCCCGAAGCCGCTGCCGACGGTCAGCACCGCGTCGGTGCGCTGCGCGCGGGCGGTCAGCGGGGTGTAGTCGAGGTCGCAGGCCGGGTCGGGCTCGTGCAGGTTCGCCGTCGGCGGGACGAGGTCGTGCTCGATGGCGAGGGCGCAGGCGGCGACCTCCAGGGCCCCGATCGCGCCCAGCGAGTGCCCGATCATCGATTTGACGGAGCTGACGGGCACCTCGTACGCGTGCCGGCCGAGGCTGCGCTTGAAGGCCTCGGTCTCGTGCTTGTCGTTCTGCTTGGTGCCGGAGCCGTGCGCGTTGACGTAGTCGATGCGCTCGGGCGCCAGCCGTGCCTCGCCGAGGGCGGCGGTGATCGCCGCGGCCATCTCGGCGCCGTCGGGGCGCAGTCCGGTCATGTGGTACGCGTTGCTGCGGGAGGCGAAGCCGGAGATCTCGGCGTGGACGTGGGCGCCGCGGCGGCGGGCGTGCCCGTACTCCTCCAGGACGAGGACGGCGGCGCCCTCGCCGAGGACGAACCCGTTGCGGGTGGCGTCGAAGGGGCGGGAGGCGGTGGCCGGGTCGTCGTTGCGGGTGGAGGTGGCGCGGATCGCGTCGAAGCAGGCCACCGTGATGGGGGTGACGGGGGCCTCGGTGGCGCCGGCCACCATCACGTCGGCGCTGCCCTCGCGGATCAGGTCGACGGCGTGCCCGATGGCGTCCAGTCCGGAGGTGCAGCCGGTGGAGACGAGGGAGACCGGTCCTTGCGCGCCGGCGGTACGGGCCACCTCGGCCGCCATGGAGCTGGGCACGAAGTAGTCGTAGAGGTGCGGTACCGCTTTCGTGTGGTCGACGAGCCAGCGCGTGCCGGCGTCGCTGACGGCCCCGTACTGGGCGTCCAGGGCGCTGGTGCAGCCCAGGGCGCTGCCGAGGGTCACGCCCGTGCGTGCGGGGTCGAAGGCGCCGGCCGCGCCCGCGGCGGCGAGGGCCTCGCGGGCGCTGACGACGGCGAACTGGGCGGCCCGGTCCAGGACCTGGGCCTCGGCGGGGGTGAGGCCGTGCTCGAGGGGGTCGAAGTCGGCCTCGGCGGCGATGCGGGAGCGGAAGGAGGAGGCGTCGAAGAGGGAGATGGCGCGGGTGGCGGTGCGCCCCTCGGTCAGCAGCGACCAGTACTCCTTGGTGCCGGGGCGGCCGGGGGCGACGACCCCGATGCCCGTGATGGCCACGCGCCTCATCGCGCTTCTCCCCTGTCCGTGCTGTCCGTGCGGTGGGTGCGGTGGGTGCCGGGGTCGGTGCCGGGGCCGCGGGCCGCGATGCGCGCCGCGGTGCGGGCGGCCCGGCCGAGCAGCCGGGGCAGCTCCTGGCCGCGGACGAAGAAGTGGCCGCCGGGCAGGGTGCGCCGCACGGTCCGGCCGGTGGTCCAGCGCTGCCAGCCGGCGAGCGCGGCGGCGTCCGCGAGCCGGTCCTCGGAGCCGTTGACGGCGAGCAGCGCCGCGGTGAGCGGCCCCTCGGCGGTGGTGCGCAGGTCCAGGGCCAGGCGCAGGTCGTCGCGCAGGACGGGCAGGACCATGCGGTGCCACAGGTCGCCGGGCTCGGCGCCGGGCGGCGCGGCCCCGTAGCGGTCGAGCACGCGCAGGAGTTCGGCGTCGGGCAGGCCGGCCGCGCCGGCGAGGGCGGCCGGGGCGTCGGGCGGCGGGCAGGCGCCGATGGCGACGAGGGCGGGCTGCGGGAGCCGGGCCTCGGCGAGGGCGCGGGCCACGGCGTAGGCGACGGTGCCGCCGAGGCTGTGCCCGTAGAGCACGTACGGCACGGCGGGCTCGTCGGCGATCTGCTCGAACAGCGGCTTGAGGTCGGCGAGGAGCTGCGCGCGGGTGGTGATCCGCGGCTCGCGGCGGCGGCGGTCGCGGCCGGGCAGCGGCCAGGAGACGGCCTCGACCCCGCTGCCGACGGCCCGGTTCCACCGCCGGAAGGCGGAGTCCCCGGCCCCTGCGTGCGCGAAGCAGTGCAGTCGTACCGCCGTGCTCTGCGCCGTGTGCGCCGGCTGCGCCATCGCCGCCCTCCCTGGTCTGCCCGGTTCCGGCACCGTGTGGTGTCCGCTGTCCCGCCCGGGTCGTCGCCCTCGACCCTGGCGGAAGCCGCTGGAGACGGGCTCGAACCGCGCTACGCCGCGTACAGGTCGAAGGTGGAGCCGCGGCGCGGGCCCGCGATCACGTCCAGGGCCGGGTCGACGGTGAGCATCGCCTGGTGCAGGCGCTGGAGCTGCGGCGAGGGCTCCACGCCGAGTTCGTCGATGAGCCGGGTGCGCAGCCGCCGGTAGACGTCCAGGCCGGTGGCCTGGCGGCCCGAGCGGTACAGGGCGACCATCGCCTGCGAGTGCAGGCCCTCGTGCTGCGGGTGGCGGGCGATCAGCTCGGCGAGTTCGGCGAGGAGTTCGGTGTGCCGGCCGAGGCGCAGGTCGGCGTCGATGCGCCGCTCGACGGTGACCAGGCGGCTCTCCTCCAGCCGCATCACCTCGATCTCCAGGATGGGGCCGACGCGTACGTCGACCAGCGCCGGGCCCTGCCACATGGCGAGCGCCTGGCGCAGCAGGCCGGCCGCCTGCTCGTCGTCGCCTTCCTCGAACGCGGTCTGGCCGCCCGCGACGAGGCGTTCGTACGCGTGGACGTCGACGGACTCCGGCTGCACCTGGAGCAGGTAGCCGCCGTGCCGGGTGGCGAGGACGTCCTTGGCGCTGCCCGGGGCGCCCGGGCCCATGGCCGTGCCGAGGCGCCGGCGCAGCTGGAGGATGTACGTCTGGAGGGTGGTCAGCGCGCTCTGCGGCAGGTTCGTGCCCCAGATCTCCTCCATGAGGGTCGGGACGGGCATCACGCGTCCCGGGTAGAGCGCGAGCAGTGCCAGGATCTGCCGCGGCTTGCCGGCCGTCGGAACAATCGACGCCCCGTTGACTTCGGCACTCAACGGACCCAGAACCTGAATCTTCATGGATTCCTCCGCCTGTTTGTCGAGTCCCATCGATTTTCAGACTCCGAACGGGAACGGTAGCCGGGCACCGGACAATGTCCCCGAATTCTCGAGCAGCTGTCGAGCAGCCCTCCGACCGCTGTGCTTGCAGAGCCGGTACCGGCTGCTACATTTCCGAACAGTCACCGGGAGGAGGAGGCGGATGGAATTCGCCGCGCAGCACGGCGAGAAGAGCCGGAACGGCGGGGTGGAGTTCCGCGTCCTCGGCCCGGTGGAGGTGTACGACCACGGGACGGGTCTTCGCGTCGTGCCCTCGGGGGCCAAGCAGCGCACCCTGCTCGCCGCGCTCGTCGTACGGGCGGGCGAGGTGCTCGGCACGGAGCGGCTCGTCGACGAGCTGTGGGGCGACCGGCCGCCGGCCGGCGGGTCCAATGCGCTCCAGGCCCACGTGGCGCGGCTGCGCCGGCTGCTGCCGGTGGCGCCGCCCGGGCCGGACGGGCGCCGTGCGGACTGGATCGGCACGCACGCGCTCGGCTACCTGCTGCGGCCGGACGGCGCCGCGGGCGACGCCCGGCGCTTCCACGCGCTGTCGGCCGAGGGGCGCGCGGTCCTGGTCGACGACCCCGGACGGGCCGCCGGCCTGCTGCGCTCGGCGCTCGCGCTGTGGCGCGGTCCGGCGCTCGACGGCAGCCTGCGCGGGCCGATCTGCGCGCGGGAGGCGGACCGGCTGGAGGAGCTGCGGCTGACCACGCTGGAGACGCTGTACGAGGCGGACCTGGCGGGCGGGCGGCACGGCGAGGCCGTCCGCGAGCTGGAGCGGCTGACGGCCGAGCACCCGCTGCGGGAGCGGTTCTACGACCTGCTGATGCTGGCCCTGTACCGGGGCGGGCGGCAGGGGGAGGCGCTCGGCGTGTACGAGCGGGCCCGCCGGCGGCTGGTCGACGGGCTCGGCGTGGAGCCGGGCCCGGCGCTGCGCGGGCGGCTGGACGACATCCTGCGGCACGCCCCGTCCCTGGCGGTGCCCCCGCCGGCCGCGCCCCCGGTGCTCGCGCGGGTCCCGGACCCGGCAGCGGTCCCGACCGGGGACCGGGTCGGGCAGCGGGGCGGGGAACGGGCCGAGGAACGGGCCGGGGAACTGCACCGGCTCGGCGGCGAGATCGTCCGGCTGGGCGAGCGGATCGAGGCCCTGGCCCGGCAGCAGCAGGCGCTGGTACACCGTTTCGAGCAGTTGTCCGGCACGGTGGCGGGAGCGGCCGGAGCACGGAATGCGCACGGCCCGGACACCGCGGGCAGCTCGAACGGCCCGGCGATTCCGGAACTGCCCGAACTCACGGGCGATCCCGGCCTGCTGGAAATCTCCGGGCTGCCGAACCTTTTTCCGGACGGCCAACTCGTCTGACCTTCGCCCTCCTCACGGAATTTCCGGCATTGCTCGACCGGGCCCCGAGCCGTATTCCGACGAGTGTGTTCATCGGAGGAAATCAGGAACGGGACGCGTCGCGCGTGCCGGTTGTTTCGGGGGTCTCGGCGTTCTCGGCGGTCTCGGGTGTTTCACCGGAGGCGTCGAGCCACAGCGGTGTGCGCAGAAAGGCGGACGCCGGCAGCGGAACGGCGACCGGGCGCTGGCCCTGCGCGCCCTCCAGTGCGGCCCAGTCCACGTCCACCCCCGACAGCCACAGCCGCTTCAGCTGGTCCAGGCGCCGCCCCGACCAGAGCGCGGCGAGGTAGGCGCGGGTCTCGGGCACCTCGCCGAGCCGGTGCGGGTCCGCGGCGCCGTGGCGCAGGTCGGCGCAGTCGGGGTGGCGGCCGTCCGCCGGGTCGAGGTCGGCCAGTACGCGGGCCAGCCGGCCGGTGTCGCCGACGACGGCCGCGTACCGGCAGTCCATCGCGGCGCGCCCCGTCCGCAGACTGGCTGCGAGCGCCGCGAGGTCCGGCTGCGGGCCCGGTGCGGCCAGGAATCCGGCGAACCGCCGGGCGGTGGCGGCGAGGTGGGCCGGGGTGGGCGCGGACAGCACCACCAGCTCGGCGGACCGCCCGCTCCGCCGCCCGGTCGTCGCGCCGGGCGGCGCGACGTACTCCTCCAGGACCACGTGCGCCTCGACACCGCCGGCACCGCGGACCCCGGCCGAGGCCCGGCGCACCCCGCCGGGGGGAACCGGCCAGGGGGCGGCTGCCGGACGGCCGGCCGCGGGCAGCAGCACGCCGTGGCGCAGCTGCAGGGCGGCGCGCAGGAGCACGGCGACGCCGGTGGCGGCCCCGGCCGCGCCGACGGCGGCGGCCACCGAGTCCGCGTCTTCCCGCAGCAGCCCGCCGGAGCCGGCCGGATCGGCGCCGGCCTCGCGCAGGGCCGCCCGTGCGATCCGCCCGGCGGGGCCGGCGTTCCTGCGGGCGGCGCCCTCGTGGCCGACGGCGCTGCCGCGGATCAGGCAGTGCACGGTGTCACCGTCGGCGAGGGCCCGTTCGAGCGGTTTGAGGACCAGCGCGCCGACCGCCTCGCCGGCTCCGGGGCGGCGGTTGGAGGCGTGCAGCAGCAGCTGTACCCCGCCGACCAGGGCCGCCGCGCACTCGCCGCGCCGCAGGGCGGAGAGGGCCTGGTGCAGGGCGACCAGCGCGGAGGACTCGGCGGTGTCGATGCTGACGCTGGGGCCGGTCAGCCGCAGCAGGCCGGAGACCCGGTTGGAGAGGTTCCAACTGCCGCCGCGCGGCAGGCGGCGGCGGTGTCCGCGGCCCCAGGACTCGGCGGCGAGCAGCGCGTAGTCCCCCGGGCCGGCGCCGGCGAACACGCCGACGCTGCGCGGCGTGCCGTCGGCGTCGCGCAGGGCGTCGAGCCGGCTGCCGGTGCAGCCCGCGTCCTCCAGGGCCTCCCAGGCGGTCTCCAGGAAGAGCCGCTCCTGCGGGTCGACGAGGGCCGCCTCGGCCGGCTCGATCCCGAAGAAGGCGGCATCGAAGTCCTGGACCCGGTCGAGGTAGTGCCCGACCACGTTCCCGCCCCGCCCGCCCGGCGGCCCGGAGGCGGTGCTCCCCCCGCCCTCGGCCTGCCGCCACACGCCCTCGAGGTCCCCGCACCGCGGCTGCCGCCCGGCCATCCCGACCACGGCCACGGCCCCGGCCGGAGAACCGCGTCCGCCGTCGGGTCCGGCCCCGGGCCCGGTGCGCCCGCCGGGGCCCGGGTCGGAGCTCGGGGCGAGGCCGAGCGGGCCGGACGCGGGCCCGGGGGCGAGCCCTTCGCCGGGAACCGCACCGCCGCGCGCGCCGGGACCCGCGTCGGTGGCGGAACCGAACCCCGCCTCGAACCCCGCTCCGGGCCCGAGGCCGGGCTCGGACGCAGGCTCGCCGGAGCCGTAGTGCAGGCGGGGCCCGCCCGCGGCCCCGCGCCCCGGGCCGGGACCTCCGGGCGCCGGGCCGGGGCCGGGGCTCGAAGCGGCGCCGGCGTCGACCCCGGGCTCCGGAGCCGGCCCGGGGGCCGGGGTGACGCCCGCCAGGAGGGCCGTGGTCTGGGCCCGCGTCAGGGTGCCGTTGCGGAAGCGGGTCAGGATCTCCTTCTCGTCCATCCGGACGGATTCCCTCAGCTGCGCCGGGCCAGCAGGACGAGCGCCTCGTCCACGGTCAGCCGGTCGTCGCGCACCGCGTCCAGCAGCACGTCGAGTCCGGCGGCGCCGACCGTGGCCGGGACCCGCTGTGCGGCTCCGAGGAGCTCGGCGACGTGGGCGGCGAGCGCGGTGATGTCGGGGTGGTCGTACAGGACCACCGCCCGCTCCTGGAGCCCGAAGGTGCGGTTGACGGTGGCGACGAACTCGGCGCCGAGGATGGAGTCCAGGCCGAGCGCGGCGAAGTCCGTGTCGGGCCCGACGTCCCACACGTCGCAGCACAGGACGGCGGCGAGCTGTTCGCGCAGCGCCCGGGCGATCTCCTCGGCTCGGGAGGAGACCGGCTCCGCCGCCGGCCCCGCGGTGCGGGCGGTCCGGTCCGCAGCACGGACCGCAGTCGGGACCGCGGTGCCGACCCGGTCCAGTTCGGCGGCCACCTGGCGGGCGAAGGACTCGGGCGTGGGGTGGTCGTACAGGTCGGTCGGCAGGATCTCCGTGCCGTACCGCGCATTGACGACCGCCACCAGTTCCACCGTGAGCAGGGAGTCCATCCCGAGGGACTGGAAGGTCTGCTCCGGGTCGATGGCCTCGGGCCGCTTGCGCAGCACGTCGCCGAGGACGCCGACGACGTCCCTCAGCACGGCGGCCGGCACCGCGGCCGGCACCGCGGCCGGCACAGCCGCCGGGGCTGCGGCGGCAGGGCGTTCACTCGTCATCTGCGGCTCTCCAGGACTCGGCGGGCGGGCAGGCGGGCGGGCGCGGGCGCCCTCAGATGGCGCTGCCCAGGTACGGCGAGAGCCGGCGGGTGTCGTCGGCGGGGCTCGCGCCCGGCCCGGTGCGGTAGCGTGCCGCGGCCCCGGCCGGTACCAGCGCGGGCAGCAGCAGCTCCCACATCGCGGCGACCCGGCGCCCGAGCTCCTCGTACGGCATGCCGGTGGCGGCCATGGCCTCGATGCCGCAGGCGGCCGCGGCGACGAGCGACTCGGCCCGGTCCCACCCGGCGCCGTACGGCCCGGTCCCGGCCCGGAGTTCGCCGGCGTCGCGGGCGCGGCGCAGCAGGGCGCAGACCGCGGCGAGCCAGGCCCGCCGGAAGTCCGTGCCGCCGCCCTCCCGGCCGGTGCACTCCACGGTGATCCGGAAGCTGGCGGGCACCGCCGGGTCGTCGTGCAGGGTGCGGGCCAGCCAGTGCGTGAGGTCGACGAGTGCCTGGAGCGGTGACGCGCCCGAGGCGGCCAGGTCGCGCACGGTCTCGCCGAGCAGGGCGGCGCCGCGCTGCTGGACGGCCTCGGCGAGCTCGTCCTTGGAGGCGAAGTGGAAGTACAGCGCGCCCTTGGTGACGCCCGCGGTGCGCGCGATGTCGCCGAGCGTCGACCGCTCGTACCCGTTGCGCCGGAACATCTCGGCCCCGGCCCGGACGAGCCGCCTGCGGGTG
The DNA here is from genome assembly GCF_040704625.1 of Streptomyces sp. NPDC046866. Classification (NCBI taxonomy): domain Bacteria; kingdom Bacillati; phylum Actinomycetota; class Actinomycetes; order Kitasatosporales; family Streptomycetaceae; genus Streptomyces; species Streptomyces sp. NPDC046866. The sequence continues at coordinate 9,983 of NZ_JBEYXN010000043.1, forward strand.
CGCTCCGACCTCTCCTGCACGGCGCTGCCTCCTCGGCTCGCGGGCCTGCCCGTCGGGGTGCGCGGTGTGCGCGGTGTGCGCGAGGTGCGCGAGGTGCGCGGGGCGGCCATGTCAGCCGACGCGCACGAGTCGCTCGGCGGCGGCCTTCGCGGCGTTGTCGAGCTGGTTCTCCGGGGCGGCCATCAGGATGGACCGCTGGAGTCTGCGCAGGGCCGCCGACGGTTCGATGCCGAGCTCCCGGACGAGGGTCGCGCGCAGCCGCTGGTAGACGTCGAGGGCCTCGCCGCGGCGGCCGGAGCGGTGCAGGGCCAGCATGAACTGGCCGTGCAGGTTCTCGTGGGTGCGGTAGCGGCTGGCGAGCACCGTGAGCTCGGCGAGCAGCTCGCGGTGCCGGCCGAGCCGCAGGTCGGCCTCGATGCGCTGGTCGAGCGCGCACAGCCGGGTCTCCTCGAGCCGGCGGGCCTCCATGTCGAGCTGGGCGCCGCCCTGTACGTCGGCGAAGGCCGGGCCGGACCAGAGCGAGAGGGCCTCGCGCAGCAGTCGGGCGGCGCCGGGGAAGTCGTCGGCGTCCATGGCCCGGTAGCCCATGCCGGCGAGCCGGTCGAACTCGCGGACGTCGCTGGTGCCGCCGCCGCTGTTGAGCAGGTAGCCGCCGGGCAGGGTGACGAGCACGTCCTTGGCACTGCGGCGTCGGCCCGCGGGGCCGGCGGGGCCGGCTGCGGCCGGCTCCGCGGCGCCTTCGGCCTGCCCGGCGCCCTGCTCCAGGGCGCTCGCGATCAGCGCCCGCAGCTGGAGGACGTACGTCTGGAGCGTCGTGCGGGCGCTGCGCGGCGGGGCGCCGGCCCACAGCTCCTCGATGAGGGCCGAGACCGGGACCACCTGGTCGGCATGGAGCGCCAGGAGTGCCAGCACCTGTCGCGGCTTGGGGGCGGTCGGAGTGATCGAGACTCCCTGTTCCCGCACCGCCAGTGTGCCCAGTACTTCGATGTCCACGCCGTACTCCCCTGGTCTCCGTGGATGAGCCTTCCTCAGTAAAAAACAGGCCCGACGGTTTGTCAATACAAAACCGACCGTGCTGTTTTGGCGCGAGAGGGCCCCCTCGGGCTTCTCAACTCCCGCTCCTGAACTGGGAGTTTGCCCTCTACACGGATCAGGCCGGCGTCACCTCCCCTGCCCGCACCCGTCCGGAATCCTCCCCGACCCACCCTGAAACAGACCGGAGGGTCGCTAAAGCGGCCGGCTCCCCTCGGGGGCCAGGTCCGGGGCGGGCGCCGACGGGACGAGCGTGGGCAGGAGCAGGCGCCAGAGCCGGGTGACGGTGGCCGCCGAGAGCCAGCGGGTGTCCCGGGCGCCGAGCACCTCCAGGCCGACGGTGGCGGCCACCACGGCGGCGACCACGTCCGCCACCGCCACCCCCGGGCGCAGTTCGCCGGCCGCCTCCGCCCGCCGGACCGCCTCCTCGACCCAGGCCCGCCACCGCTCGCGCAGGTCCTCCTGCGGCGGCCGGGCGCTCTCCCCGCACAGGTGGAAGCCCGCCCGCAGCACCACGTCGGCGCGCAGGGCCGCCGCCAGCCGGTGGGTCGCGTCGACGAGGGCCTGCAGCCGGCGCTCGCCGGGCCGGGGCGCGGCGCCGGTGACGTCCGCGAGGCGGAGCACGGCCGCGGCCTCGACGGCTTCCGCCAGCGCCGCCTTGCTGGCGAAGTGGAAGTGCAGTGCCCCGTTGCTCACTCCGGCCAGCGAGCTGATCGCGGTCAGGGAGGCGACCGTGTAGCCCTCGCGGTCGAAGATCTCGGCTGCGGACCCGATCAGGGCGTCACGCGTGCGCACCGCGCGTTCCTGTTTGGCCATCGACTGCTCCGTCAGTGCAGGGGATTCGGCCAGTCGACCCAACTGACCCACTTGAGCCAGTTGAGTCCAACTGACCGAGTTGACAGCGACTCTAACAAACCGTCCAAGCGGTTTCTGATAGGTGCGCGGGGTCCAACCCGGGTCAAGGGTGCAGGTCGGACAGATTCGCGCAGCGGTCACTGCCGTTGCATTGGGAGATCCACTCAAGACGGGCTCGCCGCCTGCTCGTTGCCCTCTCGACGGAATCCCGGGCAGGACCCGGTGTGGCGGGCGCGCGACCCGGCAACTCGGGTGATAACAGGCGAATCGCAGGGATCGGCCGGGCCAAATTTTCCGGCGCTGACCGAAACCCCCTAGAAATTAAACCGGTTGGTATGTAGTTTTCCCGGCCAAGGGGCAACCCGCACCGCACCCACGTCGCACAGACCAGGGGGATCGATGTCTGCGAGCACGTTCCAGATCGAACGGACCACGCACGACGGAGACACGAAGGGGGCCTCGGCGGCCCTCGCCGCGTTCGCCGGCAAATCCGCAGGATCCTGCCCCACCACGCTGACCACGACCGTTCCCAAGGAACTGGTGCACCGGTCCGCGGTCGCGGAGGTCGTGCTCACCGACTGGGCCCGCGTCGACGAGACCCACTTCGTCATGGCCGCCCAGTGGCCGCGCAGCCACAGCTTCTTCACTCCCGTCGCGGGCGGCTACCACGACCCGCTCATCGCCTGCGAGACCGTCCGCCAGATCGGCATCCTCCTCGGCCACGCCGAGTTCGGCGTTCCGTTCGGCCATCAGTTCGCCATGTTCGACCTCGACATCGCGGTGAACCCCGAGCACCTCCACGTCGGCTACGAGCCGGCGACCCTCACCATCGACGTGACCTGCACGGAGGTCAACCGCCGCGGCAGCGCTCTGTCAGGTCTGCGCATCGAGGCGGTCTTCCACCGCGACGGGCACGTCGTGGCGACCGGCGGCGGCTCCTTCTCCTGCATGGCGCCGGCGGTGTACAAGCGGGTGCGGGGCGAGCACACCCTCGACGGCGACTGGTACCGGCTCCCGCTGATCAGCCCGGCGGCCCCGCAGAGCGTCGGGCGGATGTCCCCCATGGACGTCGTGCTCTCCCCCACCGGCGAGCAGGACCGCTGGCAGCTCAGGGTCGACACGCGCCACCCGGTGCTGTTCGAGCATGCGGTGGACCACGTCCCGGGCATGGTGCTGCTGGAGGCGGCCCGCCAGGCCACCGCGGCCGCGCTCGGCCGGTCCTCGTACCTCCCCCTCCGCTTCGCCAGCGAGTTCAAGCGGTACGCCGAGCTGGACGCGCCCTGCATGATCGAGGCCGTCCGCGTCCCCGAGGCGGCCGAGGGCCGCCAGACCGTGGTGGTGACCGCCCGCCAGGGCGGGGCCGAGCTGTTCCGCTCGACGGTCACGGCGGGCACGCACCACCTGTAGCACGGGCCGGAGCAGGCCTCGGCAGGCCGGGCCCGCGCCGCCGTCCAGCGCCGCGCCGCCCCCTCACCGTGCGCGCCCCGCCCGGCCCGTCACCCTCGGGGCGCCCGCGGCGGGGCGAAGGCGTCCAGGTGGTCCGCCGCCCAGGTACGGAAGGAGCGCGCGGGCCGGCCGAGCAGCCGGGGAAGGGTGTCGTCGACCCGGGACTTCGCCCCGGCGCGCTGCCGCTCCGCGCTGTGCAGGAGCGCCCGCACCACGGCGTCCGGGTGGCGCCGGGCGAGCGCGGCGCGCGCCCGGTCGGGGCCCAGCTCCTCGAACCGCAGCGGACGTCCCAGCAGTTCGGCGAGCCGGGCCGTCTGCTCGACCGCGGTGAGCGCCTGCGGCCCGGTCAGGGTGTGGGCGGCACAGGCCGGGATCCGCCCGGTGAGGGCGCCGGCCGCCACCTCGGCGAGGTCGCGCGGGTCGACGCAGGAGTTCGCCGAGTCCCCGTACAGGGCGCGGACCACCTGCCCGGAGCGGACGGAGCCGGCCCAGGACAGCGCGTTGGACATGAAGGAGCGCGGCCGCAGCAGGGTCCACTCCATCCCCGAGGCGCGCAGCAGCTCCTCGTTGCCGCGCTGCCAGCGGGTGACGGCGTCGTCGGCGCCCGGGTCCTCGACGGCGGCGGCGGAGAGCTTGACCACGTGGCGCACCCCGGCCGAGCGCGCGAGGCGCAGGAACCCTCCGTCGTCGCGGCGCAGATCGGCGGTGACGAGGAAGACGGAGCGCACCCCCGCGAGGGCGGCGGCCAGCGAGCGCGGATCGGCGTAGTCGCCGTGCACGGTCTCGGCGCCGGCGGGGGCGTGTCCGACCCGGGCGGGGACCCGGGCCATGACGCGAACGCGCAGGTCGGCGGGGAGGAGGCGGAGCACCTCGCGGCCGACGGTTCCGGTGGCACCTGTCACAAGGATCATCAGCGTCCCAACTTGACTGAAAGTTACACCTGTTAGTGGTGCCCGTTTGGCGCAGGGGTTACCCTATGTAAAATACAAACTGGACGGTTTTTTCTGAGCCTTCAACGGTTCGCCTAGCCCGAGGAGGTGGGAGGCACGTGGCCGAGCAAGTCCGAGCCATCCGCACGCGCAAGACGATCCTCTCCGCAGCTGCCAAGATCTTCGAGGAGCGGGGGTACCAGGCGGCGACGATCTCCGAGATCCTCACCACCGCCGGCGTGACCAAGGGCGCGCTGTACTTCCACTTCCAGTCGAAGGAGGACCTGGCGCAGGGCGTGCTCGCCGCGCAGGACCAGCAGTTGTCGATCCCGCCGCGCGCCTCGAAGGTGCAGGAGATCGTCGACGCCGTGATGCTGCACGCCCACCGCCTCCAGACCGACCCCATGGTGCGCGCCGGCGTCCGGCTCTCGATGGACCAGCTGGCCCAGGGCCTCGACCGCAGCGGTCCGTTCCTGCGCTGGGGCGAGATCGGCCTGGACCTGCTGCAGCGGGCCCAAGCCCAGGGCGAACTGCTGCCGCACGTCGTGCCGTCGGAGACGGCCGAGGTCATCGTCGGCTCCTTCGCCGGCATCCAGTCCATGTCCCAGGCCATCTGCGACTACCGCGACCTGGTGGGCCGGGTGTCCGCGCTGATGCGCCACCTGCTGCCCAGCATCGTGGTCCCGTCCGTCCTCGCCTCGCTCGACCTCTCGGAGGGCCGCGGAGCAGCGGTCTACACCGAAGCCCTCCAGACCCCCGAAATCCCCCAGCCCGCGGCCGTCTGACGCCGGGCCGATGAGGCCCGCCGCCCCCTCGGGCGGCGGGCCTCATGGCATGTCGGGCGGGTCCCTCGCGGCAACGAGGGGCCCCGCGGTGTGCTGTGTACGGCGCCCCGTCCGGACCAGGACGTGGAGCATGCCTACGAGGAAGATGTTCGACTGCCCGGCGTTGTTGCAGGAGTGCGCAACTGTGGCCGGGACGATCCCGGACGGGGCCCGGACAACGGGCGCCCGGCCTGCGGCTTCCCCGGCGTTGTCCGACCGGTCCCGGACAGCCCCGGACAACCCGTCCGGAGCGCCGGTGCCGCGCGCTCGCGCGCAGCCGTACACAGCCGGAAAACACCCGCCCCGGACGGGGTGGTCGGCCGCCGAGCGGTCGTGCCAGGGTGAAGACGCGGCACGGGCGGCAACCCGTGACGCACCTTCATTTCCCGTCCGGGCCAAGGATTTTCACATGAACACCAACAGCAACAGCTTTTGCGTCGGGCTTCCCGGCGGCGGATCGTTCTCCGTGCCGGCGCTCGTACCGGGGGCCGTCATCGTCATCGTGCTGGTCGTGCTCGGGTACGACCTGTCGGCCGCCGTGGCCGCGCTGGTCGCCATGGGGGCAGCCGCCCGTGAAACGGGCCGGAGCAGCTGATGCCCCGGCCCGAGAAGCCGATCGCCCCGGACGCTCCGTTCGGGGCGTTCGCCCTTCGGCTGCGCGCCCTGCGCCGTGGCGCCGGCAACCCCACCTACCGGGCCATGGCCGCCCGGATCGGGCACTCCTTCTCGGTGTCGACCCTGGCCGGCGCCGCCTCCGGCGACACCATGCCGAACCTGGACCTGACCCTGGCGTACGCGGAGGCCTGCCGGGGCGACCGCCAGTACTGGACCGAGCAGTGGTTCATCGCGCGCGGGGCGGACCGGCTCTGGCCGGACGAGCCGTGGGCCGCCACCCCGCCGGATCCGGCACCGGCCGCCGACCCGGCCGCGTACGTCGCACTCCTGCGCGAGCTGCGGCTGTGGGCGGGCTCGCCCTCGCTGCGCGTGCTGGCCCGCCTCACCGGGCACCCCCGCAGCAGCCTCGGCGACGCCTGCTCCCCGCAGCGCACCACCGTCCCGTCCGAGGCCATGGTCCTGGCACTGGTCCAGGGCTGCCTCCTCCACGCCTACCGGAACCGGCCCTGGCTGCGGACGCGGGCGGGCGGCTCCCCGGACGCCTGGATCGCGGGCACGGCGGCGGCCTGGCTGCGGACCCGGCACCGGCTCGGGCTCCGCGAGGCCGCGCGGGCCCGGCCGAGGGTACGGCGGCACCGGACGGCCGCAGCGGACGGTCCGTTCACCCACCAGGCCCCGGTCCCCCGCCCGGCCCCGGTCTCCCACCCCGCCCCGGACCTGCTGCCGGCGATCCCGGCGCCCGAGCCGGGCGCCGCGGGCCGGGCGGCGGCCGAAGCCCCCGGCCCCACGCCCGAACAGGCCGCCCGCGCCCCCCGGTGGGGCCACCTCCCCGCCGACCACCCGCCCGAGGTCCGCGCCCTGGCCACCTCGCTGCGCGCGCTGTTCGACGCGCTGGACATCTCCGTCCGCCGCTTCGCCGCGCGCCACCCCTACGACGCGGGCACGGTGTCGCGGTACCTCACCGGCCGCCGCATCCCGCCCGTGGACTTCGTCCACACCCTCGTAGGGGACCTGGCGGCGCACGGACGCCACCTCACCCCCGAGGCGAAGCAGCGCCTCCTCGCCCAGCACGCAGAAGCCCTCCGCGTCGTCAATCCCCGCGCCCACCGGCTGGCGGTGCTGCAGGAACGGCTCCGGGAGGCGGAGGAAGAACACCTCCGCCTCCGACAGCAGGCGCAGATCCTGGAGGAGACCCTCCGGCAGGCCGAAGCCAGATACGAATACCTCCTCCGCCGCGCTTCGGCCCGGGCGGCCTGACCGCCGTCGCCGCCGGGTCCCGGGCGGCACAGTGATCCGGGTCACAGGACGTCACAGGGGTGCGGAGCCCGGTGTCTTGAGGTCGAACGCCTTGAGAGGGAGGAGACGGGCATGACGGAGAACACGCGTACCGAGGTGGTCGTGGTCGGCGGAGGGTACTCCGGTGTCATGGCGGCCAACCGCCTGACGCAGCGCGACGACGTGGCCGTGACGCTGGTCAACCCGCGTCCGGTCTTCGTCGACCGGGTCCGGCTGCACCAGTTGGTCGGCGGGACCGACGAGGCCGTCGTCGAGTACCGGAAGGTACTGGCGACGGGCGTCCGGCTGGTGGTCGACACCGTGACGCGGATCGACGCGGCCGGGCGCAGCGTGGCCCTGGCGAGCGGCGCCACGGTCGGCTACGACCACCTCGTCTACGCGGTGGGCAGCGGCAGCGCCGACCCCGGCGTGCAGGGCGCGGCCGAGTTCGCCTTCCCGATCGCCACCCTGGAGGAGGTGCAGCGACTGCGCCCGGTCCTCGACGCCGCGCCCGCGACGGCCGCGGTGACGGTCGTCGGAGCCGGTCCGACCGGCATCGAGACCGCCGCCGAGCTGGCGGAGCAGGGCCGCACGGTGACCTTGGTGTGCGGCGGGGTGCTCGGCCCGTACCTGCACGCCCGCGGCCGGCGCTCGGTGGCCGGGCGGCTCGCGGCCCTCGGTGTGACCGTGCTGGAAGGCCCCGACACCAAGGTGACGGCGGTGACGGGCGAAGCGGTGCGGCTCGGGAACGGCCGGGAGCTGCCGAGTGCGGTGACGATCTGGACCGCCGGGTTCGGCGTGCCGGACCTCGCCCGGCGCAGCGGCCTGCGCACGGACGCCCTGGGCCGCCTGCTCACGGACGAGACGCTGACCAGCGTGGACGACGTACGCATCGTCGCGGCCGGGGACTCGGCGGCGCCGTCGGGGCTGCCGTACCGGATGGGCTGCCAGTCCGCGGTGCAGCTGGGCCCGCAGGCGGCCCGGACGGTGCTCAGCCGGATCGCGGGCGAGGAACCGGCGCCCGTCGAGGTGGGGTTCGCCGGCCTGTGCGTGAGCCTGGGGCGCCGCGCGGGCATCTTCCAGGTCGCCTCGAGGGACGACGTGGCGAAGAAGTACCACATCGGCGGCCGGCCGGGCGCGAAGGTCAAGGAGCTCATCTGCCGGAGCATCATCTGGCAGCTGGGCTACGAGGCGCGCAAGCCCGGCGTGCGGACGTGGTGGGCCAAGGACGCCGAGCGGCAGCAGCGGCTGCTCCGGGCCGGGCGCGGCGAGGCGCCGGCCGCCGCGGAACGGGCAGCGGTCTAGCCGGACGCCTCGCGGCAGGGAAAGATGATCTTGCCGCTGGCTGCGGATGCGAACGCGCGGTGGCGGGCCGCCGACGACCGGGCCGGCCGCGGAGGAGGGGGAGAGGAAGCGGGACATGGGCGAGATGAGCGAGACGAGCCACGCGATCGACACGGGCGACGTGGGCGACGGGAGCGGTGCGGGCGGGGCGGGCGACGGGAGCGGTGCGGGCGGGGCGGGCGACGGGAGCGGGGCGAGTGCTGCGGGCGGTGCGGGCGGCCGCGTCGCCGACCCGGCGACCGAGGCCTTCGTCGCCCACCGGAACCTGCTCTTCACCGTCGCGTACGAGATGCTCGGCTCGGCGGCCGACGCCGAGGACGTCCTCCAGGAGACCTGGCTGCGCTGGGTCACGGTAGATCTGGCGCAGGTGCGCGACCGGCGCAGCTACCTGGTCCGCATCACGACCCGCCAGGCGCTCAACCGGCTGCGCACCCTGCAGCGCCGCAAGGAGGCGTACGTCGGCCAGTGGCTGCCCGAGCCGCTGCTGACCTCGCCGGACGTGGCCGAGGACGTCGAGCTCGCCGAAAGCGTGTCGATGGCGATGATGCTCGTCCTGGAGACCCTGGCGCCGACCGAGCGGGCGGTGTTCGTGCTGCGCGAGGTCTTCGAGCTCGGCTACGACGAGATCGCCGCCGCCGTCGACAAGAGCCCCGCGGCCGTCCGCCAGATCGCGCACCGCGCCCGCCGGCACGTCGACGCCCGCCGCCCGCGGCAGACGGTCTCCCCGGGTGTGGCCTCCGCGGCCGTGCAGTCGTTCCTGCGCGCGCTGGAGACCGGGGACCCGCAGGGCCTCCTCGACGTCCTCGCCCCGGACGTCGTCCTGGTGGGCGACGGCGGCGGCATCAAGCAGGCCGCGCTCCGGCCGATCAACGGGGCCGAGAAGGTGGTCCGCTTCATGCTGGGCGGCCTGCGCAAGAACAGGCTCCCGCTCACCGTCGCCCCCACCGTCGTCAACGGCACCCCGGCGCTCCTCGTCCACCTGGACGGGGAGTTCGACGGCGTCATGGCGGTCCGGGTGGAGGACGCCCGCATCTGCGGCCTCTACTACGTCCGCAACCCGGAGAAGCTGACCCGCGCCACCTCCGAGACCCCGCTCACCCTGCGCTGAACCCGCATCCGCACCGGAACCCGCCCCCGGCCCGCCCCCCACCCCCTCCTGCCCCCGGGCGGTTCCGGGGCCGGGGGGGCGGGCCCGTCCGATGGCGCGCTCAGGCCGCGTGCGCCCCGGCGAAGAAGTCGGCGAGGGCCGGGGCCAGGCGCTTGGCCTCGATGGTGTGCTCCTCGCCGGGGAAGACCCGCAGCGTGAAGTTGTCGCCCGCCGCGGCGAGTTCCCGCGCGCCGGTCAGCATGTGGGGCGCGCCCGCGTCTCCGCTGCCGACGAGGACGGGCACGGTCACGGACGCCCAGCGGTCCAGCGGCAGGGGGCGGCCGGACATGGTGTCGCCCATGATCCGGCCGTCGTACGGGAGGGTGGGGGCGACGGCTTCCATGCCCGCCCAGAACGGGGCCTGCCGCATGCCGGCGACGGCCTCCTCGGGCAGGCCGACCGCCGCCGTCATGAAGTAGGTGACGGCGTCCCCGTACGCCCCGCGGCCCACGAGCTCCGTCAGGTGCTCCACGTAGTCGGCGGGCAGCGGCGCGCGGCTGTCGTCGGTGATGAACGGCGGCTCGTACAGCGCGAGCCGCGTGACGGCGCTGCCGCGGGCGGTGGCCTCCAGGGCGAGGACGGCGCCCGAGGACATGCCGAACAGCATGGCGGACCCGCCGCCCGGGCCCTGGATCAGCGCGTCGAGGTCCTCGATCTCGCGCTGCACCTCGTAGGCCGGGCCGTCCCCGCTGTCGCCGCGCCCGCGGCGGTCGTACGTGATCACGGTGAAGTGCTCGGCCAGCAGACCGGCGAGCTCGGCGGAATCGCCGCGGGTCATGAATGCGCCGCCGACGAGCACCACCGCGGGGCCGGAACCCTGCTGCTCGAAGGCGATGGCCGTGCCGTCGGCCGAGAAAACCGTGTCCATGTGTACCCCCGTCGGTTGTGTGGCGAGACCCGGGACAGGCCGGCCCCGCGCTCTGTGGAACTGGACGGTACAGTACCCACCTGAGTACTGGTCAGTCCAGTACTCTTCTCGGCAGGCCGCCGGGACGGCAGGGCGAACGGCGAAGAGGGAGGCCGACGATGGACAGCCGGTCAGCGCGCAAGCACCAGGGGATCCTGGATGCCGCGACCACCGTGTTCCTGGACAAGGGGTACTCCGGGACGAGCATGGACGACATCGCCAGGCTGGCCGCGGTGTCCAAGCAGACCGTCTACAAGCACTTCGCGGACAAGGAGAAGCTGTTCGCCGAGGTCGTGCTGGCCACCACCGACCGCATCGACGCCATGGTCGACCTGGTGGCCGACGTCCCCGCGGAGGCCGACGCCCTGGAGGAGAACCTGACCCGCCTCGCGCGCCGGTTCCTGGCCACCCTCACGCAGCCGCAGGTGCTCCAGCTGCGCCGTCTGATCATCGCCAACGCCGACGCCTTCCCCGAACTGGGCGCGGCCTGGTACGAGCAGGGCTTCGAACGGGTCCTGGCCACCCTGGCGGCCACCTTCCGGCGCCTCACCGACCAGGGGGTACTGGGGGCCGGCGACCCGATGCTGGCCGCCCACCACTTCGCCGGGCTGCTGCTGTGGATCCCGGTGAACCAGGCGATGTTCCACGGCGGCGCCCGGCACACCGACGCCGAACTCGACCACTACGCCGCCGCCGGCGTCCGCGCCTTCCTCGCCGCCTACCGCTGACCCGGCGACCGCCGACCCGGCGACCCGGCGACCCGGCGACCGCCGACCCGGCGGAACCGCGGCCCCGCCTCCACCCCGAAACCCCGAGGGGAAACCGTATGACCTGGTCCACCCGCGTCGTGCAGCGTGACGGCGTCCGCATCTCCTGCCGTGACTGGGCGGGCCCCGGGCGCCCCGTCGTCCTGCTGCACGGGCTGGCCGGCCACGCGGGCGAATGGGACGCCCTCGCCCGCCGGTTGCGGTCCCGACACCGGGTCGTGGCGGTCGACCAGCGCGGTCACGGCGCCGGCGAACGCCTGCCGGCAGACGTGTCCCGGGCCGCTTACGTCGCCGATGTGGTCGCCGTCCTCGACCGGCTCGGCCTGCAGGAGCCCGTCCTCCTCGGCCAGTCGCTGGGCGGCCACACCGCCATGCTCACCGCCGCCGCCCACCCCGGCCTCGTCCACGCACTGGTCCTGGTGGAAGCCGGACCCGGCGGTCCGAACCCCCGGGTGCAGCAGGAAGTCGGCGGGTGGCTCGACTCGTGGCCGGTCCCCTTCCCGTCGCGCGAAGCCGCCGCCTGCTTCCTCGGCGGAGGGTCGGTCGGCGAGGGCTGGGCGGCAGGCCTGGAGGAGCGCGACAGCGGCTGGTGGCCCCGGTTCGACCGTGACGTCATGGTCGGCTCGCTGGCCGAGATCGCCAGGAGTTCCTTCTGGGACGCGTGGACGAAGATCAGCTGCCCGGTGCTGGCCGTCCTCGGCCAGTCGGGCATCATCCCGCCGCAGGAGATCGGCGAGATGCTCCGCCTGCAACCCGACACCACGGCCGTGAGCATCCCCGGCACGGGCCACGACCTCCACCTCGAACGGACCGGTGCGCTGCTCCAGGTGCTGCGGGACTTCCTCGGCGGCCTGCCCGAGCACCCGCTCAGCAGCCCTGCCGCCTGAACGGGAGCTCCGTGTCCGGCACTTCGCACCCGTGCTGTACCAACTAGTATGTATAGTCACCCGCATGAGCACTGCCGACCGCCTCATCGAAAGCACCCGCGAACTGCTGTGGGAACGCGGCTACACCGGCACCAGCCCGAAGGCCATCCAGCAGCGGGCCGGGGCCGGGCAGGGCAGCATGTACCACCACTTCACCGGCAAGCCGGACCTGGCGCTCGCCGCCATCCGCCGCACCGCCGAGGAGATGCGCGCCAAGGCCGAGGAGCAGTTCTCGGCGCCGGGCACCGCCGTGGAGCGGATCACCGCGTACCTGCACCGCGAGCGGGACGTCCTCAAGGGCTGCCCCGTCGGACGCCTCACCCAGGACCCGGACGTGATGGCCGATGCGCTGCTGCGGGCCCCGGTCGACGAGACCCTGGCCTGGCTGCGCACCCGTCTCGCCGAGGTCCTGGCCGAGGGCCGCGAGCGCGGCGAACTCGATGCCGCGCTGGAGCCCGCGGCCACGGCGGCGAGCGTCGTCGCGGTCCTGCAGGGCGGCTACGTCCTGGCGCGCGCCGCCGACTCCGTGCAGCCGTTCGAGCAGGCGATCAGCGGGGTGCTGGGCCTGCTGGGCGCGTACGTCTCCCCCGCTCGCGCGTGACCGTCCGCTTCCCGCCGAGAAAGGCAGCTCCCGTGTACGCCAAGCAGTACGAGATCACCCTGCCCGCCGACTACGACATGCAGATCATCCGCAAGCGGGTGGCCGAGGGCGGCCACGTCCTCGACGACCGCGCCGGGCTGGGACTGAAGGCGTACGTCATCCGCGAGCGCGGCACCGACGGCTCGCCGGTCAACCAGTACGCCCCCTTCTACCTGTGGAACGACACCGGCGCGATGGCCCGGTTCCTGGTCGGCGGCGGCGGGTTCCAGAACATCGTCCGGGACTTCGGCCGCCCCGCCGCCCACCACTGGACGGGCATCGCCTGCCACGCCGGCCCCGCCCGCACGGCGCCTCCCCGGGCGGCGTCGCGCCGCCTCACCGCCGTGCCCTGCGACGCCGACCAGGACCGCACGGGCCTCGGCCTGACCGCCCTCATCGAGCGGGAGGCCGAGCAGCTGCGGCAGCTCTCCCGCCGCGACGGCGTGCACACGGCCGCGCTGGCCGTCGACCCGCACCACTGGCAGCTGCTGCGCTTCGTGCTGTGGGCGGAAACCTCCGCATCCGACGAGGACGCGACCGAACGCTACGAGGTGCTGCACCTGTCCGCCCCCGGCCTGGCCGCCCTGCCGGAGGGGCGGGACTGGTAGGCACGACACGCGGGGCGTGACGTCCAGATGTGACAGAACAGCGTCATTGTGGCCGTGGGCGCCGGCGGTGACGATGGATGCATGTCCACGCACCCGAACCGCCGCGTCGTCATCGCGGTCTTCCCCGATGTCGACCTCCTCGATGTCACCGGCCCCGCCGAGGTGTTCGCGCTGGCCAACCGGGAGACCGGCGGCCGGGCGGGCTACCGGGTGCAGCTGGCCGGCCCGACCGCCGGGGTGGTCGCCACCTCGGCCGGTGTACGGCTGGTCACCGACCTGACGTTCGCCGAGGTCGAGGGGGTGGTCGACACGCTGCTCGTCCCCGGGGCGGTGGACCTGCACCCCGACGGGCCGGTGGCCCGGATCGACCCGGACGTGGTGGCCTGGCTGCAGGCGACCGCGCCGACGGCCCGGCGCGTGGCGTCGGTGTGCGTGGGCGCGCACCTGCTGGCCGCGGCCGGGCTGCTGGACGGCAGGACCGCCACCACGCACTGGTCGACCGCTGCCCAACTGGCGTCCGACCACCCACAGGTGACGGTCGACCCCGATCCGATCTTCGTACGGTCCGGGAAGGTGTGGACCGGGGCCGGGATCAGCGCCTGCATGGACCTGGCGCTGGCCCTGGTGGCGGAGGACCTGGGCGAGGACGTCGCCCTGGCGGTGGCCCGGCAGCTGGTGATGTACCTCAAACGGCAGGGCGGGCAGAGCCAGTTCTCGGTCCCGCTGAGCCGGCCCGCCGCATCCCGCCGGGACATCGACGAGCTGCGGATGTACGTCGCCGACCATCTGGACGCCGACCTGTCCACGGGGGCGCTGGCGGAGCGGATGTGCCTGAGCGAGCGCCACTTCGCGCGGGTGTTCCTGCGCGAGACGGGGGTCACGCCGGCCGCGTACGTCGAGGCGGCGCGGGTGGAGGCGGCGCGGCGGCTGCTGGAGAGCACCGACGAGCCACTGGAGGCGGTGGCCGCGGGGAGCGGGCTGGGCTCCGTGGAGACCCTCCACCGAGCCCTGCGCCGCCAGATCGGCACCACCCCGGCCACCTACCGCCGCCGCTTCCGCACCACCCCCTGAACTGCCACGGGGCTGCTCGGACCATCACGCCCCGGCCCGGCCCGCCCGTCCCGCGGACCGGGCACCCGCGGACACCCGCCCTCCGCTTCGAGGCGGGCCCCTGCAACTCCGGCCACGCCGGCGTGTGAGTGCGCCCCCGGACGGAGCCCCGGGCGGGTCCCCGGGCAGCTCCCGGTGTCCGGCAGAGCCGGATTCCGTGGTGCGCGGCCCCACCCGCGCCTCACGCGCCGGCGAGGCCCCCGATGGACCGGCCCCTCCCCCCGTATCCGCTGCATCCGCATCAGAAGGAGACTCCCATGACCGCTTCCGCCCGCCTGCGCGACGTGATCGGCCTCGACAACGGCCTGCCCCGGCTCGCCGATGCCGCGCTGGTCATGATCGACTTCCAGAACACCTACCGCACCGGCGTCATGGCCCTCGAGGGCGTCGACGAGGCCCTGGCCGCCGGTGCCCGGCTGCTGGCCGCCGCCCGCGCCGCCGGGATCCCCGTGGTCCACGTCGTCAACGACGGCGGCGCGGGCACCCCGTACGACATCCGTGCCGAGATCGGAGCGATCAGTCCCGAGGTGGCGCCGGCCCCCGGTGAGCCCGTCGTGGTCAAGGGGTTCCCGAACGCCTTCCACGGCACGGAACTCCACGAGACCCTGCGTACGCTCGGCGCGGGCACGGAGCTGGTGCTGGCCGGGTTCATGACGCACATGTGCGTCTCGTTCACCGCCCAGGGCGCCCACGCCCTCGGCTACCGCCCCACCGTCGTCGCCGAGGCCACCGCCACCCGCCCGCTGCCCGCACCCGACGGCACGGTCGTGCCGGCCGCCGCCCTCCAGACGGCCGCGCTCACCACCATCGCCGACCTGTTCGGCCCCGTCGCCCCCGCCGTGGCCGACCTCACCGCCTGAGGCGGCCCACCGCCGTGCGCCCGGCGGACCCGTACGCGGTCCGCCGGGCGCACGGCGGTGGTACGAGCGGACTACCTCCAAGGCCGGGGGGTGCCTGCGCCCCGGGCCTGATCCGCGGACGCCGGGCGACGGCATAGCGTGCTGTCCAGGCCCGATCGTCCGCCCGAGGAGAGAACATGAGCACCACCGCGCCGGTATCGCTGGTCACGGGCGCCAACCGTGGAATCGGCCGGGAGACCGCACGTCAGCTCGCCGCGCTCGGCCACACCGTCCTGCTGTGCGCCCGCCGTCGGGAAGACGCCGAGCAGGCCGTCGCCGAACTGGCCCCCACCGTGGCCGGCACGCTGCTGCCGCGCCGCCTGGACGTGACCGAGGCCGACGGCGTCCGCGGCCTCGCCCGGAGCACGCAGACCGAGTTCGGGCGCCTGGACGTCCTCGTCAACAACGCCGCCGTCAACTACGACACCGCCCGGCGCGCCGTCTCCGCCGACCTCGACGAGGTCCGCCGCACCCTGGAGACCAACCTGTTCGGCGCCTGGCGGACCGCGCAGGCGTTCCTGCCGCTGCTGCGCCGCTCGGCCCACCCCCGTCTGGTGAACGTCTCCAGCGAGTCCGGGTCCCTCGAGCACATGTCCGGCGGAACCCCTGCCTACGGGATCTCGAAGGCGGCACTCAACGCCCTGACCCGCAAGCTCGCCGACGAGCTGCGCGCCGAGCGGATCCTGGTCAACGCCGTCTGCCCGGGCTGGGTCGCCACCGACATGGGCGGCCCGGGCGGCGGGCCCGTCGAGCAGGGCGCCGCCGGCATCGTCTGGGCCGCCACCCTGCCCGATTCCGGCCCGACCGGCGGCTTCTTCCGGGACGGCGAACCCCTGGCCTGGTAGGCGCAGGCGGCTCCGGTGGGAGCGGCGTACCGCTCAGCGGGGGCGGGTCTGGGTGACGCGCCACAGCCGGCGGGGCAGTTCACCCTCCTCGAAGGCGTGGACCTCGTCGAGGGTCCAGCCGTCGGCAAGGACGTCGACCAGTTCACGGCCGAAGAAGTGGACCGCGAACCCGCCGAGTTCGAAGATGTCGTCGCCGTGTGCGGTGCCGGCGCCGTAGTGGGCGTCGCCGGTGTGGCGCACGGTGTACACGAACACGCCGCCGGGCCGCAGGACCCGGCGGACCTCGCCGACCAGGGCGTGGATCTCGTTCGTCGACAGGGCCATGCACAGCAGCATGTGGGCGAAGACCGCGTCCACCGAGGCGTCCGGCAGCGGCAGCGGTTCCCGCACGTCGTGGACCGCGGTGGCCACCCGCTCATCGAGTCCCCGGGCGTGGGCGGCGTCGCGCAGTTGCTCCAGCCCGACGGGGCTGAAGTCGGTCGCCCGGACGGTGAAGCCCTCGCGGGCGAAGAACAGCGCGTCCCGGCCGTGCCCGGCTCCCAGCTCCAGCACCTCCCGCACCCCCGCGGCGCGGAACACGGCGGCGGCGTGGACCGCTGGCCCGGAAGGCTCCTGGCCGTACATGCCGGGGTGTGCGGCGTAGGTGTGCTGCCAGTGCTGCCGCTGGCTGTCGGCCGGCTCCTGCTCTTCCGCCACGGTTCTCCTTTTGCCTGCGCCCGGCGGAAGCCCAGGGGAAGTGGCGTCCAGGCGGCCCCCGCCCCGGCGGGGCGGTCAGCCGGCGGCGGGCTCGGGTTCGGCGGGGCGGGCCAGGTGGGCCGCCAGGGCCGTGGTGAGGGGGGTGCGGCCCGGGGACCAGGCCACGTAGCCGTCGGGGCGTAGGAGGACGGCCTCGTACGGCACGTCCGGCACGGGCCGCGCCCGCACCACCCGCAGGAGCGGCTCCCACGCGCGGGCGCCGCCGCCGTGGCGCAGGTCCGCGTCCGGCCCGAACAGCAGGAGCAGCGGCCGGCCCTCCTGGAGGAGGGTGATCACGTCCGTTCTGCCGTCCGGCGTGGTCAGGGCGACGTTTGGCAGGAACGTTCCTTCGCCCCCGGACGGCGGGCTCCCCGTCCACCCGGGCAGCACCGTGTCCTGGCCGCTGATCATGTTCCTGAGGTGCCCGGCGACCCGGTCCGCGCTCAGCAGCCCGCTGAACAGCGAGCGCAGGGCGTCGAGTTCGGGACCGGGCCGCATCAGGGCCAGCTGGGCCCGCGTGTTGTCGATGACCCGCCCGGCGGCGGGCCTGCGCTCCAGGTCGTAGCTGTCGAGCAGGGCCGCCCCGGCTCTCCCGTGCACGGCGAGGGCGAGCTTCCAGGCCAGGTTCAGGGCGTCGAGCACGCCCGTGCTCAGGCCCTGGCCGCCGATCGGGAAGTGGGTGTGCGCCGCGTCCCCGGCGAGGAAGACCCGCCCCCGGCGGAAGCTGCGGGCCAGGCGGGCGAAGTCGCTGAACCGGCTGAGCCACCGCGGCTCGTCCATGGCGATCTCCCGCCCGGCGATCCACGCCACCTCCTGCTCCAGCTCGGCCAGGGTGGGCTCCTGGTGGCGGTCGGAGTGGGCGCGGGCGCAGTTCAGCGTGCGTATCTGGGTCCGGGGGCCGGCCCCCGCCCCGGCCGCCGGCGCCTCCGTCTTGGCCACGATCCAGCCGCGCGGGGTCCGGTGCCAGCCGTCGGCCAGGGCGCCCGGCTCCCGCAGGGCGACGGTGCCCATCAGCGCGGCCACGGTCGCCGGGTGCGTGTCCGAGGCGATGCCCGCCCCCTCGCGGACGAGGCTGCGCGCCCCGTCGGCCCCCACCAGGTACCGGGCGGTGCAGTCGACCGGGCCCTGCGGCCCCTCGGCCCGCACGGTGACCCCGTACCCGTCCTGCCCGAGCCCGGTGACCCGGTGCCCGCGCAGGATCCGGGCGCCCGCCGCCCTGGCCCGGGCCTCGAAGAGCCGTTCCAGCTCCGCCTGGGGGCACTTGAGGATGGGCCCCGGCTCGCCCTCCGGGGCCGTGATGACCAGCCCGGGCAGGCCGGCGAAGTGGAAGGGGCTGCCGCCGGAGTCGCCCGAGGGCCCCGCGTACGGGGGCAGCTGCTCCGGCAGGTGGCCGCGCCGGGCCAGGCACTGCACCGCCCGGGCGTGCAGGGTCGTCGCCTTGGGCCGCTCGGCGACGGCGGCCCGCGCTTCGAGGAGCGCGGTGTCGATTCCGTACCCGGCCAGTTCGGCCGCGACCAGCAGGCCGACCGGCCCCCCGCCGACGATCACCACGTCCGCCTGCACCACGTCTGCTCGCATGCGCTGCGCCCCCTGGTCCGGTCTTCGAAGACAAGCCGTGCCGTGCGCGACGTCCCCCGACGCGCGCGAGCCGCGGCCGGGCGGCGGGATCCCCGCGGCGCGGCACAGCCGGGCGCGGAGCGCGGAGCGCGGAAGGAGTGGGCGCGCTCGGTCCGGCCGGGGCGACGCAGCAAAAATATACCGGCTGGCCGGTTCTTTTATAGGGGTTGTCGGGTAAAGCCCGTGTGGCGGGCGCGAGTTGGGTCCTGCGCCGTCGGCTACGGCAGGGGTTCGCGCAGCGCCGCAGGCACAGGCGCAGCCGAAGCCGCAGTCGCTGTCGCAGTCGCCGACGCCGACGCCGACGCCGACGACATGGGACCGCCCTCCGACCGCTCGGTCTTGCGCCCCTTGCTGCCCGGCGCCAGCGTCCGCGCGTCCACGGCCTCGGCGGGCGCACCCTTCGCGTACAGCCCGTCCGGCTCGGTGTCCCGGTCGTGGGGCAGCAGCCAGAACACGCGGCGCCGGAAGGTACCGGAGGAGCGGGAGGGCTTGGCCCGCGGCCCCAGTTGGGCGTAGCCGACCATGCGGCCGTCGCGGTGGTAGGCGGGTTTGCCGCGGCGGGTGGGGAGCCGGTCCAGGCTCTGGCGGACGTAGTCGAGCCCGCTGACGTCCTCCAGCCAGACGAGCTCGACCTCGTGGACGATCTCGTCTTCGGTGATGAGGGAGCTCATGCCGTCTCCTCGTGCGCGAGCAGGCCGATGCCCGGGTAGAACTTGCGCTGGTTGGACAGGATCATCTCCTTGGGCGACGCCAGCCCCACCGTCTCGCGGACGCGCGCCGCGAAGGCCCGGGAGGAGATGGCGGGGGCGCCCTCATTCTGGCACCAGCCGCGGTAGGCCGCGTAGAGCTGCGCCTGTTCCACCCTCAGGTCCGGCTCGAGTCGGCAGGACTCGCCGAGGAAGCGTCCCGTGTGGTCCTCGGTGTCGGCGTACGCGGTCGTCGCGATCCGCACCCGCTCGGGGCCGGTGAGGTCCTTGTCGCCGCCCAGGTAGCGGCCGGCGCCCGCGATGAGCCAGTTGAGGATGCCGGGGCCCTCCTCGGTCACCAGGATGTCCGCCAGGTTGTCGATCTTGCGGTCGTCGGAGACGACGCGTTCGAACGGTATGAGCCGCATGCGCCGCCAGAACGCGAAGCCGCCGGTGCCGACCTCGGGCCGGTGGTTGCCCAGCAGCCACAGCTTGTGCGTGGGCTGGAAGCCGAAGAAGTCCTGCCGCATGCGCCGCGCCTTGATCCGGTCGCCGCCGGTGAGGAGCTTGACCCGGGCCTCGTCGAACTTGTCGCCCGGTTTGACCTCGCTGCACACGATGACCCGACGGCCGTGCAGTTCGGCCAGGTCGGTGGGGTGGCCCTCGTACGGGCGGGCCATCAGGAAGCCGGGCGGGGCCGCGTCGGCGTAGTCGCCGAGCAGCTTCATCAGCACGTCCAGGAGCACGGACTTGCCGTTCTTTCCGGAGCCGAACAGGAACGGCATCACCTGGCCGCCGACGTCCCCGGTGACGGAGTAGCCGAGCAGCAGCTGCAGGAAGCCGATCATCTGCGCCCCCTCCGGCCCGTCGCCGAAGGTGTCCACGAGGAAGCGGTCCCAGCGGGGCGTGGGGATGGCCAGCGGGGCGACGGTAGTGGAGCGGGAGTGGAAGTCCCTGCCGGGGACGGGGGCGCGCAGGCGTCCGGTGAACAGGTCGACGATCCCGGCGGGCGTGCACAGGGCGTACGGGTCCGCGTCCAGGCGGGCGGCGTTCAGTATCATCCCGGGCGCCGACCTGGCCTGCGTGAGCATGGCGTTGATGCCGCTGGTGCTCAGGGCCCGGCGGCGGTGCTGGCGCAGGGCGGCGGCGCTGTGGGTGCCCGTGGGGTCGTTGGTGGCGATCGACTCGGCGAGGTCGCCGGCGGCCCACAGGACGGTGTCGTCCTCGTCGATGAGCCAGCGGGTGCTGTCCCACCGGTACCACCCGAGGCCGGGGACGTGCCGGTAGTCGTCGGCGTAGAGCCGGACGAACAGCTTGGCGTTGCCGCGGTCGCTGAGGGTGTCGGGCAGCAGCCCGTCGGCGGTGACGGCGGGCCCGGCGGCGCCGGCCGCGGCCCCGGTGCCGCCCTGGGCCCCGGCGTGCGCCTCGGGGCCCGGTGCGGCGTCGGGCTCCTGCACGGGCTGGAGCGCGAGGATCTGCTCGGCGACCGCCCGGGCGTCGAACTCCTTGACCGCGGCACTGAGCGCGGCGCTCTCCCGCTCGGCGGTCACGGGCGGACCCCGGGCGGCGTCAGGGGGCGCTGGAGGCCCGCGCTGAGGCCGCTGCGGATGATGGCCCCGTAGCGGCGCTCCTGGCCGGGCCTGGCGTGCTCCGCGGCGTCCGCCAGGGCGCGCTCGGCGTCGGCTGGGGTGAGCAGGCCGGCGGCGACCAGGCCGCCGGCGGTGTACGCGGCGCGGTTGAGCTTTTCCGAGAAGGCCGCCCCCTCGGGTACGGCGGCGCAGGCGGCGACGATCGCCAGCACGGTGCCCAGGGCCTTGCCCGCGCCCCGGCCGAGGTGCCCGAACTGCCCGCCCCGGGCGGCGAGTACGGCCTGCCGGGCCCGCGGCGGCACGGGGCGCGGGGCGGGTACGCCGGCCGGCGGCAAGTGCCCGGTGCGCTCCAGCTCGCGGGCGAGCCAGGCGGGAAGCGGGGCCGGCTCGCAGGCGTCGCCGATGCGGGTGTACGTGCCGGCGGCGGTGACGGTGCCGGGCGCGACGATGTAGCCGCCGTGGGCCCGTACGTCGACCTGCCAGGCCAGGGCGCGCCCGGAGCCGGAGCCGGTGGAACACTGCCAGCGGTGGCTGCCGGGGGCCCGGTACCAGACGTGCAGCCCTCCCGAGGGGGTCCGCACCCGCAGGGTGGCGGTGTCGACGGCCGGGCTCTGCTCGCGGCGCAGCGCGGCCAGCACGCCCAGCGTGTGGTAGCCGTTGGCGAGCCCGGTGAGGTCGACCCCGTCGGGGACCGCGATGCCCGGCAGGAGCCGGCTGCGGTCGGGCAGGGGCTGTTCGTGGGCGTCGATGTCGAGGACGACCAGGCCGGCCGGGCCGCAGGAGACCCCGACGCCGAGGCCGGGCTGCTCGCCCCACCAGCGCGCGATGCGGGAGAAGTCGAGGGTGGCGGCGTGGAAGCCGTGGCACCAGCGGCCGGAGCGGATGCACCCGCAGTCCCGGCGGCTGTGGCCGGGGGCCCGGCAGGCGTCGCAGTTGCCCGCGGGCGTCTTGCGTCCGGGAGCCAGCGGGTGGACGGGCCAGCCCTTGCTCGCGCACCAGCGGGCGGTGGCCAGGGAGCGCCCGGCTGCCGGGCCCGGCTGCTCTGAGTCGCTGCGCTCTGAGTCGCTGCGCGAAACGAGCAGCTCAGAAGCCATTCCCATCCCCCGTCAGCGACCGAAGCTACTCAACCACGGACTCACCTTAGCGAAGGTCGGGTGCGGAAGAAGCACCTCCCACCACAAGAACCCCGCGTCCCCCAGCGGCAGTTCATGGACCGTGCCGTTCCGGTTCCGGCGACCGGGTCCCTCCCGGACCCAGCGACCGAAGTGCTCCGCCCCCAGCGACCGAAGCTCCTTCGGTCGCTGCCACAGTAGCTGGAAGGAACCACAGGTCAGAGCCCCGACACAACCGAAATAGCGACTGAAGCGACTCAAGACCCCTATATATGACGCTCACACGCGCACGCATACACGCGCACACGCGCACGCGGGAATGTCTTCATATACCCGGACCTTGAGTCGCTTCGGTCGCTGCCGGCCCTTCACACCCACCCTGACCTGTGGTTCCTCTCAGCGACCGAGAGCTACCGAAGACCGCTTCGGTCGCTGGTTTTCAGTCGCTGCGCCCCATCGGGGCCGGTTTCCGGGGGTCCGGAGGGGTCGAGCGGGCGTCAAGCGGGAATCGACTGCCACCCGTGTGGGTGATTCGGCGACCCGGTCCCGCCCGCGGCTTCGGTCGCTTGGGTCGCTACGGTCGCTCCAGGGCACCGAGCCCTCGGCGGCCCCCGGCGAAAGGAACCCCACAGGTGCACACGACCACCCGGCCGACGGCCAGCTTCGAGCAGGAACGGCCCCGGCTGCGGGCCGTGGCCTACCGGATGCTGGGCTCGCTCGCCGAGGCCGAGGACGCCGTCCAGGAGGCCTGGCTGCGCTTCGACCGCGCCGACACCGACGAGGTCGAGAACCTGCCGGGCTGGCTGACCACGGTCGTCTCCCGCGTCTGCCTGAACATGCTGCGCTCGCGCGCGACCCGGCGGGAGGAGCCCCTGGTCCCCGAGGTCCGCGTCCCGGACCCGGTCGTCACCCGCGAGCACGTCATCGACCCCGAGAACGAGGTGCTGCTCGCGGACTCGGTCGGGCTGGCGCTGATGGTGGTGCTGGAGTCCCTCTCCCCCGCCGAGCGGATCGCGTTCGTCCTGCACGACATGTTCGCCGTGTCCTTCGACGAGATAGCCGAACTGCTCGACAGGACACCGGCGGCCACCCGGCAGCTGGCCAGCCGGGCCCGCCGCCGGGTCCAGGACCAGGCCCCGGTGCCCGACCCGGACCGCTCCCGCCAGCGCGAGGTCGTCGACGCCTTCTTCGCCGCCTCCCGGGACGGCCGCCTGGAGGCCCTCATCGCCGTCCTGGACCCCGACGTGGTCCTGCGCTGCGACGGCGGCACGCTGCGGGCCTCCCAGAGCGGGGTCCTGCGCGGCGCCGCGACGTTGGCCTCGCAGGCCGTCACGTACGGCAGCCTGTTCCCGTTCGTGCGCCCGGCGCTGATCAACGGCGCGGCGGGCGTCGTGGTCGTCAGGGACGGCCGCCCGCTGTCGCTGATGGCCTTCACCGTCACCGACGGCAGGATCGCCGCCATCGACGTGATCACGGACCCGGAGCGCCTCGTCGCCCTCGGCCTGGCCGGCTTCGACGCCGCCTGACCGTGACCCGTAAGCGGTCCGTGCCCGCCGCCTGACGCGCGCCGGACGGTCAGGCGACCCGACTGCGCAGGGGCGACATGACCATGATGCTGGCCCTTGCGGTCCAGGCGGTGTCGATGGCGGCCCTCGTCCTCGTCGAGAGCTGGGCCGCGCTCACGGTCGGGGCGACGGTCGACCAGGTCGCCGCGGCGGTCGGCGGGGCGGCCTGGGGCGCTCTGGCGGTCCGGGTCGGGGGTGATCGCCCGGCCCTGTTCCGGGCGAGGTTGCGTACCTTCGTCGACCTGGGCGTCGTCCTCGCACCGATGGGTGCAGGCCTGGCGCCGGCCGAGGGCACGCGCACACGGACGCGGCCGCAGCCGGGCGTTGCCGAAGCGACGGGATGACCGGGCGGGGTTAGGGCCCGCCCCCGGGTGTCGAGGGGTCGGGCCGTGCCCCGCGTACGTCCGGCCCCGGCGCGGGGGTACGCCGGGGCCGGACGGGATCGGGGGAGGCCGGGACCCGGGCTACGAGGCCCAGCTGCCCGGGGGCTGGTAGCCGGGAAGCGCCCGCGGCCACAGCGGCACCGGGGCGGCCAGGACCTCCGGCTCCGGCTCGGGAGCCTGCAGACGCGCAGTCAGCAGTACGGCCAGCGCGGCCAGTTCCTCCATGGTGGGCGCGCCCCTGACGACGCGCAGCGAGGCGAGGGGCAGTTCGGGATGCGTCACAGCGGCAGGTTTCCGTGTTTGCGGGCGGGCAGGGGGGCCTTCTTGGCGCGGAGCATGGTGAGGGCGTCGATCAGGCGGGTGCGGGTGTCGGCCGGGTCGATGACGTCGTCGACGAGGCCGCGCTCGGCCGCGTAGTACGGGTGCATCAGCTCGGCCGTGTACTCCTTGATCTTCTGCGCGCGGGTCTCCTCCGGGTTGTCGGAGGCCGCGATCTCGCGGCGGAAGATGACGTTGGCCGCGCCCTCGGCGCCCATCACGGCGATCTCGTTCGACGGCCAGGCCAGGGCGAGGTCGGCGCCGATGGAGCTGGAGTCCATGACGATGTACGCGCCGCCGTACGCCTTGCGCAGGACGAGGGAGATCCGCGGGACGGTGGCGTTGCAGTAGGCGTACAGGAGCTTGGCGCCGTGGCGGATGATGCCGTTGTGCTCCTGGTCCAGGCCGGGCAGGAAGCCGGGCACGTCCACGAGGGTGACGAGCGGGATGTTGAAGGCGTCGCAGAACTGAACGAACCGGGCCGCCTTCTCGCTGGCCTGGATGTCGAGCACGCCGGCGAGGGCGCCGGGCTGGTTGGCGACGATGCCGACGACCTGGCCGCCGAGGCGGCTCAGGGCGCAGACCACGTTCTGCGCCCAGGCCGTGTGGACCTCGAAGTACTCGCCGTGGTCGACGATCTCCTCGATGACGGCGCGGATGTCGTACGCGGCGTTGGCGCGGGCCGGAACCAGGTCCAGCAGGCTTTCGCAGCGCCGGTCGGCGGGGTCGTCCTGGTCGCCGGCGGGGGCGAGTTCGCGGTTGTTGGAGGGCAGGAGGGAGAGGAGGTGGCGGACGTCTTCGAGGCAGCTCTGTTCGTCGTCGTA